>NZ_FWXQ01000009.1:0-308171 GCF_900176445.1 Pseudomonas sp. URIL14HWK12:I5
CCAGCCACTTCGTTTTCACATCATCGACCGCGGCATTGCGCCAGGCGTTGAGCTCCTGGGTAATGCCGATGGCGTCTTCGATCACGATAGCGGCGCCACGGGGTTTGGTCTGGTTCACTGGCGGCGCCAGGGCCTGGCGTGAGGCGTGGGGCGAGACGATCTGGTCGTTGTTGAAAGGTTGCAGGTCCAGCAGCGCTTGCAGGTCGGCATCGTCCCGGGCCTTGAAGTCGGCTACCCAGTTCAGTTGGTCGTGCTTGAGCACATGGGGCTGCGGCGGGGCTTCGGACGGCTGGATGAAGCGGGCGATATCGATGGCGGGCAGGCTGTTGCGGTATTCGTCTTCGAGCAGGCGGTAGTTGTCGAGCAGGCGCGGGGTGAGGGGGGAAGGGCTGAACAACGGACGCAGTTCCTGGATGTCGTCGAGGTCGTAGAGGGTGATGGTCCAGCCGAAGCTGCGGATGATGTCATCCAGATTGCCAGTGAGGGGGGCGGGTTCCCACGGTGCGTCGGCGCTGATGTACTGCAGGGAACCGTTGGGTGCCACGCGGTACTGGCTGTGCCATTCGTAGGCATCTGCGCTGTGGCGCTTGATCAGCAGGTAAAGAAAGCCCTCACGCAGGGGGCGGATGGCGTAGCTGGAGTGGGTCATCTCGCCCACGTCCTGGAACGGGCTGAGATAACCCGGCAGTTTGGGCAGGCGGGCGCGTTGTGCCGGGTTGCCGCCGACAGCGGCGTAGCGCAGGGGCAGCAGCTCGAAGCGGCGGGTGCAGTCGGCGACCGGGCTGTTGCGCAGGGCGGGACGGTAGCCGGTGGTGATGCGCCGGCACAATTCTAGGGCTTCGTTCAATGAATCCATGGATGTGCTCCAGTGAGCAGGAGTGATCAGCAAATGCATGCAACGCGCTGCATTCGACCCGAACCTGGACCCTAGCGAGGAATCACTTCTTGCTGGAGCTTTGCGCTTCCGATACGCGCGTAGGAGTTTTCTGAAAATGCGGTGGTATTGACTTCGGTAGGTGTTTTCACCGGTTATCACTTCCACGAAGGGGCATTCGTCACGCTACGGAAAGTCGGCGGGAGACCGAACCTGAGAGGCTTGTTGTAGGCGACCTGGCAAATCAAAAGGGCCGCAAAGCGGCCCTGGTGCATTTCAGAACGCCCCTTGCAACGTCACCATGAAGTTACGCGGTTCGCCATAGAAGTTGCCCCAGCCCGGCGCGCCGATAGTGGCGTAGTACTTTTTGTCGAACAGGTTGTTGCCGTTGAGGGCGACGGTCCAGTTCTGATCCAGACGGTACTGCACGCGGCCGTTCCACACGGTGTAGCCAGGCTGCTCGACGCGGGTCTTGCCGGTGGTACGGAAGTTCTCGCTCTGGCTGTTGAAACCGGTACCCAAGGTCCAGCGCTCCAAGGCGCCGCCCAGTTGGTAGTCACCCCACACCTTGAGCATGTGCCGCGGGATGAAGCTGGAGGTGAAGGTCAGCTCGGTGGGGTCGGTGTCCTCGATGGTCTTCAGGTACTTGGTCTGGGTGTAGGTGTAGCCTGCCAACAATTGCAGGCGCTCGATGGGCGAGCCGCTGATCTCGGCTTCGAAGCCCTGCGCACGCACCTTGCCGCTGTCGGTGTAGCAATAGCCGTCGCCTGACGGACAGGTCTCGATGTAGTCGCTTTCTGCGCGGTGATTCTCGACGGTGCGGAACAGGTTGAACGAAGTATTCAGGGCACCCTCAAGCAGCTCGCCCTTGATGCCAATCTCGTAGTTGGCACCGGTCTTGGGCTGGAGTGACTGCCGCTCGGCGTCCACTTTGTCGCTTTGCGGCTGGAAGATGTCGGCGTAGCTGGCGTAGGCGGTCCACTGGTTGTTCAGGTCGTACAGCACGGCGGCGAACGGCGTGACCTGGCCGTTTTCTTCGCTGCGGTTATTCACCCAGTAATCATAGTACTGGGTATAGGAGTCGCTCTTGTTGCGGTACCAGCTGACCCGTGCACCCAGCACCAGGGTCAGCGGCTCTGCCAGCTTCAGGCGCAGGTTGGCGTAAGTGCCGTATTGCGTGGTGGTGGAGTCGGTTGGCACGCTGCCACCGCGGGTCGGGTTGACCAGGTAATCGGCTTTGGACGGGTGTGGGAAATGTGCAGACGGGTCGAATGGGTTCTGCTTGCCGTCCAGCAGCATCAGCGCGAAGTAGTCATGGGTTTTCTGCCGGCTGGCGTTGGCACCGATGATCAGTTCGTGCTGCAGGCCGAACGCCTCGAATTTGCCATCGACATAGGTATCGAAGCCATAGTCGTCCTGGTCGTAGTCGAAACGACCGGCTCGCACGCTCATGCTGCCGGTGCTGGCGCCGACCGGTACCGTGCCTTCGGAGTAGGCGTATTCGATGTTCTGGTTGTTGTGGGTGTAGATCGAGGCAAAGTTCAGCGTCCAGTCATCGTTGAAGTGGTGCTTGAGGTCGGCAAAGCCGGTAATGCGCTGGCTTTGCAGGTCGTTCCAGCTGACCCCCAGGCAGGTGGAACGCGACAGCTTCAGGTCACTGCCATCGGCGTAGCGTGGCACACCGGCATAGCACGGTGTGGCATCGACATCCTCATAGGCCAGGCCAAAGCCCAGCGTAGTGTCGGGGCTGACATCCCAGTCGATGGCGCCGTACAGAATCTGGTCCTGGCGCTTGGCAATGTCATAGAAGTACTGACGGTCCTGCAGCGCCGCCACGGCCCGGCCACGCACCGTGCCGGATTCGTTGAGCGGGCCGCCCACATCGACCTGGCCGCGGTAGTTGTCCCAGCTACCGGCAGACAGGGTGACGGTGGTAGCGGCTTTTTCCTGGCCGCGTTTACGCACGAAGTTGACGCCACCGGCGGAGGAACCGGAGCCCTTCATCATGCCAGCCGCACCCTTGAGAATTTCGACGCGGTCATAGAAGGCCATGTCGCTGGAAAAGCTGTTGGCCTGCACGTAGTTGCCACCCACATCCAGCGGCACGCCGTCGTACTGGTACTGGCCGTCCAGGTTGAAACCGCGGGAGTAGAAATACTTGCCGCCCATGGGCGAGTCGTACACGGTGATGCCCGGGGTCTTGTCCAGCACCTGTTCCAGGGTGTTGAGGTTCTGGTCGTCGAGCATCTTGCGGGTCATGACGGTGACCGACTGCGGGGTTTCCTTCAGCGTGTGCACACCCTTGCCTATGGTCACGGCGCGGGCGGTGTAAGACTGGGTGCCTTCGCTGGTCGCATCCAGCCGGTTGGCATCGATGTTCAGTGGCCCCAGT
The DNA here is from genome assembly GCF_900176445.1 of Pseudomonas sp. URIL14HWK12:I5. NCBI lineage: Bacteria > Pseudomonadati > Pseudomonadota > Gammaproteobacteria > Pseudomonadales > Pseudomonadaceae > Pseudomonas > Pseudomonas sp. URIL14HWK12:I5. The sequence goes on from NZ_FWXQ01000009.1 coordinate 3,267, forward strand.
TCCATCGCCGAACCGTTGCCTGAAGGCACCAGCACATAGCCGCCATTACCCTGGCGTTGTGCCTGCAAGCCACTGTTGCTCAGCAGCCGCACCAGCCCTTCCTCGATGCTGTAGCTGCCTTCCAGGCCTGCGCTGTTCAGGTTGCGCGTTTGCTCAGTGTCGAACGAAATGGTCACACCCGCCTGCACGCCAAACTGGGTGATGGCGTTGCCCAGCGGGCCAGCCGCGACGTGGTAGGCAGTCTGGCTCTGGGCCATGGCCTGGGCAGGCATCAGCAGCAAGGCTGGCGCGCTGGCCAGGGACATGCCGAACAGCACCAGGCGCACGGCCTGGCTCAGCGTGGTAGGGGTGGGGTGCAGGTGAGGCATTGGGTGATCCTTCCGAGTTATGGCAGAAAGTCGCTGTCGTCGCGGCTTGTGTCAGGGACGGACGAGAATCAAAATCAGCAAGATTTGAGCGAAAGTTTTTTCACCAGCCGTTCAGGCGGGTTCCACATTCACCCAGTAGCGGCTGAGGTAGCGCACCTTTACAGGCAGGGTTTTCGGCAGGTTGGCCAGCGCAATATCGGTATCGTCGATACGGAATGCGCCGGAAATGCTCATGGCCTGGATTGATGAGGCGCAGCGCAGCACGCCCGGCCGATAGCGGCCCAGCTCTTCGATGAAGTCGCCCAGGCGCCAGTCGTTCACGCTCAGCATGCCCTGTAGCCAGGCCGTGGAGTCGGCGGGCAGGGCATGGGCAAGGGTGAAGTCTTGCTGGTCAAAGCGCGTTTGCTGCCCGGCCTGCACGTGCAGCACCCGGTCAGGATGGCGCTGCGGGCGTACATCGACGCTGGCCTGCAACACGCCTACGCGTGTCTGTTGTGCCAGTTTGCGAACGCTGAACTCGGTACTGTGGGCCAGCACGCTGCCGTCGTCGGTGTGCACGATGAACGGGCGCTGCTGAATGTCGCTGGCCGGTCGCACGAGGATCTCCCCCTGGTACAGCTGGATTGCCCGCACTTTCCTGTCAAAGCGCACATCAAGCGCGGTACCCACGTTCAGCTCCAGCTGCGAGCCATCCGCCAGCTCTACAGCGCGCCGCTCGCCGGTAGCGGTACGTTGTTGCGCCATCAAGGCGCGATAGGGCACCTGCTCGGTTGCCAGCCAGCCACCGCCGCCCATGGCCAGCAGCAAGCTCAGCACTTTCAGCACATCGCGCCGCTGCGTCTGCGCCGCCCCCAGGCTGGACAGCGCCGCGTGTGGCGGCACCATGGCCCATTGTTGCTGAAGCTTTTCAACGCGCGCCCAGGCAGCGGCATGCTGAGGGCTGGCCTGCAGCCACTGGCGCCAGGCGTGGGTGCGGGCTTCATTGCTGTCGCCATCGTTGAGCTGCACGTACCAAGTGGCAGCGGCTTCCAGGGTTTTGACGTCCATGCCGTTCAGCCTTCGACGGCCAGCAGGCAGCGGGTCATGGCCTTGATCAGGTGATTCTTCACCGTTGTGACCGATACACCGAAGCGCTCGGCCGCAGCACCGTAGGTCAGGCCTTCCAGTTGCACGGCGAGAAAGATGGCACGGGTCTTGGGGCCGAGTTCGTCAAGCAGGCTGTCCACGGCCATCAGCATTTCGATGATCGACAGGCGAACCTCTGGTGATACCTCCACCGGCTCCGGTCGCAGGGCCAGGGCTTGCAGGTAGGCTTTTTCGATGGCGCGGCGGCGCACTTTGTCGATCAGCAGGGAGCGGGCGATGGCGCTGAGGTAGCTGCGCGGTTCGCGAATGGGTAGCTGGCTGCGGGCCGTCATGACCCGCAGGAACGTATCGTGCGCCAGGTCGGAGGCATCGGCTGCGTTTCCCAGGCGGGCGCGCAGCCAGCCTTTCAGCCAGCTGTTGTTTTCGCTGTAGAGCAGGTGAAGGGCCTGGTGATCGAGCGTCGACATGGCGTCAAATTCGCAATATGAATAGGAATTGATCGCATTGTCGCGATGAGCCAAGGTGATTGCAAGGAGGGTTTGTCCATTGGGGCTGCGATCCAGCCCCAAGCACTGAGATTAGAACCCCGCCTCCAGGCCCAGCAGGTCCTGCACGGTCTGCCGCCGGCGAATCATGCGCAGCGCCCCTTCCTCGATCAGGAACTCCGGTAGCAACGGCCGGCTGTTGTAGTTCGACGACATCGACGCCCCATAGGCCCCGGCATCGTGAATCACCAGCAAATCGCCCACCTGCGCCTGGGGCAGGTCTTGTGGGGTCAGTTCCTGGTCATCCTGGGTGAACACATCCCCCGACTCGCACAGCGGCCCGGCCACCACGGTCGGCTGGCGGGGGCGTTCCACTGGCTGGCCGTTGGCATCGAGCAGGGTCATGCCGTGGTACGCACCGTACATCGCCGGGCGCATCAGGTCGTTGAAGCCGGCGTCGATCATCACGAAGGTATTGCGCCCCACCTGCTTCACGGCGCGCACTTCGGCCACCAGGTAGCCCGACTCCGCCACCAGGAAGCGCCCAGGCTCGATCTCCATGCGCACCGGGTGGCCGAGCATCGCTTCGATTTCCTTGCGTGCCACCGCCCAGGTCTGGGCGTAGCGCTGCAGGTCGACCGGTTTGTCGGTGCTGCGGTAAGGGGTGGAGAGCCCGCCGCCGATGGAAAACGCTTCGATATCCACGCCCAGGCGGCCAATCAGCTCGATCATCGAGCGAGCCACCTGCTCCAGGTGCTGGTAGTCCACACCAGAACCAATGTGCATGTGCACGCCCACCAGGTGCAGGCCATGGGCCTTGATGCAGACCAGTGCCTCCTCCAGCTCTTCGTGCCAGATGCCGTGCTTGCTGTTCTCGCCGCCGGTGTTGGTCTTGCGGCTGTGGCCATGGCCAAAGCCCGGGTTGATGCGGATCCACACGCGGTGGCCGGGCGAGCGTTCACCCAGCTGGCGCAGCATGTCGATGGAGCCCGCGTTCACTTCGATCTTCGAGGCCACCACGCGCTCCAGGGTCGGCCGGTCCAGGGCGTCGCAGGTCAGCACCACGCCGGCAGGGTCGCCGTCCACGCGGGCACCCGCTGCGAAGGCCCGTTCCATCTCACCCAGCGATACGGCATCCAGCACCAGGCCATGGGCGCGCATCAGGCGCAGCACGTGCAGGTTAGGGTTGGCTTTCTGGGCGAAGCGTACGGTGTCGAACACCTTCAACTGCTCGACACGTTCGGCGATGGTGCTGGCGTCGTACGCCCACAGCGGCGAGCCGTGCTGGCGGACAGCTTCGGCCAGGAGGGAGAAAGGTGCGGTCATGGTGGCGCTACTCATATAAGGATGACCGCGAGGATGAGCCAAACAAGGAATTCAGAAAAATAGCTATTTTTCTGACGGTCATTCATATCTGATATACCCATTGCTGACTTTGCCGGGTACTGCTGTGAAACTCTCTGTCCGCCATATCGAAGTGTTCCGCGCCATCATGGCCGCTGGCAGTGTGACCGGTGCGGCGCGCCTGCTGTTTACCTCGCAGCCCACTGTCAGCCGCGAGCTGGCGCGGCTGGAGCAGGTGACCGGGCTGAACCTGTTCGAGCGCGAGGGTGGGCGCCTGGTGGCGACAGCCCAGGCGTTGCTGTTGATCGAAGAGGTCGAGCGCGCCTACGTCGGGCTGGAGCGGATCGATCGCTTTGCCCAGGCCATTCGCAATTTCGAGCAGGGGAGGCTGGCCATCACTTGCCTGCCGCTGTTCTCTCAGACGTTGCTGCCCAAGGCTTGCCAGCGTTTCCACCAACAGCATCGAGGCGTAAGCGTGAGTATCCTGGCGCAGGAATCGCCATTGCTGGAAGAGTCTCTGGTGGCCCAGCAGCACGACCTTGGCCTGACCGAGGTCGAGCAGATACCGCGCGGTGCCTATGGCGAGCTGCTGTTCAGCGCCAACATGGTGTGCGTGCTGCCCGCGCATCACTCGCTACAGGCAAAAGCCGAGCTGGAACTTGCCGACTTTCATGAGGTGGACTTCATCAACCTGGCCAGCCTGGACACTTACCGCCAGCGCCTGGACCAGCACTTTCGCGCGGCGGGGGTGAACCGCCGCACGGTGATCGAGACCACCAGTGCCGCCTCGGTGTGTGCCATGGTCAGGCAAGGGTTGGGGGTGGCGATCATCAACCCGTTGAGCGGGCTGGAGGCGGCGCAGGGCGGGTTGCCGATCCGCAGGTTGCGGGTGTCGGTGCCGTACCAGGTGATGCTGATACGGCCAGACCACAGGCCGGCATCGGCAGCGGTGGAGCCGTTTTGCGAGGCGCTGCGGGTGCAGGCGCAAGAGATGCAGACAGCGTTGCAATAAAGGCGGGCTCACAACTCGCTGACGAATGTCCCAGTCCCGGCCAGGATGTTCTCCAGGGTTTCTTTCACTTCGTCCAGGTCACTCAGGTCGCTGGTCAGGTTGATCTCCAGCACCTCATCCCCCTTCAGCGCATCGCGGTCGCCGGCTGCCACTTCAATCAGCAGGCGCTTGGCGCTCAGGGTCACTTTCAGCCCGTCCAGCGTCGATGGCTCGTCATCCAGGGTCAGGTCGACGGTGTCTTCGTCCGGGTAGCGGGTAAGCAGAAACATCTGGCCCTTGTCGCTGTGGCAGCACAGGGTCGCCATGTTGTCTTCCTCGTCATCGCAAGGGGTGGCGAAGAGCAGGGCGGTGTTGATTTGCATGAGCGGGCTCGGATCAAAGTGAATGGAAGGGAATTCTGACAGTCTTGCGTACAGGCATAAACGTAAAGTTACCGCCCCTTGACCGAAATTGTCGCAGCGCTGCAAGCGTTGATGACCGATCAGTCGTTAAGCTTCGGCGAGCCCTGGGCGTGCCCGCGCACGTTCAACGTCTGGTTTTACCGTCCGCCTTGCCACGGGTTGGCTATCGTTGATCCGTACACGGCGCACGCAGCGACGCTTCAACTATTACAAAGCCCAAGCGGAGTACCACAGATGGCGTTCTTCACCGCAGCCAGCAAAGCCGACTTCCAGCATCAACTGCAAGCGGCCCTGGCGCAGCACATCAGCGAACAGTCCCTGCCACAAGTGGCGCTGTTCGCCGAGCAGTTCTTCGGCATCATCTCTCTGGACGAACTCACCCAGCGCAGGCTTTCCGACCTGGCCGGCTGCACCCTGTCAGCCTGGCGCATCATCGAACGTTTCGACCCCGAATACCCGCAAGTGCGGGTGTACAACCCTGATTACGAGCGCAACGGCTGGCAATCGACCCACACCGTGGTCGAAGTGCTGCACCACGACCTGCCGTTTTTGGTCGACTCGGTGCGCACCGAGCTCAACCGCCGTGGCTACAGCATTCACACCCTGCAAACCACCGTGCTCAGCGTGCGCCGTGGCGCCAAGGGTGAGTTGTTGGAGCTGCTGCCCAAGGGTACCCAGGGTGAGGGCGTGCGCCACGAGTCGCTGATGTACCTGGAGATCGACCGCTGCGCCAATGCCGCAGAGCTGACCGTGCTGGCCCGCGAAATCGAGCAGGTGCTGGCCGAGGTGCGGGTGGCAGTCGCCGATTTCGAGCCGATGAAGGCCAAGCTGCGTGACGTGGTGGCCGAGGTGGAACAGACCGCCTTCGGCCCGGCGCAACACGAAAAGGGCGAGGTCAAGGCCTTCCTCGAGTGGCTGCTGGACAACCACTTCACCTTCCTGGGCTATGAAGAATTCACCGTCAAGGGCGACGCCGATGGCGGCCAGATGGTTTACGACGAGCAGTCGTTCCTCGGCCTGCCGCGCCGCCTGCGCGTGGGCCTGACGGCCGAAGAGCTGCGCATCGAAGACTACGCCGTGGCCTACCTCAACGAACCGCTGCTGCTGTCGTTCGCCAAGGCCGCGCTGCCCAGCCGCGTGCACCGCCCGGCCTACCCGGACTACGTGTCGATCCGCCAGCTGGACGCCGATGGCAAGGTCATCAAGGAACACCGCTTCATGGGCCTGTACACCTCGTCGGTGTATGGCGAAAGCGTGCATGCCATCCCTTACATCCGCGTCAAGGTAGCCGAAGTCGAGCGCCGCTCGGGCTTCGACCCCAAGGCCCACCTCGGCAAGGAACTGGCCCAGGTGCTGGAGGTGCTGCCGCGCGACGACCTGTTCCAGACGCCGATCGACGAGCTGTTCACCACCGTCATGGCGATCGTACAGATCCAGGAGCGCAACAAGATCCGCGTGTTCCTGCGCAAGGACCCGTACGGCCGCTTCTGCTACTGCCTGGCGTACGTGCCGCGGGAGATCTACTCCACCGAAGTGCGACAGAAAATCCAGCAAGTACTGATGGAGCGCCTGAAGGCCAGCGACTGCGAGTTCTGGACCTTCTTCTCCGAATCGGTGCTGGCCCGTGTGCAACTGATTCTGCGGGTAGACCCGAAAAACCGCATCGACATCGACCCGCAGCAGCTGGAACGCGAAGTCATCCAGGCCTGCCGCTCGTGGCATGACGATTATTCGACGCTGGTAGTGGAGAACTTCGGCGAAGCCCAAGGCACCAACATCCTCGCCGATTTCCCCAAGGGCTTCCCGGCCGGCTACCGCGAACGTTTCGCCGCGCACTCGGCCGTTGTCGACCTGCAACATGTGCTGAACCTGTCGGAAAGCAAGCCGCTGGCCATGAGCTTCTACCAGCCGCTGACCCAGGTGGGAGAGCGCATCCTGCACTGCAAGCTGTACCACGCTGACACCCCGCTGGCGCTGTCCGACGTGCTGCCGATTCTGGAAAACCTCGGCTTGCGCGTGCTGGGCGAGTTCCCGTATCGCCTGCGCCATGCCAGTGGCCGCGAGTACTGGATTCACGATTTTGCCTTTACCTACAGCGAAGGCCTGAGCCTGGATATCCAGCAGCTCAACGACACCCTGCAGGACGCGTTTATCCACATCGTGCGTGGCGATGCCGAGAACGATGCCTTCAACCGTCTGGTACTCACCGCTGGCCTGCCTTGGCGTGACGTGGCGCTGCTGCGCGCTTACGCCCGTTACCTGAAGCAGATCCGCCTGGGCTTCGACCTGGGTTACATCGCCAGCACCCTGAACAACCACACCGACATCGCCCGCGAGCTGACCCGGTTGTTCAAGACCCGCTTCTACCTGGCGCGCAAGCTCACCCAGGACGACCTCGACGACAAGCAGCAGCGCCTGGAACAAGCCATCCTGACCGCGCTCGACGACGTGCAGGTGCTCAACGAAGACCGCATCCTGCGGCGCTACCTGGACCTGATCAAGGCCACCCTGCGCACCAACTTCTATCAGCCGGATGCCAACGGCCAGAACAAGTCGTACTTCAGCTTCAAATTCAACCCCAAGCTGATCCCCGAACTGCCCAAGCCGGTGCCCAAGTTCGAGATCTTCGTTTATTCGCCTCGGGTCGAGGGCGTGCACCTGCGCTTTGGCAACGTCGCCCGTGGCGGCCTGCGCTGGTCTGACCGTGAAGAAGACTTCCGCACCGAAGTGCTGGGCCTGGTCAAAGCCCAGCAGGTGAAGAACTCGGTCATCGTGCCGGTCGGCGCCAAGGGCGGTTTCCTGCCGCGCCGCCTGCCACTGGGCGGTAGCCGGGACGAGATCGCCGCCGAAGGCGTGGCGTGCTACCGCATCTTCATTTCCGGCCTGCTCGACATCACCGACAACCTCAAGGACGGTGGCGTGGTGCCGCCGGCCAACGTGGTGCGTCACGACGATGATGACCCGTACCTGGTGGTGGCGGCCGACAAAGGCACTGCAACCTTCTCCGACATCGCCAACGGCATTGCCATCGACTATGGCTTCTGGCTGGGCGACGCCTTTGCCTCGGGCGGTTCGGCCGGTTATGACCACAAGAAGATGGGCATTACCGCACGCGGCGCCTGGGTGGGTGTGCAGCGCCACTTCCGCGAGCGTGGCATCAACGTGCAGGAAGACCCGATCACCGTCATCGGCGTGGGTGACATGGCCGGCGACGTGTTCGGCAACGGCCTGCTGATGTCCGACAAGCTGCAACTGGTGGCGGCGTTCAACCACCTGCACATCTTCATCGACCCCAACCCCGAGCCTGCGTCCAGCTTTGCCGAGCGCAAGCGCCTGTTCGACCTGCCGCGTTCGGCCTGGAGCGACTACGACACCAGCATCATGTCTGAAGGCGGCGGTATCTTCCCGCGCAGTGCCAAAAGCATCGCCATCAGCCCGCAGATGAAAGAGCGCTTTGCCATCGAGGCCGACCGCCTGACCCCGACCGAGCTGCTGAACGCGTTGCTCAAGGCACCGGTCGACCTGCTGTGGAACGGCGGTATCGGTACCTACGTGAAGGCCAGCAGCGAAAGCCACGCTGATGTCGGCGACAAGGCCAACGACGCGCTGCGGGTCAACGGCAATGAGCTGCGATGCAAGGTGGTGGGCGAGGGCGGTAACCTGGGTATGACCCAGCTTGGCCGGGTGGAGTTTGGCCTGAACGGCGGCGCCACCAACACCGACTTCATCGACAACGCCGGCGGCGTTGACTGCTCCGACCACGAGGTCAACATCAAGATCCTGCTCAACGAAGTGGTGCAGGGTGGCGACATGACCGAGAAGCAGCGTAACCAGCTGCTGGGCAGCATGACCGACGAAGTCGGCAACCTGGTGCTGGGCAACAACTACAAGCAGACCCAGGCGCTGTCGCTGGCGGCCCGCCGCGCCCGCGAGCGGATTGCCGAGTACAAGCGCCTGATGGCCGACCTGGAAGGCCGTGGCAAGCTGGACCGCGCCATCGAGTTCCTGCCGTCCGAAGAGCAGTTGGCTGAACGCCTGGCTGCCGGCCAGGGCCTGACCCGCGCCGAGCTGTCGGTGCTGATCTCGTACAGCAAGATCGACCTCAAGGAGCAACTGCTCAAGTCGCTGGTGCCGGACGACGACTACCTGACCCGCGACATGGAAACCGCCTTCCCGCCGTCGCTGGTCAGCAAGTTCGCCGAGGCCATGCGCCGCCACCGCCTGAAGCGTGAAATCGTCAGTACCCAGATCGCCAACGACCTGGTCAACAACATGGGCATCACCTTCGTCCAGCGCCTGAAGGAGTCGACCGGTATGAGCCCGGCCAACGTGGCCGGGGCCTATGTGATCGTGCGCGACATCTTCCATCTGCCTCACTGGTTCCGCCAGATCGAGGCCCTGGACTACCAGGTGCCCGCAGAAATCCAGCTCACCCTCATGGACGAGCTGATGCGTCTGGGCCGCCGTGCCACCCGCTGGTTCCTGCGTAGCCGCCGTAACGAGCAGGACGCCGGGCGCGACACCGCACACTTCGGGCCGAAGATCGCGCAGCTGGGGCTCAAGCTGGACGAGCTGCTGGAAGGCCCGACCCGCGAACGCTGGATGGTGCGTTACCAGGGCTTTGTCGACGCCGGTGTGCCGGAGTTGCTGGCGCGCATGGTGGCCGGTACCAGCCACTTGTACACCCTGCTGCCGATCATCGAAGCCGCCGACGTCACCGGCCATGAGCCGGCGCAGGTGGCCAAGGCGTTCTTTGCGGTGGGCAGCGCGCTGGACCTGACCTGGTACTTGCAGGAAATCAGCAACCTACCGGTGGAAAACAACTGGCAGGCCCTGGCCCGCGAAGCGTTCCGCGATGACATTGACCTGCAGCAACGGGCAATCACCATCTCGGTACTGCAGATGGCCGATGCACCGGAAGACATGGACGCCCGCGTGGCGCTGTGGGCCGAGCAGCACCGGGTGATGGTGGAGCGCTGGCGCGCCATGCTGGACGACCTGCGCAATGCCACGGGCACCGACTATGCGATGTACGCGGTGGCCAACCGCGAGCTGGTCGACCTGGCCATGAGCGGGCAGGCGGCGGTGGTGCCGTCCTGAGCTTGAGCTGAAATGAAAAACCCGGCAGAGATGCCGGGTTTTTTTATCCCTGTGCTGGCCTCTTCGCGGGCATGCCCGCGAAAGGGCCAGAACAGGCTTACTTGAACCTGCGCTCCACCCCTTTCTCCACCAGAATCTTCGCCGAAATCTCTTCCACCGAAAAATGCGTGGAATTGATGTTGGGAATGTTCTCCCGGCGGAACAGGTTCTCCACCTCGCGCACTTCGAACTCGCACTGGGCAAAGCTGGAATAGCGGCTGTTGGGCTTGCGCTCGTGGCGGATGGCGGTGAGGCGATCGGGGTCGATGGTCAGGCCGAACAGCTTGTTGTGGTGCTTTTTCAGCACCGCCGGCAGCTGCAGGCGCTCCATGTCGTCCTCGGTCAGCGGGTAGTTGGCGGCGCGGATGCCGAACTGCATGGCCATGTACAGGCAGGTAGGGGTCTTGCCGCAACGCGACACGCCAACCAGAATCAGGTCGGCCTTGTCGTAGTAGTGGGTACGCGCGCCGTCGTCGTTGTCCAGGGCGAAGTTCACCGCCTCGATGCGTTCCATGTAGTTGGAATTACCGCCAATCGAGTGCGATTTACCCACGGAATACGACGAATGGGCGGTCAATTCCTGCTCGAGCGGGGATAAAAACGATGAAAAGATGTCGATCATGAAGCCATTCGACGTCGCCAGGATCTCACGGATGTCCTGATTGACGATGGTGTCGAAGATGATCGGGCGCACCCCGTCACGCTCGGCGGCGGCGTTGATTTGCTGGACCATGGTCCGTGCTTTGTCCGGCGAATCGATGTACGGGCGGGTAAATTTGTTGAACGGAATGCTCTCGAATTGCGCGAGCAAACTCTGGCCCAGGGTTTCGGCAGTGATACCGGTGCCGTCGGAGATGAAGAACGCGGTTCGTTTCATTTGCGATCTGGGCCTTAAGCTGATGACGTTTCTTGGATATGATAAGTTCGGTTTGCCGAATGCGGCTGTCGGCATTCTCACTTATTTTCCAGGTACAGGCCACAAACGCCCGGCCAAGTCACAGAAGACAGGCGGGCGCCTTTTGAGCTTTTCCAACACAGTTAGTGGAGAGATCACCTTGGTAGAGTACGTAGTTTCCCTCGATAAGCTCGGCGTCCATGATGTGGAGCATGTGGGGGGCAAGAACGCATCCCTGGGCGAGATGATCAGCAACCTTGCAGGTGCTGGTGTATCGGTGCCGGGCGGCTTTGCCACTACGGCGCAGGCGTACCGCGATTTTCTCGAACAGAGTGGTCTCAACGACCGGATCCATGCCGCGCTCGACGCGCTGGACGTGGATGACATCAATGCCCTGACCAAGACCGGCGCGCAGATTCGCCAGTGGGTCATGGAAGCCGAGTTCCCGGCACGTCTGGATTCGGAAATCCGAACCGCCTTCGCCGCGATGGCTGCCGGCAACGACAACATGGCGGTTGCCGTGCGCTCCTCGGCCACTGCCGAAGACCTGCCGGACGCCTCGTTCGCAGGCCAGCAGGAAACCTTCCTCAACATCCGTGGCGTCGACAACGTGATCCGCGCGGCCAAGGAAGTGTTCGCCTCGCTGTTCAACGACCGCGCCATCGCCTACCGCGTGCACCAGGGCTTCGACCACAAGCTGGTGGCCCTGTCTGCTGGCGTGCAGCGCATGGTCCGCTCCGAAACCGGCACCGCCGGCGTCATGTTCACCCTCGACACCGAGTCGGGCTTCCGCGATGTGGTGTTCATCACGGGCGCCTACGGCCTGGGTGAAACCGTGGTGCAGGGTGCGGTCAACCCTGACGAATTCTACGTGCACAAGAACACCCTGCAGGCCGGCCGCCCGGCCATCCTGCGCCGCAACCTGGGCAGCAAGGCCATCAAGATGGTCTACGGCGAAGAAGCCAAGGCCGGCCGTTCGGTCAAAACCGTGGAAGTGGACCGCGCCGAGCGCGCACGCTTCTGCCTGAGCGATGCCGAGGTCAGCGAGCTGGCCAAACAGGCCATGATCATCGAGCAGCACTACCAGCGCCCGATGGACATCGAGTGGGCCAAAGATGGCGATGACGGCAAGCTGTACATTGTCCAGGCGCGCCCTGAGACCGTGAAAAGCCGTTCCAGCGCCAACGTCATGGAACGCTACCTGCTGAAAGAAAAAGGCACCGTGCTGGTCGAAGGCCGTGCCATCGGCCAGCGCATCGGCGCCGGCAAAGTGCGCGTGATCAACGACGTTTCGGAAATGGACAAGGTCCAGCCGGGCGACGTACTGGTTTCCGACATGACCGACCCGGACTGGGAACCGGTGATGAAGCGCGCCAGCGCCATCGTGACCAACCGCGGCGGCCGTACCTGCCACGCGGCGATCATCGCCCGTGAGCTGGGCATTCCGGCCGTGGTCGGTTGCGGCAACGCCACCCAGGTGCTCAAAGACGGCCAGGGCGTGACCGTGTCCTGCGCCGAAGGCGATACCGGCTTCATCTTCGAAGGCGAGCTGGGCTTTGACGTCAAGCAGAACTCCGTCGACGCCATGCCGGAGCTGCCGTTCAAGATCATGATGAACGTCGGTAACCCGGACCGCGCCTTCGACTTCGCCCAGCTGCCCAACGCCGGTGTCGGCCTGGCGCGCCTGGAGTTCATCATCAACCGCATGATCGGTGTGCACCCCAAGGCACTGCTGAACTATGCCGGCCTGCCTGCCGACCTGAAAGACAGCGTCGACAAGCGCATTGCCGGTTACAACGACCCGGTCGGCTTCTATGTCGAGAAACTGGTCGAAGGCATCAGCACCCTGGCGGCGGCCTTCTACCCGAAAAAGGTCATCGTGCGCCTGTCGGACTTCAAGTCCAACGAGTACGCCAACCTGATCGGCGGCAAGCTGTACGAGCCGGAAGAAGAAAACCCGATGCTGGGCTTCCGTGGCGCTTCGCGTTACATCAGCGAATCGTTCCGTGACTGCTTCGAGCTCGAGTGCCGTGCCCTCAAGCGCGTGCGCAACGAGATGGGCCTGACCAACGTCGAGATCATGGTGCCGTTCGTACGCACCCTGGGCGAAGCCAGCCAAGTGGTCGACCTGCTCGCCGAAAACGGCCTGGCCCGCGGCGACAACGGCCTGCGCGTGATCATGATGTGCGAACTGCCGTCCAACGCCATCCTGGCCGAAGAGTTCCTGGAGTACTTCGACGGCTTCTCGATCGGCTCCAACGACCTGACCCAGCTGACCCTGGGCCTGGACCGTGACTCGGGCATCATCGCCCACCTGTTCGACGAGCGTAACCCTGCCGTCAAGAAGCTGCTGGCCAACGCCATTGCCGCGTGCAACAAGGCCGGCAAGTACATCGGCATCTGCGGCCAGGGCCCATCGGACCACCCGGACCTGGCCAAATGGCTGATGGAGCAGGGCATCGAAAGCGTGTCGCTGAACCCGGACTCGGTACTCGAAACCTGGTTCTTCCTGGCCGAAGGCCAAGGCGCGGCCTGATGCTGTAAAACGCGGGGGGACGTCTGGCGTACCCCCGCCTGGTTTTTTCCAGGGCGAGTTCCAGCAATGGATCCCGCCCTTTTTTGTGCACCAAGCAACCTTATGCAAAGCAGCAGCACTCTATTCCCCGTGGCCCTGCTCAGTGCCGAGCGCCGCGGCGACCTCAGCGAAGACGTGTACCGGATCAAGGCTGGCAACGGCCCGGACCCTAGCGTCGAGCTGGCCATCACCCGCCTGGGGTTGGCCGACCATGGCCGTGCCCAGGGCGTGCCGGTCATTCTTCTGCACGGCAGTTTTTCCAACCGGCGTTTCTGGTATTCGCCCAAAGGTATTGGCTTGGGCGCCTACCTCGCCCGTGCCGGTTTTGATGTGTGGATCCCGGAAATGCGCGGTCACGGCCTGTCACCACGCAACCGTGCCTGGCGGCACAACAGCGTTGCGGCCTATGCCCGTGATGACCTGCCACTGATTGCCGCGTTCGTGCGCGAGCAGTCGGGCCAGGCGCCGCACTGGGTTGGCCATTCCTTGGGCGGCACCACCCTGGTGGCGGCGCTTGGGGGTGGTTTCCTGGGTGCCGAACAGGTGGCCAGCGTGGCGCTGTTCGGCACCCAGATCAGCCGTGTCTACTGGCCGTTGAAGGTGCCACCGCTGGTGTGGGGGGCGAAGCTGGTGCTCAAGCGCTGGGGGCAGATATCCGGGCCTCGCTTCAAACGTGGACCGGAAGACGAGCCGATTGGCCTGGCGCTGGAAAGCATGCGCTGGCATGGCCTGTTCGGACGCTTTGGCGACAAGCAGAACGACTGGTGGGCGGGGCTGGCAGAGGTGGATGTGCCGCTGCTGGCAGTGGCCGGCGCGGGGGACTTCCAGGACCCGGTGTGGGCCTGCCGCAAGCTGTTCGAGCAGTTGGGGGGCGAGCGCAAGCAGTTCCTGCGGCTGGGGCGTGAGGAAGGTTTTGAGGCCTTTGGGCATGTCGACATGCTGGTGAGCAAGGCTGCGCAGGCGCAGGTATGGCCGTTGGTGGAGCGCTGGTTGCGTGATCCATTGCTGCCGGTGCATGCCTCCACCGTGGCTCAGGAACCTTTGCCAGTCAGTTGATCTTGCATCGCCTGGGTCGGCCTCTTCGTGGGCGTGCCCGCGAAAGGGCCGGTACAGGATGAATACAAATGACTGCCCGGTCCCGGATGACTGCAACGGCCTCCAAGGTGTAGCCTTGGCCGATACCCGCTTTCGTTGTGACTGACAGGAGCTTCCCATGCAGCATTACGTAACGCCCGACCTGTGTGACGCCTACCCCGACCTGGTACACGTGCTGGAACCCATGTTCAGCAATTTTGGCGGCCGCGATTCGTTCGGTGGCCAGATCGTCACCATCAAGTGCTTCGAGGACAACTCGTTGGTCAAGGAGCAGGTCGAACTCGACGGCAAGGGCAAGGTCCTGGTGGTCGATGGTGGTGGTTCGCTGCGCCGTGCGCTGCTGGGCGACATGCTTGCGGAAAAAGCCGCCAAAAACGGTTGGGAAGGCCTGGTGATCTATGGCTGCGTGCGTGACGTCGATGTGCTGATCCAGACCGACGTCGGCGTGCAGGCCCTGGCCAGCCACCCGATGAAAACCGACAAGCGTGGTATCGGTGACCTCAATGTGGTGGTGACCTTCGCCGGCGTTACCTTCCGCCCGGGCGAGTACGTGTATGCCGACAACAATGGCGTACTGGTTTCGCCAAGCCCGCTGAAAATGCCGGAGTGATGCGCCCCACGCGCTGATGGAGCTTTGATGTTCGAGGAAGACAACGCGCAGTGGGGGCTGGTGCATGCCCTGGTGCTCGATGGTAAAGGCGGCGCGCGCTCGATTGCCCGTACCGAACTGGACAGCTTGCAACTGCAACCAGAGCAGAGCCTGTGGCTGCACTGGGACCGCAGCCATCCGCAAACCCGTACCTGGCTGCTGCATGACAGTGGCCTGAGCGAGTTCGCCTGCGAGCTGCTGCTGGAAGAAAATACCCGGCCGCGCCTGCTGCCCATGGCGGACGAACAGCTGCTGCTGTTCCTGCGCGGGGTCAACCTCAACCCGGGTGCCGAGCCTGAAGACATGGTTTCGGTACGTATTTTCGCCGAGGCACAGCGGGTTATCTCGTTGCGCCTGAGACCGTTGCGTGCCAGTGACGAAATTCTCCAGCAACTGGAACAGGGCAGGGGGCCGAAATCGGCCTCCGAACTGTTGCTGTTGATGGGCGAACTGCTCACTGAAAAGGTTCAGGGCCTGGTGAGTGATCTGGCCGAACTGGTCGACCTGGAAGAAGAAAAGGTCGAAACCGACGAGCGGTACACCCCTGAGCATGGCAGCCTGCAGCAGATCCGCCGTCGTGCCGCCGGCCTGCGCCGTTTCCTTGCTCCGCAACGGGAAATCTACGCCCAGTTGTCGCGCAGCAAATGGAGCTGGTTCGCCAATGCCGACGCCGATTACTGGAACGAGCTCAATAACAGCCTGATCCGCTACCTCGAAGAACTGGAGCTGACCCGCGAGCGCGCTGCGCTGGTGCTGGAAAGTGAAGACCGCCGGCGCAGCGAGCGGATGAACCGCACCATGTACCGTTTTGGCATCATCACCTGCATCTTTTTGCCCATGAGCTTCATCACCGGGCTGCTGGGCATTAATGTCGGCGGTATTCCGGGGGCGGATAATCCGTTGGGCTTTTTGTTCGCCTGCATCGTCGTGCTGGGGCTGGCGGTGGGGCAGTGGTGGCTGTTCCGGCGGTTGCGATGGGTTTAGGTGTGCATTTTGAAACATTCGTACCAATGGGATGTGTGACCCATTGCCCGGCCATCTCGTCTCTTGCTGACACTGCGCGAGGTGCCCATGCACGATCCGTTTGAAGAATCCCTGCGCGACCTGCTCAAGGCGTCACCCTCCGGCAATGACCGGGACGACCGGGACGACGCCGCTTGCCTGGGCCGCGTACTGAAAACCGCCAACCGCCAGGTTGGCGCGGGTGATCTGTTCAGCCTGCTTGGCCGCTGGAGCCAGGCGCTGCTCATCGCCGTCAATAATGGCTCGGCGCATGTCGCGCCGGTGCGTCGACACTCTTCCCGCAACGCTGCCACCGGCAGCAAAGCAGATAAGGCCGATTGAATATGGAACTCGATCTCTGGACCCAGAGCCTGGTCACCGCAATGACTGCCCTTTGGACCAAGGTAGCGAACTTCATCCCCAACCTGTTCGGCGCGCTGGTCGTGGTGCTGCTCGGTTTCGTGGTGGCCAAGCTGCTCGACACACTGCTGTCCAAGCTGCTGGCCAAGTTTGGCCTGGACCGCCTGATGGCCGGCACCGGCCTCACCAAGATGCTTGGCCGGGTCGGCATTCAGGTGCCGATCTCGACCCTGATCGGCAAGATCGTCTACTGGTTCGTGCTGCTCATCTTCCTGGTCTCGGCCGCCGAGTCGCTGGGCCTGGAGCGGGTGTCGGCCACCCTCGACATGCTTGCCCTGTACCTGCCGAAGGTGTTCGGCGCGGCCTTGGTGCTGCTGGCCGGCGTGCTGCTGGCACAAATTGCCAATGGCCTGGTGCGCGGCGCTGCCGAAGGCATCGGCCTGGAATACTCGGCAGGGCTTGGGCGCATTACCCAGGGCCTGGTGATCATCATCAGCATCTCGGTGGCCATCAGCCAGCTGGAGGTGAAAACCGACCTGCTGAACCACGTTATCGTCATCGGGCTGATTACCGTTGGTCTGGCCGTTGCCTTGGCCATGGGCCTTGGCAGTCGCGAGATCGCCGGGCAGATCCTGGCCGGCATTTACGTGCGCGAGCTGTATCAGGTCGGCCAGCAGGTGCGGATTGGAGAGGTTGAAGGGCACATCGAGGAAATCGGCACGGTCAAGACAACGCTGCTGACCGATGATGGCGAACTGGTGTCGCTGTCCAACCGCGAGTTGCTCGAGCAGCGTGTCAATAGCCGCTAACCGCACAAAAGCTGTTAATGTATGCCGCCGCGAAATTCGACCCACGGGGTCGCGCGGCGACATTGACCTGACTGTCGGCCAGATCCGTTTTGAATAAAGTTCATTCGCCGCCCATGCGTTATGACCCCCGCGAGCTCACGGACGAAGAGTTGGTGGCGCGTTCGCATGAGGAGCTGTACCACGTTACCCGCGCCTATGAAGAGCTCATGCGGCGCTACCAACGGACCCTGTTCAACGTCTGTGCGCGTTATCTGGGGAACGACCGGGACGCGGACGATGTCTGTCAGGAAGTGATGCTGAAAGTGCTGTACGGCCTGAAGAACTTCGAAGGTAAATCCAAGTTCAAGACCTGGCTCTACAGCATCACCTACAACGAGTGCATTACCCAGTACCGCAAGGAGCGCCGTAAACGCCGGTTGATGGATGCCTTGAGTCTGGACCCTGTCGAAGAGGCGTCCGAGGACAAGGCCCCGAAGCCGGAAGAAAAAGGCGGGCTGGACAAATGGCTGGTGCATGTGAACCCGATTGACCGGGAGATTCTGGTGCTTCGTTTTGTCGCAGAACTGGAATTTCAGGAAATTGCCGACATCATGCACATGGGCCTGAGCGCGACGAAAATGCGCTACAAGCGCGCGCTAGACAAGCTTCGGGAGAAATTTGCCGGCCTCGATGAAACTTAGTGGCGTGCAAATATCTCTAACGAATCGGCGAGTTCTGCTAGACTTGCCGTCGAGTTGTCCCCCGTGTTCGTGGTGGGACGGCTTAACTATCACCAGATGGGGATTTAACGGATGAAATTGAAAAACACCTTGGGCTTGGCCATTGGTTCGCTCGTAGCCGCCACTTCGATTGGCGCTATGGCACAAGGTCAAGGCGCCGTCGAGACCGAAGTTTTCTACAAAAAAGAATTCTTCGACAGCCAGCGCGACTTCAAGAACGACGGCAACCTGTTCGGCGGCTCGATCGGTTACTTCCTGACCGACGACGTTGAACTGCGTCTGGGCTACGACGAAGTACACAACGCTCGTGGCGAAGACGGCAAGAACATCAAGGGCTCGAACACCGCCCTGGACGCCGTTTACCACTTCAACAACCCGTACGACGCTATCCGTCCGTACGTTTCCGCTGGTTTCTCGCACCAGTCGCTGGGCCAGACCGGCCGTGGCGGTCGTGACCACTCCACCTTCGCCAACGTTGGCGCTGGCGCCAAGTGGTACATCACCGACATGTTCTACGCCCGTGCCGGCGTTGAAGCTCAGTACAACATCGACCAGGGCGACACCGAGTGGGCTCCAAGCGTTGGTGTTGGCCTGAACTTCGGCGGTAGCCCGAAGCAAGCCGCAGCCGCTCCGGCTCCAGTTGCTGAAGTCTGCTCCGACTCCGACAACGACGGCGTTTGCGACAACGTCGACAAGTGCCCAGACACCCCGGCCAACGTTACCGTTGACGCCGACGGCTGCCCGGCTGTTGCCGAAGTCGTTCGTGTTGAGCTGGACGTGAAGTTCGACTTCGACAAGTCGGTCGTCAAGCCAAACAGCTACGGCGACATCAAAAACCTGGCTGACTTCATGAAGCAGTACCCACAAACCACCACCGTGGTTGAAGGTCACACTGACTCCGTGGGTCCAGACGCTTACAACCAGAAGCTGTCCGAGCGTCGTGCCAACGCTGTCAAGCAAGTGCTGACCCAGCAGTACGGCGTAGAATCCAGCCGTGTTGACTCGGTAGGCTACGGCGAAACCCGTCCGGTTGCTGACAACGCCACCGAAGAAGGCCGTGCTATCAACCGTCGCGTTGAAGCTCAGGTAGAAGCTCAGTCCAAGTAATTGGCCTGATGTTTCATGAAAAACCCGGCCTCGGCCGGGTTTTTCTTTGCTCGGATTTTACCCGGCGACTGCCAACAGTCTCTGAACCTGTCGTTCGTCAACCACCTCGCCAATCACCAGAATCGCCGGGCTACGCAAACCAAATCCCTGTGCATCTTCGACCATCCCCCGCACATCGCTCCTGCACTCTCGCTGCTGCGGCAATGAGGCATTCTCGATCATCGCCACTGGCATTCCGGGTGCCATGCCACCCTCCAGCAACCCCTGGCGAATCTGCTCCAGTCGCGCGACCCCCATGTACACCACCAACGTTGTCCCGCCCTGGGCCAAGGCTGCCCAGTTCAGCTCGCTGTCGTCCTGCGTATGCGCCGTTACCAGCGTCACCCCTCGGCTCACCCCGCGTGAGGTCAGCGAAATCCCGCATTGCGTGGCGCCTGCCAGACCGGCCGTGATGCCGTTGACCAACTCCACCTCAATACCATGCCCCTGTAGCCACAGTGCCTCTTCGCCGCCACGGCCAAAAATGCACGGATCTCCACCCTTGAGCCGTACCACGCAACGTCCTTGCCGAGCATGGCGCAGCATCAGGCGCTGGATGAACGCTTGTGGCGTGGAGCGGCAGCCGCCACGCTTGCCCACGGCAATCACCCGGGCCTGCGGGCAATGCTCCAGCACCGCCGGGTTGACCAGGTCGTCGATCATTACCACTGCCGCTTGCTGCAAGGCACGCACGGCCTTGAGGGTGAGCAGTTCAGGGTCGCCAGGGCCGGCGCCTACCAGCCAGACTTTTGCATTCATCGGGTATTCCTCGTTGGCAGGGTGCGCTCAGCCTTTGAGCAGGCCAAGCAGCAGGATCAGGTTGAGTAGCAACGACAGCAGGGCCAGGGTGCGCCATACCTTCAACGGCTCGCGTTCCAGCAAGGGGCGTGGCCTGTCAGGCAGCTCTTGGCGGTCGCCACGCTCAAGCAGCAACAACCAGTGTTCGGCCGTTTCGAAGCGCTGCGCCGGATCGGCCGCCACCGCCTGCTGCAGGTTGTGCTGCAGCCATTCCGGCAAGTCGGGGCGGTAGCGTGCAGCGTTGACCGGCTGACCGAAGCGCGGGCGCTGAAAGGCTTCCACCTCGCCATACGGGTAGTGCCCGGTCAGCAGGTGATACAGCGTCACGCCCACGGCATACAGGTCTTGTCGCGGGCTGGGTGGTTGGCCGTCGAACGCTTCCGGGGCGATGTACGAGGGCGTGCCGGGCACGTCGTGCAACGGGTCTTCGGAAAGGCCGGGGCAATAGGCCAGACCGAAATCCAGCAGGCGCAGTTGGCCATCGCTGCCCAGGTGCAGGTTGTCTGGCTTGATGTCGCGGTGCAGCAGGTTGCGCCGGTGCAACACGCCAACCGCCTGCAGCAGTTGCCGGGCCATTTCGAGCCACTGCGGCAGGGGCAGCGGACCATGCTCGGCCAGCAGGGTGGCAAGGCTTTGGCCGGGGTACTCGCGCATCACGTAGTACAGGTGTTGCCGCTGGCTGGCCGCATGCAACTCGGGGAAGTGGCGGCCTGCAACCCGGCGCAGGAACCACTCCTCGAGCAACAGCGCTTGCGCAGCACCGGGCTCTTGTTCGCGTTCGGCAGGCAGGGTCTTGAGAAGCCAAGGTTGGCCTTGGCTGTCGCGCACCCGGTATAGCAGCGACTGGCGGCTTTGTGAAAGCAGGCAGTCGGCCTGCCAGTCATCGATCACTTGGCCTGCTCGCAGCGCGCCGGGCACCGGCCACTGCTGCAATTGCGCCAGGGTATCGCCCAGGTTGGCGGTGCCTAGCTGTTCGACGTACACCAGCAAGGCACTGGCATTGTCCTGGCTGCCATTGAGGTGCGCGCTGGCAACCAGTGTGTCGACGGCCAGTTGCAAGTCGGTCTGATCGCGCAGCACGGCCTGGATGTGTTGGTCGCCCAGGCTGGCCCAGACCCCGTCGCTGACCAGCAGGAAGCACTCGCCTGGCTGCAGCTCGCCCTCCAGGTAATCCACCAGCAGGTGCTGGTCCAGGCCCAGTGCGCGTTTTAGTACATGCTGCATGCCCGGCTGGTCCCACACATGGTCTTCGCTCAGGCACTGCAGGCGCCCGGCGTACCAGCGGTAAACCCGGCAATCCCCCACATGGGCCAAGGTGAAGCGCCGGCCACGTAACACCAGTGCGCTGAGTGTGGTCAGCAAAGGCTGGCCGCTGCCCTGGGCGCGCAACCAGCGGTTCTGAGCCAGCAGCAGGCGGTCCAGCGCCTGGGCCACGCTCCAGGTGGCGGGGGTGGCGTAGTAGTCCAGCGCCAGTGCCTGCAAACTGGCGCGTGCTGCCAGGCCGCCATCGGCGCATTGGCTGACGCCGTCGGCGAGGGCGAACAGGTAGCCCTTGCTGGCGGCCAGCTCCGGCGCCGGGGTGACCAGGCGCAGGGCATCCTGGTTTTCCTCGCGTGGCCCGGTAGCGCTGGCTTGGGCGAACTTCAGTTGCAGGCTCATGGGTGCCCCTCAGACCCGTGCAGCGGTCACGGCTGCCGAGCCCCAGGTGGTGCGCCAGCGTTGTTTCACGCCATGCAGGCCGAACCAGGCCAGCAGGCCCAGGCTGGCGAACAGCCACAACCCCAACTGGTAGTCACCGGTGTGCTGCTTGATGGTGCCAAGCCCGGCTGCCAGCAGGAAACCACCGATACCGCCGGCCATGCCGATCAGCCCGGTCATCACGCCGATCTCCTGGCGGAAGCGCTGTGGTACCAACTGGAATACCGCACCATTACCGGCGCCCAGGCCAAGCATGGCGCTTACGAACAGCGCCAGAGCGGCGGCTGCGGACGGCAGGTTGAAACCGACTGCCGCGATGCAGATGGCTGCCACGCTGTACATGCCCAACAGGGTGCGGATACCGCCGAAGCGGTCGGCCAGGGCACCGCCGAGCGGGCGCATCAGGCTGCCGGCGAAGACGCAGGCGGCGGTGTAGTAGCCGGCGGTGACCGGGCTCAGGCCGTACTGGTCGCTGAAGTAGCCGGGCAGGGCGCTGGCCAGGCCGATGAAACCGCCAAAGGTGACGCTGTAGAAGAACATGAACCACCAGCTGTCACGGTCGCCGAGGGCCTTGAGGTAGTCGGCCATCGCTTTTGGCTTGGGGCGTTGTGGCGCATTGCGCGCGAGCAGGGCGAACACCACCAGCGCCAGCGACAACGGAATCAGCGCGAAGCCGAACACATTGTTCCAGCCAAAGCCGGCAGCCAGCGCCGGGGCCAGCAGGGCGGCGAACACGGTGCCGGAGTTGCCGGCACCGGCGATGCCCATGGCCTTGCCCTGATGCTGCGGCGGGTACCACTGTGAAGCCAGCGGCAACGACACGGCAAACGACGCACCGGCAAAGCCGAGGAACACGCCCAGCAGCAGGGCCTGTTCGTAGCTGTGCACCCCCAGGTGCCAGGCGCCCGCCAAGGCGACGATGACGACCACCTGGCCGATCAGCCCGGCTGTTTTGGGTGACAGGCGGTCAACCAGCACGCCCATGGCGAAGCGCAGGATCGCCCCGGCCAGGATCGGCGTGGCCACCATCAGGCCCCGTTGTTGTGCACTCAGTTGCAGGTCGGCGGCAATCTGCACCGCCAGCGGGCCCAGCAGGTACCAGACCATGAAGCTGAGGTCGAAGTACAGGAACGCGGCGAACAGCGTGGGCACATGCCCGGATTTCCAGAAGCTGGTACTCATCGAACACCTCACTCGGCAATGCAACGGAACGAAAAAGACGCCGCCACCCGCTCCACGGTCGTGGAGGGGAGAGCGACGTCTTTGTCGGGATTTAAGTGGGGCAACCGCCGTTGGCTACCGGTGCAATAACCTCAGCAAGAGCCGGGCCAACTGTTGTTTCCTGTGATGGCCCTATCGCCGGCTGCATCAGCCCAGCATTTCGTGCATGGCAATGATCTGCTCGGCCACCTGGATCAGCTTCTGCTGCCGGCTCATGGCCTGGCGGCGCATCAGGGTGTAGGCCTGTTCTTCGTTGCAATCCTTCATTTTCATCAGCAAACCCTTGGCCTGCTCGATACGCTTGCGCTCGGCCAGCTGCTGGTCGCGCGCCAGCAGCTGCGCCCTAAGCGCCTGGTCACTTTCAAAGCGGGCCATGGCCACATCCAGAATCGGCTGCAGCCGGGCAGCATGGATGCCTTCGACGATGTAGGCACTGACGCCTGCCTGGATCGCCTGGCGCATCACGCCAGGGTCGTGCTCGTCGGTGAACAGCACGATGGGGCGCGGCTGGTCGCGGCTGACCAGCACCACCTGTTCCATCACGTCGCGGTCCGGTGAGTCGGTATCGATCAGTACCACATCCGGGCGCACCGTTTCGACGCAGGCGGGCAGGTCGATGGTCAGGCCTGGGGCTTCGGTAACCTCGAAGCCGGCCTCGATCAACGCCGCCTTGAGGCGGCCGAGTTTGTTCTGGGTGTCGTCGATCAGCAGAATGCGCAACATGTTGGTCCCCCTCACGCGCCGACGCGGGCATCGGGCAGGTCGCCCAGGGCATGCAGGCTGAAGCTGCGGGCATAGCCATAAGGATCGCTGCCGTCCCAGCGGATGCCATCGATCAGCAGGCTGTTGCGCATCGGCTGTTCGGGGCACGCGACGCCCAGGCTTTGCGCCGCCTCGCTGTACAGCGCCAACTGCTGAACCTGCCGAGCCACACCGAGGTAGTCGGGGTCTTCGCGCAACAGGCCCCAGCGGCGGAACTGGGTCATGAACCACATGCCGTCGGACAGGTACGGCAGGTTGGCTCTGCCCTGGTCGAACAGGCGCAGGGCGTGCGGGTCTTGCCACTGGTTGCCCAGGCCATCCTGATAGTGGCCGAGCAGGCGGGGCTCGATGCTGTCCAGCGGGGTGTCCAGGTAGGCGTTGCCGCTAAGCAGTTGCGCAGTGCTGCGGCGGTTTTCGGGGCTTTGCTCGATGAACCGGCTGGCGGCGAGGATCGCCTTGATGAGCGCGCGGGCGCTGTTGGGGTAGTGTTCGGCGAAGGCGCGAGCACACGCCAGCACCTTTTCCGGATGGTCTGGCCATATCGACTGGCTGGTGGCCAGGGTAAAGCCCTGGCCCTTGGCCACAGCATCGGCGGCCCAAGGCTCACCCACGCAGAAGCCGTCGATGCGCCCCGCCTGGATATGCGCGGCCATCTGGGCCGGCGGCACCACGACGCTGTCCACGTCGCGCAGCGGGTGGATGCCTTGGCTGGCCAGCCAGTAATACAGCCACATGGCGTGGGTGCCAGTGGGGAAGGTCTGGGCGAAGGTCAGGCGTGCGCCATGCTGGTGCACCAGGCGCGCCAATGCTTCAGGGTTGGTCACGCCTTTGCGCTGCAAGGCAGGGGAGAGGTTGATGGCCTGGGCGTTCTGGTTCAGGCCCATGAGCACCGCCATGTCACTGGCCGGTACGCCACCGATGCCCAGGTGCACGGCATAGACCAGGCCATACAGGCAGTGCGCGGCATCCAGCTCGCCGCTGACCAGCTTGTCGCGCAGCCCGGCCCAGGAGCCTTGGCGCTTGAGGTTGAGGGTAAGGCCGTATTGCTGGGCGAAGCCCTGGGTGGCGGCGACCACCACCGAGGCGCAGTCGGTCAGTGCCATATAGCCGATGTTCAGGCTGGGCTTTTCCGGCGCGTCACTGCCATTGACCCAGGCCAGGGGCGTTGCTCGGGGTACGGTGTTCACAAGGTTCCTCGCCTGTACGGATAAGGCTGTGGGCCAAACCGGTGCAACCGATGTGCCAAGGGTGGCCGGGGTGCTTGGCGGCCCCACGATTTGCTGTCCTGTCAGCCCCAGGCTGGCTATAATCGCCCCCTCACTCACCCCGAGCCTTGCCCGCCCATGTATACCCTGGCCCGCCAGCTGCTGTTCAAGCTTTCCCCGGAAACTTCCCACGACCTGTCCCTGGACCTGATCGGTGCCGGTGGCCGTCTTGGCCTCAATGGCATGCTGTGCAAGCAGCCGGCGGCATTGCCGGTTTCGGTCATGGGCTTGAACTTCGCCAACCCGGTGGGCCTGGCCGCAGGCCTGGACAAGAATGGCGCGGCCATCGACGGCTTTGCCCAGCTGGGCTTCGGCTTCGTCGAAATCGGTACCGTCACTCCGCGCCCGCAACCGGGCAATCCCAAGCCGCGGTTGTTCCGCCTGCCGGAAGCGACGGCCATCATCAACCGCATGGGCTTCAACAACCTGGGCGTCGATCACTTGCTCGGCCGCGTGCGTGCCTCGCGCTACAACGGCGTGCTGGGCATCAACATCGGCAAGAACTTCGACACCCCGGTCGAGCGCGCCGTGGATGACTACCTGATCTGCCTGGACAAGGTGTACACCGCCGCCAGCTACATCACCGTCAACGTCAGCTCGCCGAATACCCCGGGCCTGCGCAGCCTGCAGTTCGGCGATTCGCTCAAGCAGTTGCTCGACGCCCTGGCCGAACGCCGCGAGCAACTGGCGGTTACCCATGGCAAGCGTGTACCGCTGGCCATCAAGATCGCCCCGGACATGAGTGACGAAGAAACTACGCTGGTGGCTGCCGCGCTGATGGCGTCGGGCATGGATGCGGTGATCGCCACCAACACCACGCTGGGCCGTGAAGGTGTCGAGGGGCTGCCGTATGGTGGCGAGGCGGGTGGCCTGTCGGGCGCGCCGGTGCTGGAAAAGAGCACCCACATTGTCAAGGTGCTGGCAGGCGAGCTGGGCGGCAAGTTGCCGATCATTGCCGCGGGTGGCATTACCGAAGGCCGTCACGCTGCCGAGAAGATCGCTGCCGGTGCGAGCCTGGTACAGATCTACTCGGGCTTCATCTACAAGGGGCCAGCGTTGATCCGTGAAGCGGTCGATGCCATTGCGGCATTACCGCGCGGTTAAACGGCAGGCATAAAAAAGGGCCCCGTCAAGGGGCCCCTGGGCCGCAGCCCGCCGCCCGGATAGGGCGCGCATGGTGACTCGAATTCAGTGTCCTCGTTCAGCCAACGGCGTGATTTTCGTTGAGTCTATGGATGCCAGCGGTGCCAGTCATTCCGTCCCAGTTATCACCGCGACCTTCGCGCCAGCCGTTGATCCAGGCTTGGCGAACAGAAGGAAGATTGAAGGGGCAAAGTTCGCGGGATTTGCCGGTGACCCCGTATTGGTAGCCACGTGAATATGCTCTTTCCAACGGATCACGCTTAAGTCTTCTCATAGGGTGTTGCCCTCACTTGTTGACTGTAATGTCCCGTCGGCCTCTCCGAGGCCGGGCAGAGTCTTTCTGCCGGTTTGCGCCCGCTGCCGGCGTGGCGGGCTGAAGGTGCCGCCTCGTTGCGAAGCGGCCTGAGACCAGTTCTATCGAATGCGAGTCACGGTGTGAATGATCGATTTGTCATAAGCACGTAACCTTTCCTAGGGTGAGGGGATAAGTAAATAAATGCGACTCAACCTTGTTTGGCGTTGAGCCCGCTGTGATCGGGGTTTGCTGAACATTGACGTCATTTCGCCAGCGTTGCTTGCGGATGACAGAAATAATTTGAAATGCGACGAAGGGTCACATCGCCCCGGTTATCGCCAGAATTTTTCATACTGCCTGATGATCTAAGCTGTCTTGGCCACCGGGCCGAGTGCAGATCGGTCAGGTGGCCTGGCCTTTCGCGGCACGTTCATGTGCAGGGAAGGGCCACCCGCACGCCTGCTGGAAAGGCCTGCGGGCAAACATCGCGGGGTGATGCGTTGCCTCGTCAGTCAATAGCCCAAGGCTCTGGAATACTCATGTCGGACCGTTTCGAACTTTACCTCACCTGCCCCAAAGGCCTTGAAGGCCTGCTTGCCGAAGAGGCCAAAGGCCTTGGCCTGGACGAAGTGCGTGAGCACACCTCGGCCATTCGCGGCGCCGCCGACATGGAAACCGCCTACCGCCTGTGTGTCTGGTCACGCCTGGCCAACCGGGTGTTGTTGGTGCTCAAGCGCTTCTCCATGAAGAACGCCGACGACCTTTACGATGGCGTGCACGCGGTCGACTGGGCCGACCACCTGGCAGCCGATGGCACCCTGGCGGTGGAGTTCAGTGGCCATGGTTCGGGCATCGACAACACTCACTTTGGTGCGCTGAAGGTCAAGGACGCGATTGTCGACAAGTTGCGCAACCGCGAAGGCCTGCGCCCGTCGGTGGAAAAGATCGACCCCGACGTGCGCGTGCACCTGCGTCTGGACCGTGGCGAGGCCATTCTCTCCCTCGACCTGTCCGGCCACAGCCTGCACCAGCGTGGCTATCGCCTGCAGCAAGGTGCTGCGCCGCTGAAGGAAAACCTGGCGGCTGCGGTGTTGATCCGTTCTGGCTGGCCGCGCATTGCCGCTGAAGGGGGCGCGTTGGCCGACCCGATGTGCGGTGTGGGTACCTTCCTGGTCGAGGCCGCGATGATCGCCGCCGACATCGCGCCCAACCTCAAGCGTGAGCGCTGGGGCTTCAGTGCCTGGCTCGGCCATGTGCCAGCGCTGTGGCGCAAGGTGCATGACGAAGCGCAGGCGCGTGCACAGGCTGGCCTGGCCAAGCCTCCGCTGTGGATCCGTGGCTACGAGGCCGACCCGCGGCTGATCCAGCCGGGCCGCAACAACGTCGAGCGTGCAGGCCTGGGCGACTGGGTGAAAATCTACCAGGGCGAAGTCAGCACCTTCGAGCCGCGCCCGGACCAGAACCAGAAAGGCCTGGTCATCAGCAACCCGCCATACGGCGAGCGTCTGGGTGATGAAGCCAGCCTGCTGTACCTCTACCAGAACCTCGGCGAGCGCCTGCGCCAGGCCTGCATGGGCTGGGAGGCAGCGGTGTTCACCGGCGCGCCGCAGCTGGGCAAGCGCATGGGCATTCGCAGCCACAAGCAGTACGCGTTCTGGAACGGCGCCTTGCCGTGCAAGCTGCTGCTGTTCAAGGTGCAGCCTGACCAGTTCGTCACCGGCGAGCGTCGCGAAGCACAACCTGAGGGCGCGCAAACCCGCCAGCAACCCGCCGTTGCCAGCGAACCGGCACGCCTTTCGGAAGGCGCGCAGATGTTTGCCAACCGGTTGCAGAAAAACCTCAAACAGCTGGGCAAATGGGCTCGCCGCGAACAGGTCGACTGCTACCGCCTGTACGATGCCGACATGCCCGAGTACGCGTTGGCTGTTGACCTGTACCAGGACTGGGTGCACGTGCAGGAGTATGCCGCGCCACGCTCGATCGACCCGGAAAAGGCCCAGGCGCGCCTGCTTGATGCGTTGGCAGCCATCCCGCAGGCGCTGGGCATTTCGCCGCAGCGCGTAGTGCTCAAGCGCCGCGAGCGCCAGAGCGGCACCCGCCAGTACGAACGCCAGGCGACCGAGGGCCGTTTCCAGGAGGTGAACGAAGGTGGCGTCAAGCTGCTGGTCAACCTCACCGACTACCTCGACACCGGGCTGTTCCTCGACCATCGCCCGATGCGCATGCGCATCCAGCGCGAGGCTGCCGACAAGCGCTTCCTCAACCTGTTCTGCTACACCGCCACTGCCACCGTGCATGCGGCCAAGGGCGGTGCGCGCAGCACCACCAGCGTCGACCTGTCGAAAACCTACCTGGACTGGGCGCGGCGCAACCTGGCGCTTAATGGCTTCTCTGAGCGCAACCGCCTGGAGCAGGGTGATGTGATGGCCTGGCTGGAGGGTAACCGCGACAGCTACGACCTGATTTTCATCGACCCGCCCACCTTCTCCAACTCCAAGCGCATGGAAGGCGTGTTCGACGTGCAGCGTGACCACGTTCAACTGCTGGACCTGGCCATGGCCCGCCTGGCGCCGGGCGGCGTGTTGTATTTCTCCAACAACTTCCGCAAGTTCCAGCTGGACGAGCACCTGATGGCGCGTTATGCGGTGGAGGAAATCA
Organism: Pseudomonas sp. URIL14HWK12:I5; assembly: GCF_900176445.1. Taxonomy (NCBI): domain Bacteria; kingdom Pseudomonadati; phylum Pseudomonadota; class Gammaproteobacteria; order Pseudomonadales; family Pseudomonadaceae; genus Pseudomonas; species Pseudomonas sp. URIL14HWK12:I5. The sequence goes on from NZ_FWXQ01000009.1 coordinate 32,192, forward strand.
CTGCCCAGACCCTGGACCCGGACTTCGCCCGTAACAACCGGATTCACCGGGCCTGGCGTCTGCAGCTGCGCTGAGCCGACGAGGTACATTGCGTGGCTAATGGCCAATGGCTATAAATGTGGGCAGGGCAAGATAATCCGCAGGACGCTGACGTGACGAGATGGGTGTATGTCAAAGTGTGGCGTGCGTGCGCGGTTATCTGGCCTGTGCACAGAGACGGTGTCCGCGTGGGCGGTGGCGCTGGTGGCCTTGGTGGCGGGCGGTCTGTTGACGGCCGCCTTGGCGCTGGCCGCACAGGCGTTTTACAAGCAGCAGCTGCGCCAGCGCTTTGAGTTGCTGGCCAGCGAACGCTACAGCCGTATTGCCGAGCGTTTTGATGAACAACAGCAGCGCCTGGATGGCCTGCGGCGGTTCTTCAGCTTTTCCAACGAAGTGACACCACGCGAATTTGACGGTTACGCCCGGCCGTTGCTGCAGCGTACCCTGGCCTACGCCTGGGCGCCGCGTGTCGAAGCCGCGCAGCGCGCCGAGTTCGAGCAGCATGCCCGCGAGCATTCCGGCCCGGGCTATGTGATCCGTGACCAGGATGCGCAAGGCCAGTGGCACCCCGCGCCGCTGCGCGACCATTACTTTCCTGTGTTGTATACCCAATCCGGTGAAATGCCCGGGCTGCCCTATGGACTCGATCTTGCCGGCCAGGGTGAGCTCCAGGCTGCCCTGGTGCGGGCGCTCGGATCTGGCAGCATGGCGGTGTCCGAGCCCTTGGCCATGTACGATATTCCTTCGTACGCGCGCGGCTTGGCGCTGGTAGCCCCCGTATTTTTCGATGCCAACCCGCATGGCGCTGCAGTGGGCTATGTGGTGGCTTTGTTGAGCATGCGCGAGATGGTCAGCGATGGGCGCCCTGTGGCAGCGGATGACAACCTGGTGGTGCGTATCGTCGACCCGTCCGGGTTGCAAGGGCCGCAAGTGCTGTACGACTCGCAGAACCAGGTTGCCCCCTTGTCGCTGAGCAGCAACCCGCTGCTGCACCTGGCAGACCACCACTTCCAGCTGAGCATCCTGCCGAGCCAGGCCTTCGTGCGGGCCAATCGCACATCGGCGGTACTGGCGGTCGGCCTGCTGGGCGGGTTGTTGAGCCTGCTGCTCAGTGCCTTGCTCTACAGCCTGTTCAGCCAGCGCCAGCGTGCCCTGGCCCTGGTCGAGCAGCGTACCGCCGAGTTGCGGGTCAGCGAACAGTCCTTGCGAGGTACCCATAATCAGTTGCGCAGTGTATTGGAGGCCGCGACCCAGGTGGCCATTATTGCCACCAACCTCAAGGGCGAAGTCAGCACGTTCAACACGGGGGCCGAGCGTATGTTTGGTTACTCGGCCAATCAGGCCATCGGCCAGTTGCGCCTGGAGGACCTGGTGCTGCCGGACGAATTGAGCCTGCGTGCGCATGCGCTCAGCCAGCGTTTTGGCCGGCACATCGCCGGTGGCCAGGCGCTGTTTGCAGAAACCGTTTACGAGCGAGGCGCCGAGCCGGGTGAGTGGACCTTGCTACGCGCCGATGGCAGCCAGTTGGTGGCCAACATGCTGGTCACGGCCATGCTTGACGAACAGGGCCTGTGGGTTGGCTACCTGGCCATTTGCATCGATGTCACCGAGCGGCGTCGGGTACACGAGGCACTGGCGGCGCGCGATCGGCTGCTGGAAAAGCTCAGTGCCGAGGTGCCGGGCGGTATTTATCAGTATCGCCTGGATGCCGATGGGCATTCGTGTTTTCCCTACGCCAGCAAAGGCCTTTACGACATCTACGAAGTGGACCTGCAGCAGTTGCGCGAAGATGCCTCGGGGGTGTTCGAGCGTATCCACCCAGATGACCTGGAGCGCGTGCGCCGTTCGGTACGTTACTCGGCCGAGCACCAGGCACCCTGGCGCGAGGAATACCGGGTGTGCCTGCCACGTGCCGGCCTGCGCTGGGTGCGTGGCGAAGCGACGCCGGAGGTGGGAGAACAGGGCTGTACCTTGTGGCATGGCTACCTGACGGACATCTCGGACCTCAAGGGTGTGGAGGAAGAGTTGCGGGCGCTGTCGGTGACCGATTCACTGACCGGCATTCATAACCGCCGCTACTTCCAGGAACGGCTCAAGGTCGAACTGGAGCGGGCTCAGCGTGATGGCTTGACGCTGGCCGTGATCATGCTCGATATCGATCACTTCAAGCACATCAACGACCGCTTCGGCCATGCCGTCGGCGACCGGGTGCTGCGCAGCCTGTGCCAGCGTATCGGCCAGCGCTTGCGGCGTACCGATGTATTCTGCCGGTTGGGTGGAGAGGAATTCATGGTGTTGTGCCCGGGCAGTGATGCCGAACAGGCGCGGCTGCTGGCACTGGAGTTGTGGCATGGGCTGCGCAATGTGCCGGTGGACGGCGTGGGCAAGGTGACGGCCAGTTTTGGTGTGGCGGGATGGCGGCCGGGGGAGGGCGCCGATGCCCTGTTGTTGCGGGCGGATGCGGGGGTGTATGCAGCCAAGCAGGCGGGGCGGGACAGGGTGGAAGGCGAGTCAGCCTGAACGTTTTTGGCTGCCCGTACCGGCCTCTTCGCGGCTATAGCCGCGAAAGGGCCGGTACGGGCTAACCAATCAGTTGGCTGCAGTGCTGCCCGCCAGCTTCGGCTGGCGATACAGGTCCAGCAGCACCTGGTCGAGCACCTGCGAAGCCCCCCATGGTTTCGGGTCGTTGAGGATTGCCGCCACTGCCCAGGTGTGGCCGTTGCTGTCACGGCTGAAACCGGCAATCGCCCGCACGGTATTCAGCGTGCCGGTCTTGATGTGCCCTTCACCGGTCATGGCTGTGCGCTTGAGGCGCTTGCGCATGGTGCCGTCCATGCCTACCAGCGGCATCGAGCTCATGAACTCGGCGGCGTAGGGGCTCTTCCAGGCGGCCTGCAGCATCTCGGCCATTTCCCGGGTGCTGACCCGTTCGGCACGCGACAGCCCTGAGCCGTTTTCCATCACCAGGTGCGGCGCGGTAATGCCTTTCTTCGCCAGCCACTGGCGGACCACGCGTTGCGCGGCACGGGCGTCGTCGCCGTCGGCATCGGTGCGGAACTGCGCGCCAAGGCTCAGGAACAGCTGCTGGGCCATGGTGTTGTTGCTGTACTTGTTGATGTCGCGGATCACTTCCACCAGGTCTGGCGAGAAGGCGCGGGCCAGCAGGCGTGCACCTTTGGGCACGTTCTCGATGCGGTCACCGCCCTGGATGTTGCCACCCAGCTCGTTCCAGATCGCGCGCACGGCACCGGCGGCATAGGTCGGGTGGTCGAGCAGCGACAGGTAGGTCTGCGAGTTGCAGCCGTCACCCAGCTGGCCGCTGACGGTTACGCTGATGCCATCGGCTTGAGGTACCGGGTTGTAGCGCACATCACCCGTGCACTGCTTGGAGGCCACGGCCTTGACCTGGTTGTCGATGCGAATGCTGGCAATAGGGGGTTCGACCGCGATGGTAACCTTGCCACCATCGTTGCGGGCCACGAAGCGCAGGGCCTTGAGGTTGACCAGCAGCGAGTCGGGTTTGACCAGGAACGGCTTGTTTTCATCGCCGCCGTCATCGTTGAACTGCGGCAGGTTGGGCTGCACGAAGTGGCTGCGGTCCAGCACCAGGTCACCGGTGATGGTGCGCACGCCATTGGCGCGCAGGTCACGCATCAGCAACCAGAGCTTTTCCATGTTCAGCTTCGGGTCGCCTCCACCTTTGAGGTACAGGTTGCCGTTGAGCACGCCATTGCTCAGGGTACCGTCGGTGTAGAACTCGGTTTTCCACTGGAAGGTGGGGCCAAGCAGCTCGAGGGCGGCATAGGTGGTAACCAGTTTCATGGTCGAGGCCGGGTTTACCGAAACATCGGCATTGAACACGGTCGGGGTACCGGGCCCGTCAAGCGGCAACATTACCAGCGACAGCGCTGTGTCCTGCAGCTTGTTGGCTTTGAGCGCCTGCTGCACTTTGGCGGGCAGGGTGGTGTTGACGGCGGCGGCGTGGCTGGGCAATGCGAGTGGCAACAGCAGGCCGGCAAGAACGAGGGGGCGAAGCGTTTTGATCATAATGAATAAATACCCTGCAGCGAGGGAAAAGGGCATAGGGGCTGTAAGAGATGATGGCCCCAGGACGAAAGAGTACGCATTATGCCCCAAGCGCAGCGACGATGCGCCACGTTCGACGGAAAAGCATGGCGGATAAAAAGCATCGACAATAAAAAAGGCCACCCATGTGGGTGGCCTTTTCAGCGATCAGACAGGCAAGTATCACTCAGCCTTGTTGATCGGCTTTTCCGGGTACCAGGCGTCCAGCAGTGGGCTGACTTCGATTTTGGTCAGTTCGCTGCGGCCCTTGAGCCAGGCTTCTACGGCGGCGCGTTGTTCTTCGCTGACCGAACCGCGCTTGACCGAGCACACCAGGCCGAAATCGTCACCGCCTACATAGTCCAGGCCGTTGGCGTCCATGGCTTCTTCCAGGAACGCATCGAGGAAAGCATCGATTGCCTGGTCATCCAGATCTTCCTTGAATTCCAGGTTCAGCTCGAAGCCCAATTCCTGAAACTCGTCGACACACAGCTTCTTGCGCAGACGACGGGAGCGGTTTGTGGCCATGAAACAATCCTCTTAGGTAATAACGCCGCGCAGTCTACCAGTTAACACGGCTGGCTGCCTGCGTATCGGTGCTTGGGGGTAATTCTTTGGCCAGGGCCAGCTCCACTCGCCGCATGTGCCGCGCCAGTGCCTGACGCCGCAGGCGCAACTGGGCAGTAGGCAAGCCACCAGACTCCAGTGCTTCGCAGGCGGCCATCAGGTCGGGCGCTTCGAGCATGCGCGCTGCGCTGAGCACTTTGTGGGCCTGTTCGGCAATCGCATCGGCGTCGTGCTCTGGGTGCAGCGCCATCAAGGTGGAAAGATCGGCCTGCAGGCTTTGCTGCAGAGTCTGCAGAAAACGCCGGCGGTCGGCGGGGTCATGCCCGACTACTGCAGCCAGGCCATCCAGGTGATACAGGGGGCGTCGGCGCTTGCGCTGCCGGCGCGGGTTGATGCCGGCCAGGCGCTGGCTGAGGGTGCTCAGGCTGATGGGCTTGAGCAAACAGTCGTCCATGCCGGCGCTCAGGCACTTGCGGCGTACTTCTGGCTGAGCGTTGGCGGTATAGCCAAGAATGGTGCAGCGTGGCCGGTTGCCATGGCGCTCTTCGGTGCGCACGGCTGTCGCCAGCTGGTAGCCGTTCATGTGCGGCATGTTGCAGTCAAGTACCAGCACATCGAAGTTGCCCGCCCGCCAGGTGGCCAGGCCTTCACGGCCATCGCGGGCGCTGGCGTGCTCCAGGCCCAGGTAGGCAAGCTGCTGCGCCATCAGTTGCAGGTTGGCCGGATGGTCGTCGATCACCAGCACGTTCAGCCGCGGGTCGGGCACATCGAGCTTTTCGATCAGGGGCGCCGGCTGCACTTGCGCATCAACCTGTTGCAGCGGCATTTTCAGGCAGACTTGGGTGCCGACCCCTTCGAGGCTTTTGAGGGTCAGGTCGCCACCCATCATTTCGCACAGGTTGCGGCAGATGGTCAGGCCCAACCCGGTACCTGCGCGCGCACCCTGGCTATGCGGGTTGGCCTGGACGAACGGGGTGAACAGGCGTTGCAGGTCGTCGGCGTGGATGCCGATGCCACTGTCACGCACTTCCAGTTGCAGTACGGCGGGCGTGCTGGTGCCGTTGTCCTGCAGGTCGGCGCTGATACGCACCTGGCCATGCTCGGTGAACTTGATGGCGTTGCTGACCAGGTTGGACAGCACCTGTTTGAAGCGCAGGGGGTCGAGCAAGGCATGGCAGCGCGCGGCCGGCGTGATCATCACCTCGAGTGCCAGGCCTTTCTGCCGCGCCTGGCCCTCGAAGATGCGCCCCACTGACTCCACCAATGCGGCCAGGTCTACGGCCTCCGGCGCCAGGGTCAGGTGCCCGGACTCGATGCGCACGATATCGAGGATATCGCCGATCAGGCCTAGCAGGTCTTTGGCCGAATGGTGGGCAAGCTCCAGTGCGCCACGGTCCAGGCGACCTTGGTCGGCGCGCTTCACCGCCAGTTCGAGCATGCCGATCACGGCATTCATCGGGGTGCGTATTTCGTGGCTGATGGTGGCCAGGAAGGTGCTTTTGGCGCGGTTGGCATCGTCGGCCTGTTGTTTGGCCTGGCGCAGCTCCAGCACCAGTTGGCGGCGATCGCTGATATCGATCCAGCCGCCGATGATGCCCTGGATTTCTCCCAGTGAGTCGCGGTACGGCAGAATCCAGTGATAAATGGTCAGCTCGCGTCCCTTGATCCGCAGGGGGCGGTCCATGATCAACGGCGAGCCGGCGGCCATGACTTTCAGGTAGTCGGCCTGGATTTGACGGGTTTGCTCGGGATTGGCGAAAAGGCTGTCTTCGAGTTGCTTGCCAATGACCTCATCGGACCGGGCCTGCACGGCTTCCAGGTAGCTGTAGTTGCAGCTTTTCAGGCAGCCCTCGCGGTCACGCACATACATGGGGTGGGGGGTGCCGTTGAGCAGTGCGCGCATGAATGCCAGTTGGTCGTTCAGGGCGCGTTCGGCGCGGTGGCGCTGACGAATCTGCAGACGCAGGCGAGCGTTCCAGAGCAAGGCCAGCAGCAGAAGCACGGCAATGCCCAGCATGACCTGCAGTGCGAGACGGCTGTAACCCTTGGCGTTGCTGTCTTCGTGTCGGCTAAAGCCGCGCCAGCGGTTGTTGATAACCCCCAGCTCCTCCGGTGAGATGCTGAGCAGTGCCTTGTCGAGGATCGACAGCAGGGCCGGTGAAGGGGCCATGGTGGCCATGGCGAAGTTGGCGGGTTCGCTGCCCACCGACGAGCGGATCACCAGTTCCGGGTTGCTGGCCAAGGCGTGGTTGGCATCGATCAGGGTGGTAATCACTGCATCGACGGCACCACTGTTGAGCAACGCCATGGAGTAGAACGCGCTTTCGGTCTCGACCCAGCCGATCTGCGGATAGTACCGGGACAGCATGGCATCCATGGCGCTGTAGCGGGTAATGGCGATGCGATGCCCTTTCAGTTGTTCCAGCGAGCCCAGTGCCTTGTTGTCCTTGTGGCTGACCAGTACGTAGGCGCTTTCCAGGTAGGGGCGGCTGATTAGCAGGTCGTCCCCCGCCGCCCTGGCGCTGGCCAATGCGGCGATGACATCGGCCCGGCCATCCTTGAGGCGGGCAATCATGTCGGCAATGCCACTGGCACGTTGTACTTCGAAGCGTAAGCCTGTGCGCAGGCGGATGAGCTCCAGCAGGTCGGCAGTGATGCCGCGAAAATGCCCCGAATCATCGAAATAGGAGAGGGGTGCAGCCGTGTCATCAATCGCCACGCGCATCACCGGATGCTGCTGCAGCCACTGTTGCTCGGCCTCGCTCAATTGCAGTTGGCGGTCGCTCAGCAGTTGGTCGCTGCCAGCGCTCCAGCGCTTGAAAATGCTGGTGCGCATGGCCGGCGTCTGGCTGTCGAGGACAATGTTCACCAGCTCCAGCAGCAGTGTGTCTTGCTGGCGCAAGGCAAAACCGAAGCCGATGGCCTTGTGCTGGCCGAAGTTGGCCATGCGCAGGCGTGGCAGGTGGCCGCGATTGAGCTGGTAGTGCGTGGAGATGGTGTCGCCGATGAACACGTCGGCCTGGCCGAATGCCACGGCATTCAGTGCCTGGCTGGAAGAGCCGAAGGCCAGCAGCTCGGCCTTGGGGTAGGCGCTGTGTACTTCCTGTTCGGGCAGGTAGTGGTAGAGCATGCCCAGGCGCATGCCGGTCAGGTCCGTGTCCATCGCCCGGTTTTCATCTTCGCGCGTTACCAGTACCGGTTGGTCGATGGCATAGGGCTGTGACAGCACCAGGCCGTCGTTGGCCGCTTCGTAGCCATTGGCGCTGCCGAGTAAATCGATATCACCCTGCCTGAGCGCCTCCACCGCCGCTTGCCGGCTGGGAAAACGCAGCACCCGCACGGGTAACTGCAGGGCCTTGCCGACCAGGCTTGCATACTCGGCGGTCAGGCCTTGGTAGGCGCGGCCGCCACTGGTGATGTCGAACGGTGGGTAGTCGGGCGCCGACGTTCCCAGTACCAGTTCCTGACGGCCTTCGAGCCATAACCGTTGTTCGGGCGTGAACAGGAGCTGGGCCGGACCGGCCGATGACCTTGCCAGCAACGTGTAGGACGACGCTTCGCGAGTGGTAGCCTGTGTCGCGCCGCTTGATAGCAGCAGGGCGAGCAGCAGGCGGGCGATAGTGCGGGCCATGACCACCTTCAGACAAGCGCGTTGCGCTTGGCCATCTCGATCAGATCCACCAGCGTGTTGACCTGAAGCTTGTGCATGAGGCGCTTTTTGTAGGTGCTGACGGTTTTGCTGCTGAGGAACATGCCTTTGGCAATTTCCTTGTTGCTGCGGCCTTGGGCGAAGAGTTGCAGTACCATCAGTTCGCGGTCATTCACCTGGCGGAAAAGTTGCAAGTCGGTGCCGGTAGTCGGGTTGTTATTGATTGCCTGGCTGGGGAAATAGTTATATCCAGCCAGGACCGCCTTGATCGCACTGAGCAGTTCACCCAGGTCTTCTTGCTTGCACACGTAACCCGCAGCACCTGAGTGCATGCAGCGCACGGCAAACAATGCCGGGGACTGTGCAGTCAATACCAGAACCTTCAAGGGCAGGGCCATCGACTGAAAACGGGAAAGTACCTCCAGGCCATCTAGCTTGGGGATGCTGATGTCGAGGATGACCAGGTCGGGGTTGCTCTCCCGGATCATCTGCATGGCATCCACGCCGTTGTCCGACTCGCCGGCAATCTTGTAGTTCTGGTTTTCCAGCAGCATACGGACGGCCAGGCGAATGACCGGATGGTCGTCAACAATAAATATGGAGTGCATGTTTAACTTCCCTGCGGTCGTTTAGGGTGACAGGTGGCACCTTATCGCAGTTGGAAGTCGCCGGGCATGCGAGGATGGGCTGTTAGCCTTATATGGGAAATGGCTTACAAGATAAAACAAAACCGGCTACGAAATGGGCATGTTCAACTCGATGTCAAAGCGCATTTGGTAACTTTTCATTGATTTTTATTCGTGTTGTTTAATTTGCCGTCAGTATATGTAGGAAGTTTCCTGCAATCAGCGGTGCAGCCGAGGCAGGCTGCACCGAAAGCACAACTCACGTAGGGCTGGAGCGCCCGGTCATTTCACTGGCCATTTCGCTGGCGTAGCTGTCGGTCATGCCAGCGATGAAGTCGATCATGCGCAGGAAGGCACTGTGCAACGAGGCATGCGGGTCTGGGGCATTGTTGCCGATCAGGTCCAGTACCCGACGGCTTTTGAACGATGGCGTGCGCCCACCATGCTGTTCAAGGGCTGCACCGCAGAAGGTGTTCAGCAGAATCTCCAGGGTGGTGTAGGCACCGATTTCATGCAGGGTCTTGCGCTTGTCCTGAAAGATCTTGTTGCGCGCCATGTCCTTGGCCTGCAGCACGCAGCGCTTGGCCGGGCCGTGCATGTGTTCGACCAGGTCGCCTGCCAGTTGCCCGGCCAGCAAGGCGTGTTGCTGCTCGACGAAGGCGTGGGCGGCAGCGTTGGTCAGGTGCTCGATGGCCTTGCCACGCAGAATGGCCAGCTTACGCCGGCGCGAGTCGCGTGGGCCTAGCTGGCGGTAGGTTTCCGGCAGGTCATCACCGACCAGGTCGAGCAGCAACGCCTCGACTTCGGCGTATTGCAGCAGCTCCATTTCCAGGCCGTCTTCGAGGTCGATCAGTGCATAGCAGATGTCGTCGGCAGCCTCCATCAGGTACACCAGCGGGTGGCGTGCCCAACGTTGGTCTTCCAGTTGTGGCAACCCCAGTTTGCGGGCGATCTGTTCGAGCAGGTGCAGTTCGCTCTGGTAGCTGCCGAACTTGTGCTTCTTGTAACCCATGGCGTCGGCGTGGCGCGCGCTCCAGGGGTACTTGAGGTAGGTGCCGAGGGTGGCATACGTCAGCCGGGTGCCGCCGTCGAACTGGTGATACTCCAGCTGGGTAAGCACACGAAAGCCCTGTGCATTGCCTTCGAAGTTGAGGAAGTCGGCCCGCTCGTCGTCGTTCATGTCGTCCAGCCAGCCACGCCCGGCGGCTTGCTGGAACCAGTGGCGAATGGCGTCCTCGCCAGAGTGGCCGAAAGGCGGGTTGCCTATGTCGTGGGCCAGGCAGGCCGACTGTACGATCATTCCCAGGTCACTGGGGGCGCACCAGTCCGGCAGGCTGTCGCGCAGGGTTTCGCCGACGCGCATGCCCAGCGAGCGACCGACGCAGCTGACTTCCAACGAATGGGTCAGGCGCGTGTGGATATGGTCGTTGCTGGAAACCGGGTGTACCTGGGTCTTGCGCCCAAGGCGACGGAAAGCGCCGGAGAAGATGATGCGGTCGTGGTCTTTGTGGAAGGGGCTGCGCCCGAGTTCATCGGCGCTATAGAGGGCTTTGCCCAGGCGTTCGCGGGTGAGCAGGGTGTGCCAGTCCAAGGCGCGGTCTCCTGTGGATCGAAGGCTTTAGCTTCCCGTGTCGTGTTCATCTGCGCAAGGGGCAGGGTGGTACCGCCCCTGGGTGGGGGCGGGTCATTCAAGGCTCAGGGGCGGCGGTTGCCTTGCAGGTACAGGCGCACCAGCGGCAACAGGCTGGTCCCCAGCCGCACCAGGCGCGCCAGGTTGCCGCTGCGCACGCCTTTGCCGGTGAGGAAGCCCAGCGCCACCACGGCGCCAATCCCCCACAAGGGCGCATGTTTGATCCCCAGGCCATCGTGCAGCGAGTTGCCCATGCCGCGCACACGGCGCAGCGGTTCCATCAGTTGCCCCGACTCGTGACGGATTTCCTGGCGGTGCATTTCCATGCGCAGGCGCAGCAGTGCCTTGCGCAGTTCGCGTGGGTTACGCGTGTTTGGCAGTTCTGGCAGGCTCATGGCAACAGGCGCTCCCGGTCCTTGGCAAGTTCTTCGAGGGTGGCGCCGAACGGCGACGACTCGTCGAACACCGCCGCCTTCAGGCGTAGCCCGCAGTACAGCGCGGCCATGCCGTAGAACACGCACAGGCCGATGATACCGGCCAGGCGATAGCTGTCCCACAGCAGCACCAGCAATAGCCCGGACAGCGCCGTCAGCAGCAGCAGCGCGAATACCAGCGCCAGGCCGGCGAACAGCAGCAGGCTCAAGGTGCGGCCCTTTTGCTCCTGCAATTCGATGCCGAACAGTTCGATGTGGCTGTGCAGCAGGCCCAGCGCGGCGGCGCCCAGGCGCCTGCCCGAGGCGCTGGCGCCGTTGGCGTCATTCTCCATGGGAACCCCTTAGCGCCGGTTGGCCAGCAGGCCGATCAACAGGCCGACGCCGGCGGCGATGCCGATCGCCTGCCACGGACTTTCCCGCACATACTGCTCGGCGCTGCCCAGCGCGGCCTGGCCGCGTTCACGCACCGAGTCCTGGGTCAGTTGCAGGGTTTCGCGGGCCTGGGCCAGGCGGTCGTGAATCTGTTCACGCAATTCGTCGGCCTGGTCGCCGGCAAGGTTGGCGGTGTCGGCCAATAGTTTCTCGGTGTCACGCACCAAGGCCTGGAAGTCAGCCATCAATATCTCTTGTGCAGTCTTTGCCGATTTGCTGGCCATGGGTGTCTCCCTGTCGATTGAGTGTTGGTAATTCGAGTGATAGCACGCGCGGAAGGTTCAAGTGCTAGTGCTGGTATGGGCCTTGCTAAGTGTTTGCCACGTTGCGGGGCACCGCCGTCACGGCTTGCGCCGATTCAGGGCGCCCATGCAGCGAATACCGATAAACCTTAACCCAATCCACGACAAACCCAAGAAAAAACCACGCAGGCTCCGCCCGGTTCGCCAAAACAGGGCAGGGGGCTGGCACCGAATCGGTGCAGGGATGCAGGTTCTTGAACTGTCCTGGTGCCTTTTTCAGCAGGTCTGCCTATTTCATGGAAAACATGCACAGCGCGATGAACTCCCTGGTCCACGGTTCCAATACCCTGTTCATTCTGATGGGCGCCATTCTGGTGCTGGCCATGCATGCCGGCTTCGCGTTCCTCGAAGTGGGCACGGTGCGCCACAAGAACCAGGTCAACGCCTTGTCGAAGATCCTCAGCGATTTTGCCATCTCGGCGCTGGTGTACTTCTTTATAGGCTACTGGATCGCCTATGGCGTCAACTTCTTCCAGCCCGCGGCAACGCTGGCTGCCGATCATGGCTATGCCCTGGTCAAGTGCTTCTTCCTGCTGACGTTCGCGGCGGCGATACCGGCGATCATCTCCGGCGGCATTGCCGAGCGGGCGCGCTTTGTGCCGCAGCTGTGCGCCACGGCCTTGATCGTGGCGTTCATCTACCCGTTTTTCGAAGGTGTGGTGTGGAACGGCAACCTTGGCGTGCAGGCTTGGCTGCAGGCACGCTTCGGCGCGCCGTTCCATGACTTTGCGGGGTCGGTGGTGGTGCATGCCATGGGCGGCTGGCTGGCGCTGGCGGCGGTGCTGTTGCTGGGCGCGCGCCGCGGGCGCTACCGCGATGGCCGGCTGGTGGCGTTTGCGCCGTCGAGCATTCCCTTCCTGGCGCTGGGTTCGTGGATCCTGATCATCGGCTGGTTCGGCTTCAATGTCATGAGCGCCCAGACGTTGCAGGGCGTCAGCGGCCTGGTGGCGATCAATTCATTGATGGCCATGGTCGGCGGCACCCTGTCGGCCCTGCTGGCCGGACGCAACGACCCGGGCTTCCTGCACAACGGGCCGTTGGCCGGCCTGGTGGCAATCTGTGCCGGTTCCGACCTGATGCACCCGATCGGTGCGCTGGCCACAGGCCTGGTGGCGGGCGCACTGTTCGTCTGGACCTTCACCGCAGCGCAAAACCGCTGGAAGATCGACGACGTGCTGGGTGTGTGGCCGTTGCACGGGCTGTGCGGCGTCTGGGGGGGAATCGCTTGCGGCGTATTCGGTCAGACAGCCCTGGGTGGGATGGGCGGTGTCAGCCTGGCCAGCCAGTTGTTGGGCAGCCTGATGGGTGTGGTTGTGGCCTTGGCCGGTGGCTTTGCCGTGTACGGGGCAATCCGCGCGTTGCATGGCCTGCGCTTGAGCCATGAGCAGGAGTTCCAGGGCGCGGACCTGTCACTGCACCGCATTGGCGCCACCAGCCAGGATTGAGCCAGGTCAGGTGCACGGATGGCGGGACGGACCTAGAATAGGTTTTTCCCAGCCATACCGGAATGTACCCCATGCTGCCTGAATGCCAACTGTTCGGCACCCTCGGCTGCCACCTGTGCGAAGTGGCCGAGGCCGTGCTGATGCCCTTCGTCGATCATGGTCTGTTGGTTGAGCTGGTCGACATCGCCGAGAACGAGGCCCTGTTCGAGCGTTATGGCCTGATCATTCCGGTGCTGCGACGCTGCGACAACGGCGGTGAGTTGCACTGGCCGTTCGATGCCGAGCAGGTGGTGGCGTTCCTCGCGCAGTGATGGCTCCAGGGGAGCTGCGTCCCTGCTCCAAGGTGATGACGTTGAGCTGATGATCCGGTGCCTACATTCAGTCACCGGGAGCCTCGCCATGTTGATCACCCCGCATTTCACGCTTGATGAAATGACCGTTTCCCAGCTTGCCGCCAGGGACGGCTTTGATAACACGCCACCGCCGCAAGCCCGTGCCAACCTGCAGTTTCTGTGTGGAGCGCTCGAGCAGGTGCGCGCGCTGTTCGATGCGCCCATCATCATCAGCAGCGGCTACCGCAGCGAGAAGGTCAACCAGCTGATCGGAGGCTCCCGGAATAGCCAGCACGTTCAAGGCCTGGCGGCAGATTTCACGGTGATTGAAGTCAGCCCGCGCGATACCGTGCGCAGAATCAGTAACAGCACCATCGCTTTCGACCAGTTGATCCTCGAATTCGATCGCTGGGTGCACCTGTCCGTGACGTGCGACACGCCTCGGCGCCAGGTGCTGACCCTGCGCAAAGGCAGTGGCTATCTGCCGGGGCTGCAATGAACCGCATTGACGGCGGCAAGGGGATGTTCGTATGCTGTATATAAATACAGTATCGAGGTGAACCCATGCTCAACGTCGAGCAACTCAAGTACAGCGTCAACCGCATGCCCGTGGAGCGGGTGGCCGATGCCGTGCTGGAACTGCGCCTCGAAGGCCTGGTCACCGATGACCGTACCCCGTTCGGTAAGGTCCACTTCAATACCTGTTTCGCCGAGATCGAGGCCCTGTTCCAGCGTGCCGGTTACCACCGGGGGCTGGATGTAGTGGGTTACCAAGGGTTGCTGTATGCCCTCTACGACCCAGGCCGCTGGGAGCCGGTGCAGGTGCTGCGCTGGCTGAAGGAGCGCAGCGAGGCCATAGGCCAGGCTGGTTGAGGGCGCGGGCTTGGGGGATAATACGCGGCCGTGAACGTTTCGAGCCTGCCATGACCACGCCTTTCGACCCCGCCCGCCAGCAAGCCAGCACGGTGTGCCTGCCCCCCGGTAACTGGGCGACGGTGCTCGATTGCCTGTGTGACCATTTCAAGGCTATCGATCGCGCCCAGTGGCTCGACCGTTTTGCCCGTGGCCGGGTGCTGGATGCCGAGGGGCGGGCGGTTTCTGCCGAGTTGCCTTACAAGCGCGGTATGCGTTTGCACTATTTCCGTGAAGTGCCGAACGAGCGACCCATCCCGGTGCAGGAAACGGTCCTGCATGTGGATGAGCACCTGGTGGTGGCCGACAAGCCGCATTTTCTGCCGGTGACGCCAACCGGTGAATACGTCGAGCAGACCTTGCTGCGCCGCCTGATCCGCCGTCTGGATAACCCGCACCTGGTGCCGCTGCACCGTATCGACCGTCACACCGCCGGGCTTGTGCTGTTTTCTGCCAATCCGCACAGCCGCAGTGCCTACCAGCGCCTGTTCCCCGAACGGCGTATCGACAAGCGCTACCAGGCCATTGCCGCAGCCATGCCGCAGCATGAGTATCCGCTGGTACACAAAAGCCGGCTGGTGCATGGCGAGCCGTTTTTCCGCATGCATGAGGTAGAAGGGGAGGCCAACAGCGAGACCCTGGCCGAGGTGTTGGAGAAGAAGGGTGAGCTGTGGCGCTATGGGTTGTCGCCGGTAACCGGCAAGACCCACCAATTACGCGTGCACATGGCGGCGTTGGGGGCGGGGATCAGCAACGACCCGTTCTATCCGCAGTTGCTGAACGAAGAAGATGACTATCAGCGGCCCCTGAAACTGCTGGCGCAGAGCCTGCGCTTCAAGGACCCGTTGAGCGGGGAAGAGCGGTATTTCGAGAGCCGGTTGCGGCTGGATTGGTAGCGCGGTAAGTCGGACGCACTCGGTCCCTGTAGGAGCGCCCCGGCAAGGGCGCTCCTACAGGGACCGCGTAAGGCCAGCGGGAGTCAGCGGTTGAAACGCTCCACCAGCGAGTACTGGCTCCCCGCCGTGCTGGTCAACTCTTCGCTGAGCAGTGCCGAGTGCAAGGCCTGTTCGGCGGTCTGGTCGGCCAGTTCGGCAATGGTGCTGATGTTGCGGCTGATCTCGTCGGCCACTGCAGTCTGCTCTTCGGTCGCTGCAGCAATCTGGGTCGCCATGTCGGTGATGTTGGCGACCGCTTCACTGATCCCCACCAGCGCCTCGTCAGCCTGCATCACCCGGTCGACGCCTTCCTGTGCCTGGCGGTGGCCGGTTTCCATGGTCAGTACGGCGTTGTTGGCAGTTTGTTGCAGTTTGGCAATCAGGCCATGGATCTGACCGGTGGACTCTGCAGTGCGCTGAGCCAGTTGGCGCACTTCATCAGCCACCACGGCAAAACCACGGCCCATTTCCCCGGCGCGCGCCGCTTCGATCGCTGCGTTAAGCGCCAGCAGGTTGGTCTGGTCGGCGATGCCCTTGATCACATCGACCACACCGCCAATTTCGTCGCTGTCCTTGGCCAGCTGGGTCACCGTCTGGCCGGTTTCACCCACCGCTGCCGACAGGCGCTCGATGGCATCGCGGGTTTCCCCGGCAATCTGCCGCCCCTGGCTGGTCAGACGGTTGGCTTCCTGGGTGGCGTCGGCGGTGCGCTGCACATGGTTGGCCACTTCCTGCGTGGTGGCGGCCATCTGGTTGACTGCAGCGGCGACCTGCTCGGTTTCTACCCGCTGACGCTCAAGCCCCGAGGAGCTCTTGTGCGCCAGGGCGTCGGACTGGCGCGCCTGGTCGCTGAGGTGTTCGGCACTGTCCTGCAGGCGGGTCAGGCAGGTTTTCAGGCGGGCGTCCTGGCTGAGCATGGCCATTTCCAGGCGCGCCTGCACGCCTCGGCTGTCGGTAAACATCTGTGCGATCAGCGGGTCGGAGGTGGTCTGTTCGGCCAGGCGCAGCAAGCGCTTCAGGCCGCGCTGCTGCCAGCCCAGGCCAAGCAGGCCCAACGGTACGGAAAGCCCGGCGGCCAGTGCGAAGCCCCAGGAGTGGCCAAGCCAGTTGCCGATCAGGAAGCCTACCTGGCTGATCAGGATGAACGGCAGCCAGTCCTGCAACACCGGCAGCCACTTGTCGCGGCGCGGTACTGGCGGCTTGCCCTGGTTGATGCGCTGGTACAGCGCCTCGGCGCGACGGATCTGCTCGGCGGTGGGCTTGACCCGCACGGACTCGAAGCCCACGACCTGGTTGTTGTCGTAGATCGGCGTGACATAGGCGTTGACCCAGTAGTGGTCGCCAGACTTGCAGCGGTTTTTGACAATGCCCATCCAGGGTTGGCCCTGCTTGAGCGTTTGCCACATATGGGCGAACACGGCAGGCGGCACGTCGGGGTGACGCACCAGGTTGTGCGGCGCACCGGTCAGCTCTTCGCGGGTGAACCCACTGATTTCGATGAAGGCATCGTTGCAGTAGGTGATCACACCCTTGGCATTGGTGGTGGAGATCAACCGCTGCTGGGCAGGGAAAGTCCGTTCTCTCTGGGTAATCGGCTGGTTGTTACGCATGGGTTGATAGTCCGCAAGGCTTTCGACAGGTATCGGCAAGGGACTGGTTTTATTGAATGATTATTTAATGTGAAAGATACCAGGCATGCCAACCCAGCCTGGGGCCGTTGTGCGGCGGCCCCAGGCTTTGCTGACTTAGCCGGCAATCAGCTGTCGCAACACATAATGCAAAATCCCCCCAGCCTTGAAATACTCCACCTCATTCAGGGTATCGATACGGCACAGCACCTCGATCTGCGTCTGCTGCCCATCCTCGCGGGTGATGCGCAAGGGCAGGCTCATGCCCGGGCGGATCTGCGCGCCATTCAAGCCCAGCACATCGATTCGCTCCTTGCCGGTCAGCCCCAGTTGCTTGCGGTCGTTACCGGCCTTGAACTGCAGCGGCAGCACGCCCATGCCCACCAGGTTTGAGCGGTGAATACGCTCGAAGCTTTCCGCCAGTACAGCCTTGACCCCCAGCAGGTTGGTGCCCTTGGCTGCCCAGTCGCGGCTTGAGCCGGTGCCGTATTCCTGGCCGGCAATCACCACCAGCGGGGTGCCTTCCTGCTGGTAGCGCATGGCCGCGTCGTAGATCGACAACTTCTCGCCGCTGGGCACATGCAAGGTGTTGCCGCCTTCCTCACCCGCCAGCATTTCGTTGCGAATGCGGATGTTGGCGAAGGTGCCGCGCATCATCACTTCATGGTTGCCACGCCGCGAACCGTAGGAGTTGAAGTCGCGTGGCTCCACCCCCTGCTCACGCAGGTAGCGCCCGGCGGGGCTGTCGGCCTTGATGTTGCCAGCCGGTGAGATGTGGTCGGTGGTCACCGAGTCGCCCAGCAGCGCCAGCACACGCGCACCCTGGATGTCGACGATCTGTGGCGGCGGGCCGCTGATGCCGTCGAAGAACGGCGGGTGCTGGATGTAGGTAGAGTCGGGCTGCCACACGTAGGTGGCGGCCTGCGGCACCTCGATGGCCTGCCATTGTGCATCGCCGGCGAACACTTCGGCATATTCCTTGTGGAACATCGCCGTGTCGACCTTGGCGACGGCTTCGGCAATTTCCTGCTGGCTGGGCCAGATGTCGCGCAGGTAAACCGGCTGGCCGTCCTTGCCGGTACCCAACGGGTCACGCGTCAGGTCCAGCCGTACGCTGCCCGCCAGGGCGTAGGCCACCACCAGCGGCGGCGAGGCCAGCCAGTTGGTCTTGACCAGTGGGTGCACACGGCCTTCGAAGTTGCGGTTGCCAGACAGCACCGATGCCACGGTGAGGTCGGCGCTGCCAATGGCTTTCTCGATCGCTTCATCCAGCGGGCCGGAATTGCCGATGCAGGTGGTGCAGCCATAGCCGACCAGGTCGAAGCCCAACTGGTCGAGGTAGGGGGTGAGCCCGGCGGCCTTGAAGTAGTCGGTGACCACCTTGGAGCCCGGTGCCAGCGAGCTCTTGACCCAGGGTTTGCGTTGCAGGCCCTTTTCCAGCGCCTTTTTCGCCACCAGCCCGGCCGCCATCATCACGCTGGGGTTGGAGGTGTTGGTGCACGAGGTGATCGCTGCAATCACCACGGCACCATCGCGCAGGGTGTGAGTCTGGCCTGCATGGTTGTAGTCGATCTCGCCCGCCTGGTCGGCGTTGCCCACCGCTACGCCGCCGCCACCTTCGCTCTCCAGACGGCCGATGTCCTTGGCCAGTGGTTTGGGTTGCAGCTCGATGAAGTGGTCAAAAGCCTGGCTGACCTGGCCCAGCGCTACCCGGTCCTGTGGCCGTTTAGGCCCGGCCAGGCTGGCTTCGACCTCGTGCATGTCCAGCGCCAGGCTGTCGCTGAACAGCGGCTCCTGGCCAGGCAGGCGCCACAGGCCTTGGGCTTTGCAGTAATGCTCGACCAGTTGCACGGTCGCTTCGGGGCGGCCCGACAGGCGCAGGTAGTCCAGGGTCACCTGATCGACCGGGAAGAAACCGCAGGTTGCGCCGTATTCCGGCGCCATGTTGGCAATGGTCGCCCGGTCGGCCAATGGCAGCTCGGCCAGGCCATCGCCGTAAAACTCGACGAACTTCCCCACCACGCCTTTCTTGCGCAGCATTTGCGTAACCGTCAGTACCAGGTCGGTGGCGGTGATGCCTTCGCGCAGCTTGCCGGTCAGCTTGAAACCGATCACTTCGGGGATCAACATCGACACGGGTTGGCCGAGCATGGCCGCCTCTGCCTCGATGCCGCCGACACCCCAGCCGAGCACACCTAATCCATTGATCATGGTGGTGTGCGAGTCGGTACCCACCAAGGTGTCGGGGAAGGCATAGGTGCGGCCATCGGCTTCACGGGTCCACACCGTGCGGCCCAGGTACTCCAGGTTGACCTGGTGGCAGATGCCGGTGCCCGGCGGCACTACGCGGAAGTTGTCGAAGGCGCTCTGGCCCCAGCGCAGGAAGGCATAACGCTCGCCATTGCGCTGCATTTCGATATCCACGTTCTCGCCGAAGGCCTGCGGCGTGCCGTAATGGTCGACCATTACCGAGTGGTCGATCACCAGGTCCACCGGTGACAGCGGGTTGATCCGCTGCGGGTCGCCGCCGGCCTTGGCCATGGCTGCGCGCATGGCGGCCAGGTCGACCACGGCCGGCACGCCGGTGAAGTCCTGCATCAGCACCCGCGCCGGGCGATACTGGATCTCGCGGTCAGAGCGCCGCTCGCTTAGCCACTGGGCAAGGGCGCGCAAGTCGTCGCCGGTGACGGTATGGCCGTCCTCCCAGCGCAGCAGGTTTTCCAGCAGCACCTTCAGCGACATGGGCAGGCGTTGCAGGTCACCCAGCTGGCGGGCGGCCTCGGTAAGGCTGAAATAGTGATAGGTCTGGTTGCCGACCTGGAGGGTCTTGAGGGTGTTCAGGCTGTCGAGCGAGGGCATTGCCAACTCCTTCTGCGCCGGTGCCCGGCAATTACTCAAGGTCTGCCGGTGTCACCGCTCTGTTGCGGTCCGCACGGTACGGACCTGGCTGAAAGGTCAGGTTAGACCGCTTTGCGGCCGCTGACCCTTTTCTGGACCGGCGGAGCGTGTCGCAGGTTCCGATCTTCCTTTATCATCGCCGCCCTGCCGGCGCCTGTTGCGCGCCAGCCGTAGTGGAGTGAGAGATGAATACCCTGTTCATGCATTGCCGGCCCGGTTTCGAGGGCGAGGTTTGCGCCGAAATCAGCGAACATGCCGCCCGCCTGGGCATTGCCGGCTATGCCAAAGGTAAGCCACAAAGTGCCAGCGCCGAGTTTGTCTGCAGTGAAGACGGCGGTGCCGAGCGATTGATGGGGGCGCTGCGCTTCAACGAGCTGATTTTCCCTCGGCAGTGGGCCCGTGGCGGTTTTGTCGAGTTACCGGAAAGTGACCGTATCAGTGTGCTGCTGGCGCAGTTGGCCGACTTCCCGGTGTTCGGCAGCCTGTGGCTGGAAGTGCTGGACAGCAACGAAGGCAAGGAATTGTCCACCTTCTGTCGCAAGTTCGAAGTGCCGTTGCGCAAGGCCCTGGAAAAGGCCGGCCGCCTGGTCGACGACGCCAGCCGCCCACGGTTGCTGCTGACCTTCATCAGCGGCCGGCGGGTGTTTGTCGGCTTGGCCCCGGCCAACAACAGCGCGTTGTGGCCCATGGGCATCCCGCGCCTGAAATTCCCCCGCGAGGCACCCAGCCGTTCGACCCTCAAGCTGGAAGAGGCCTGGCACCAGTTCATCCCGCGTGAGCAGTGGGAGCAGCGCCTGGGCGATGACATGACCGGTGTCGACCTGGGCGCCTCGCCGGGTGGCTGGACCTACCAGCTGGTACGTCGTGGCATGCTGGTGACGGCCATCGACAACGGGCCGATGGCCGAAAGCCTGATGGACACCGGCCTGGTGCAGCACCTGATGGCCGACGGTTTCACCTGGCAGCCGAAGCAGCCGGTGGACTGGATGGTGTGCGACATCGTCGAGAAGCCGGCGCGCACCACTTCGCTGATCGAAACCTGGCTGGGTGAGGGGTTGTGCCGCGAGGCAGTGGTCAACCTTAAATTGCCGATGAAGCAACGCTATGCCGAAGTACGCCGGTTGCTCGACCGCATGGAGGCGACGTTCAAGGCGCGCAAGATCAGGGTATCGATTGCCTGCAAGCAGCTGTATCACGACCGTGAGGAAGTGACCTGCCATCTGCGCAGACTGGACCTGAAGCCGCGCTGATTTCGGGGGCTGCAAGCCAGCCCCTTGGTTGAAGCGAGCCTATGCGCGACAATAACGATCATTTGCGGAGCCCCCCATGACCGATTTCACCCCCGATGCCATCCTCGACGCCACCGGCCTGAATTGCCCGGAACCGGTAATGATGCTGCACCAGCACGTGCGCAACCTGGCGGCTGGCGGCCTGCTGAAGGTCATCGCCACCGATCCGTCGACCCGCCGTGACATTCCCAAGTTCTGCAACTTCCTCGGCCACGAATTGCTGCAGCAGCAAGAGGACGCCGGCACCTTCCTGTACTGGATCCGTAAAAAAGCCGACTGAAGCGCTCTGGAACACGCCCCGCGTTGCGCCTACACTGCGTTCC
The DNA here is from genome assembly GCF_900176445.1 of Pseudomonas sp. URIL14HWK12:I5. Lineage (NCBI taxonomy): Bacteria > Pseudomonadati > Pseudomonadota > Gammaproteobacteria > Pseudomonadales > Pseudomonadaceae > Pseudomonas > Pseudomonas sp. URIL14HWK12:I5. The sequence continues at coordinate 53,698 of NZ_FWXQ01000009.1, forward strand.
CCAGACAGGAGAGCGCCATGCTGATAGTTGCCGACGAGAACATCCCGCTGCTCGATGCCTTCTTCCAGGGTTTCGGTGAAATTCGCCGCTACCCGGGCCGAAGCCTCGATGCCGCCAGCGTCAAGGACGCCGATATCCTGCTGGTGCGCTCGGTGACCAAAGTCGACCGCCAGCTGCTCGAAGGCAGCCGCGTACGCTTTGTCGGCACTTGCACCATCGGTACCGATCACCTGGACCTGGACTACTTTGCCGAAGCCGGCATCCGCTGGAGCAGTGCGCCGGGCTGCAATGCACGCGGCGTGGTCGACTACGTGCTGGGCAGCGTACTGACCCTGGCCGAGCTCGATGGCGTGGCACTGCCCGATCGCGTGTATGGCGTGGTGGGTGCGGGTGAGGTGGGCGGCCGCCTGGTGCGGGTGCTTCACGGCCTGGGCTGGAAAGTACTGGTGTGCGACCCGCCGCGCCAGGCCGTCGAGGGTGGCGACTACGTCAGCCTCGAGACGATCTTGCAGCAGTGCGATGTGATCAGCCTGCATACCCCGTTGCAGCGTGCCGGCGAGCACCCGACCTGGCACTTGCTGGGCCAGGCGCAGTTGGCGCAGTTGCGCCCAGGGGCCTGGCTGATCAACGCCAGTCGTGGCCCGGTGGTGGACAACGCTGCCTTGCGCGAGCTGCTGCTGGACCGTGAAGACGTGCATGCGGTGCTGGATGTGTGGGAGGGCGAGCCGCAGGTCGACCTGCAACTGGCCGACCTGTGCACGCTGGCTTCGCCGCACATTGCCGGCTACAGCCTCGATGGCCGCCAGCGTGGCACGGCGCAGATCTACCAGGCGTTGTGCCGCTTCCTCGGCGTGGACGAGCAGGTGCAACTGGCAGACTTGCTGCCCCGGCCGCCACTGGCACAAATCGAACTGGATGCCGGCACCGACCCGGCCTGGGCCTTGGCGACCCTGTGCCGCGCCGTGTACGACCCGCGCCGCGACGATGCGGACTTCCGCCGCAGCCTGAGCGACGACCCGCAGCTGCAGCGGGCGGCGTTCGACCAGTTGCGCAAGCAGTACCCGCCACGTCGCGAGATCGAAGGGCTGGCGGTGCGCTTGCGGGGTGAGTCGCCACAGTTGGCGCAGCTGGTCAGTGCCTTGGGTGGGGTGCTGGCCTGATTCAGGCCAATAAAAACCCGGCGCGAGCGCCGGGTTGCAAATAATTCGTCGGTCAACCTTTGCGTACGCGCTCGGCCCGGCTTTCTTCCAGGGCCTTGCAGGCCTGCTGGATCATTTGCTCGGTGATCGGCACTTCGCGCCCCTGGGCGTCGATGATCGAACCGCACACCTGCGGTTGCGGGGTGGTCCGGGGCTTCTGGTTGTCACTGCCATGCTGCAAGCTCATGCACTGTCTCCTCATCAGGTTCAAGCTCAAGTTAGCCCTGCGCCGTGACTGGCCTGTGACAGCTTCTGTGTCACGGCAGCAACAGTCCAACAGAAACCAGGTGAAAGCTCCAGCGACTGGTTATACCGATGGGCTATAGCAACCTGCGGGCATTCCCACAGCCTGGATGAGTGGTAGTCTGCGGTTTCCCCCGCATTATGGTCGTCGCCATGCCCGAATCGGTTTCCCCACGTCAGCGCCGCGCCTTGCGCCTGGCCTGGCAGTTCGTCCGCCCCTATCGCCGGCAAGTGCTGCTGGCCTTGCTGGCCCTGGTGGTCACTGCCGCCATCACCCTGTCGATGGGGCAGGGCATCCGCCTGTTGGTGGACCAGGGCTTCATGACCCGCTCCGCGCACCAGCTCAACCAGACCATCGGGTTGTTCCTGCTGCTGGTGCTGGCCCTGGCGGTGGGCACTTTCAGCCGCTTTTACCTGGTCTCGTGGATTGGCGAGCGGTGTGTGGCCGATATCCGTCGCGCCGTTTTCGATCACCTGATCGGCCTGCACCCCGGCTTTTTCGAAGACAACCGCAGCTCCGAGATCCAGTCGCGGCTGACGGCGGACACCACCTTGCTGCAGTCGGTCATCGGCTCATCGTTGTCGATGTTCTTGCGTAACGCGTTGATGGTCATCGGCGGCGTGGTGTTGCTGTTCATCACCAACCCCAAGCTCACCAGTATCGTGGTGGTGGCCCTGCCGTTGGTGTTGGCACCTATCCTGCTGTTCGGTCGTCGGGTGCGCAGCCTGTCGCGGCAGAGCCAGGACCGGGTGGCCGATGTGGGCAGCTACGTGGCCGAAACGCTGGGGCAGATCAAGACGGTGCAGGCCTACAACCACCAGGCGCACGACCGCGAACTGTTCGCGGGCACTGTCGAAGCAGCGTTCAGCGTGGCCCGCAAGCGGATTGCCCAGCGTGCCTGGCTGATCACCCTGGTGATCGTGCTGGTGTTGGGGGCGGTGGGGGTGATGTTGTGGGTCGGCGGCATGGATGTGATCGCTGGGCGTATTTCTGCAGGCGAGCTGGCTGCATTCGTGTTCTACAGCCTGATCGTCGGTAGCGCCTTCGGTACCCTCAGCGAGGTGATCGGCGAGCTGCAGCGTGCCGCTGGCGCCGCTGAGCGTATTGCCGAACTGTTGGCTGCGCGCAGTGCAATCCTGCCGCCCGAGCTGGCGCAGGCGCTACCAAGACAGCGGGCCAAAGGGCACATCGAATTGCAGCAGGTGGTGTTTGCCTACCCGTCACGGCCTACGGTGGCGGCTGTCGATGGCCTGAGCCTGGCCATCGAACCTGGACAGACCGTTGCCCTGGTTGGCCCCTCGGGTGCAGGCAAGTCGACCTTGTTCGATTTGTTGCTGCGTTTTTACGACCCACAGCAAGGGCGCATCCTGCTCGATGGTCAGGCGATTACCGCGCTCGACCCTGACCAGCTGCGCCGCCAGTTCGCCCTGGTGGCGCAAAACCCCTCGCTGTTTCGTGGCACGGTGGAGGCCAACATCCGTTATGGCCGGCCCGAGGCGAGCCTGGCAGAAGTCGAGGCAGCCGCCCGCGGTGCCTATGCCGATGAATTCATCCGGCAGCTGCCGCAAGGCTACCAGACGCCTTTGGGCGAGGGCGGCATCGGGCTTTCCGGTGGGCAGCGGCAGCGCCTGGCGATTGCCCGGGCGTTGCTGGTGGATGCGCCGATCCTGTTGCTGGATGAAGCCACCAGCGCCCTCGACGCGCAGAGCGAACACCTGATCCAGCAGGCGTTGCCCAGCCTGATGGCCGGGCGCACCACGCTGGTGATCGCCCATCGCCTGGCCACGGTGCAGCATGCCGAACGTATCGCGGTCATCGACAAGGGGCGGCTGGTGGCGGTGGGCACACACCGTCAGTTGATCGAGGAAAGCCCGCTGTATGCGCGGTTGGCGGCCTTGCAGTTCACCACAGGGTAGGGTGTCGCGGTTTTGTAACATTTTTGTAGCAATTGCCTGAGAGTATCTGCCTCAACTGTTGCGTAAGTGCTCGACCTGGCTGCCATTGCTTGATGGCAGCTTTTTTTTGGCCTGCCAGTAATGGGGGCTGCACAGCGGCCCCAGCCCTCTCTCTCTGGTTCCGAGACCCTAGATGTTGCGTAAATCCCTCAGAGTGCAAATTCTCTCGCTGCTCGGCGGCAGCCTGGCGGCGATGTTGCTGATCGCCCTGGTGTGTTTCCAGTTCCTGTCGTCCAGCGTGCGCGGTTATGCCGAGCTGGTCGACGGGCCGCTGCGGGCCTCGCAATTGATCGACGAAGCCAACCTGCAATTCAAGATACAGGTACAGGAATGGAAGAACGTGTTGCTGCGCGGGCGCCAGCCAGCGGACATGGACAAGTACTGGCAGCAGTTCCAGGCCCGTGAACAACAGGTTCAAGAGCTGCTCGGGCAGTTGATCGACAGCAGCGACGCCAGGCTCAAGGCGCCGTTGCAGCAGCTGCGTGACAGCCACCGGCAGTTGGGCCAGGCCTATGCGCAGGGCCGCCAGGCTTTCCTTGCCGCAGGTGGTGACCCGGTAGCCGGCGACCAGGCGGTCAAAGGCGTGGACCGCGCCGCCAGCGAGCAGATGAGCGAACTGGTCGAGCAGCTGCGTGCCGATGCGCGTCAGCGTGCGGCCAGCATCAGCGCCAGCGCCGAGCGCACGGTATGGCTGGGCTTGCTGGTGATGTTGGCTTCGGCGGTGCTGGTGGGGCTGCTCAGCCTGTGGCTGGTCAACCGTAGCCTGATCGAGCCGATCCGCCAACTGATCGAGTATGTCGCACAACTGAGCCAAGGGCGTTTCGCCGCCCGGGTCGATAGCCGCCGTGAAGATGAACTGGGGCGCCTGGCGCGGGCTGCCAACACGCTGCGCGACTTCCTTGCCGATACCGTTGGCCGCCTGCAGGACAACGCGCAGGAGCTGGAAGGCGCCAGTGGCCAGTTGCGTAGCATCGCCGGCGACATGGCCCGTGGCACCCACGACCAGTTCCAGCGTACCGACCAGGTGGCCACGGCCATGCACGAGATGTCCGCCACCGCCCAGGAGGTCGCCCGCCACGCCGCCGAGGCCGCTCGCGCGGCAGATGACGCTGACCACAGCGCCCAGGCCGGCGAGCAGGTGATGCAGCAGACCATCGACATTATCGGTGTGGTCAACCGTGAAATCGCCGGCACGGCGGCGGTAATCCGCGACCTGGAACACGACAGCACGCGCATTGGCAAAGTGCTGGAGGTGATCCGTGGCATCGCTGAGCAGACCAACCTGCTGGCGCTCAACGCAGCCATCGAAGCGGCCCGTGCTGGCGAAGCCGGGCGTGGGTTTGCAGTGGTTGCCGATGAGGTGCGCAGCCTGGCCCAGCGCACCGCTGCATCGATTGCCGAGATTCACCAGATCATCGAAGCCGTGCAGTCGGGGGCGGTAGAGGCGGTCAAGGCGATCGAAAGCGGCCAGCAGCGCAGCGAGGAGGGGGCCGAGCAGGTGCAGCAGGCCGGGCAGATGTTGCAGCGCATCACCCAGTCCGTAGAGGCGATCCGTGACATGAACCGACAAATCGCCACGGCGGCCGAAGAGCAGACCAGTGTGGCGGAGGACATTTCGCGCAACCTGATCGAAATCACCCGTATCGCCACGGCCAACCAGCAGGCAGTGCAGCATACCGAGCAGGCCGGGCAGCGCTTGCACGGGTTGTCGGGGCAGTTGGGTGAGGTGACCTCGCGCCTGACGGCCTGACCGTTTTCAGGCACAACAAAAAGCCCGCACAAGGCGGGCTTTTCGAGCAGGATCTGGTCGGAGAGACAGGATTCGAACCTGCGGCCTTCTCGTCCCGAACGAGACGCGCTACCTGGCTGCGCTACACTCCGATGAACAAAATCCTACTGCATCCCGTTTTTGCACACAAGCCCTTGTTGTTCAAAGGGGCTTTGCAAAACGGGCGCCTGGATCAGAGCTCTTTGACGGTGCGGATCTGGTCCTTGTTCAGGCGGGTGCGCTTGCCATCCAGTTGCTCGAATTCGTAGAAGCCGGAGTCTTCATCGTAGTTCGGGGTGTCCGTGGCCTGGATTTCGCGGCCATCGTTCAGGGTAATGACGGTCGGCGAAGCGCAGCCGGCAAGGGCGCCCAGGCCCAGGGCGAGCAGGAAGGCGGGTAGGGTCCGTTGAATCATCGTGTTTCTCCAGTGCGATGGTGCTAGATGTCAGTTAAGACGCAGGGTGTCCATGCAAGTTCCTTCTCTAGTGCAGCATAGCGGCAAACCCGGCCTATTGACCGAGGGCAATCGCCATGGGCGCAACGTCGGGAAAGGTGCGCTGTGATATAACTGCGGCCATCTCATCCTGTTGTGACGGACACCCATGAAAGCCAAGGCAGATACCCCCTTCGTGGCGCTGAACATCGCCGTGCTCACGGTCAGCGACACCCGTACTTTCGACACCGACACCTCCGGGCAGCTGTTCGTCGACCGCCTGAGTGCGGCCGGCCACCGTTTGGCCGAGCGCGTGCTGCTCAAGGATGACCTGTACAAGATCCGCGCCCAGGTTGCCACCTGGATCGCCGATGACAACGTGCAAGTGGTGTTGATCACGGGGGGGACCGGCTTTACCGGCCGCGATAGCACGCCCGAGGCGGTGGCCTGCCTGCTGGACAAACAGGTGGAAGGGTTTGGAGAGTTGTTCCGGCAGATCTCGGTGGCCGACATTGGCACCTCCACTGTGCAGTCGCGTGCCTTGGCCGGGCTGGCCAACGGTACCTTGGTGTGCTGCCTGCCGGGCTCGACCAACGCCGTGCGTACCGGCTGGGATGGCATCCTGGCCGAACAGCTCGATGCCCGCCATCGCCCGTGCAACTTCGTTGCGCACCTGAAGCAGGCAGCGGCCTGTGACAGCCGTGGCTGAGGCCGGCCAGGCCCGGCCGCTGATGCCGGTGGAGCAGGCCCTGGAGCAACTGCTGGCGCTGGCCGAGGCGGCGCCCATACGCGAGATGGAGAACCTGCCGCTGGCCGAGGCCGAAGGCCGTGTGCTGGCTACCGATCTGGTGGCCTCGCTCGACCTGCCGCCCTGGCCGAACAGCGCCATGGACGGTTATGCCTTGCGCAACGCCGACTGGCAGGGCCAGCCGCTGCCGGTCAGCCAGCGCATTTTTGCCGGGCATGCGCCACAGCCGCTGCAGCCAGGCACCTGCGCGCGCATCTTTACGGGGGCGCCGGTGCCGGAAGGGGCCGACTGCGTCGAGATGCAGGAAAACACCGAGGTGCTCGAAGATGGCCGGGTACGCTTTCTTGAAGCGTTGCAAACCGGGCAGAACATACGCCCTCAGGGCCAGGAAACCCGCAGGGGTGAGCAGGTAATGAGCGCCGGCACCCGCCTTGGTCCGATCGAACTGGGCCTGGCGGCGACCCTGGGCCATGGTCGCCTGGATGTGGTACGCAAGGTACGGGTGGCGGTGCTGTCCACCGGTGACGAACTGGTCGAGCCCGGCCTGCCGCTGGGCCCTGGGCAAATCTACAATAGCAACCGTCGGCTGCTGGTCAGCTGGTTGCAGCGGCTGGGCTGCGACGTGGTCGATGCGGGCATCCTGCCGGATGACCTTGCACGTACCCGTGCCTGCCTGGCCTCGCTGGGCGACGTTGACCTTATCTTGTCTACCGGCGGTGTCTCGGTGGGGGAGGCCGACTACCTCGGTGCTGCCCTGCGCGAAGCCGGCGAGCTGGCGTTGTGGAAGCTGGCGATCAAACCGGGCAAACCGCTGACCTTCGGCCACTTCCAGGGCGTGCCGGTGATCGGCCTGCCGGGCAACCCGGCCTCGACCTTGGTCACCTTTGGCCTGCTGACCCGGCCCTACTTGCTCCGTCGTCAGGGGGTGGCCGATGTCACGCCGCTGCGTTTCGACATGCCGGCGGGCTTCGACTGGCCCAAGCCTGGCACGCGCCGCGAATACCTGCGCGCGCGCATCGAACAGGGCCAGGTGCGCATCTACAAGAACCAGAGCTCGGGGGTGCTGCGCAGTGCCGCCTGGGCCGAGGGCCTGGTAGAGGTGCGCGAAGGCAGTACGCCGAAACAGGGCGATAGCGTGCCGTTCATCCCCTTCAGCGAGCTACTTGGCTGAGCGGCCCAGCCAGGCACTGCCCAGCGGTGCGGCCTCGGCGGGCGCTGCCTGGGCCAGGCGCATGTGCACGTTCTCCAGTTGCTGGGCCGCCACGCTCCAGTCGTGGCGTTGACGGGCGAATTGCCGCCCGTCATCGCTCAGTTGGCTCATGCGCCAGGGCTGGTTGAGCAGTTGGGTGATCAGCAGGGCGAGCTGGTCACCGTCATCACTGCCCAGGTAGTGCTCACCGTTGTTCGCGGCCAGGCCCGATACGCCTTTGCCGGTGGTGATCACCGGCAGGCCGGCGGCCATGGCCTCAAGGATTTTTACTTTGGAGCCGCCGGCATAGCGCAGCGGGGCGAAGAACAGTGCCGAACGCTTTTGCAGCTCGCGCAGGTCAGGGCGGTAGCCGAACCATTCGATGCGCGGGTCGTTCCAGTGCAATTTCCAGCTGATTGGCAGCGCATGCCCGGCTATCGCCAGGCGCACCGCCGGGTTGCTCATCCACACTTGCGGCATGATGTCTTCCAGCGCCCACTCGATGGCTTCCAGGTTGGCGCCATACTCGAAGTTGCCCACGAACAACAAGCGCTGGCTATGCAGCGCAGGTTGCACGTGCTGGTAGAAATCACAATCCACACCATTGACCACCACGTTCACCGGGCGCCCGCTGATCTGCGCGATCAGCTCGGCATCGTGTGCGCTGACCGCTACCAGCTCGGTAGGTTGGCGCAGCACCCGCTGTTCCCAGCGCCGGTAGCGCCAGCGGTCAAAGGCATTGAGCGGGCGTAGCCAGAGCGGCAGGCGGTCGTGGCAGGCACCGCCCATCACGGACTCCAGCGTGTGCTCGCTGAGCATGTAGGGCAGCCCGCGCGCCTGCAAAGCCTTTTCGAACGGTTGAAAGCTATAGCTGTGCTCGATCTGGATCACGTCCCACGGTTCGTCCAGCAACTGCTCGAAGCGGTGCCGCAGGCAAGGGGACAGGCCATTGATGATCGCCCGCATGGGGTAGTCGATGATCGGCGAGGCCAGCAGGTTCAGCGGGCTGTGCAGTGGCCGACGGGGTAGCACGATCAGTCGTTCGAGTAGGGGCTCCAGGGCTTCGCGGGCCGCATCGCTGAGCGGGATTTTCGACTGCACCAGCAGGGTAATGCGGTGGCCTTGCTGTGCCATTGCGCGCATCAGGTGGTATTGCCGGGTCTTGCTGCCGCTGGTAGTTGGCCAAGGCAGGTACGGCAGTGTCCAGAGAATGCGCATGACCCGGAATCCTCGCTGAAGGCTGTGGATGAAAAGACGCGCCCATCGGCAGCGCTATGCACACCACTGCCGGGGGGCGCGTCCATGGCCAGGATCGAGATTGGCCCGGCGAACAGAAGTCAAAAGGCTGACCACCCTGGGAAAAATGTTGGCCTGGGTCAAAAACTTGTCAAAAGTTCATTTCCTGAGCATAGCCGCGCATTGTCGGGTGTGGGAAAAAGACCGCGCCGGCTTCGTTATTTTTTTACACCTATGCAACGATCCGTTGCTGGGCATGGTCGAGATTTGGGTGGTTCAACTTCACGGAGAAGCGCAATGCAAGGGCGCAAGGCAATGCTGATCCTGCACGGTAAGCAGGCGATGAACGAAGAACTGCGCAGCGCCGTGCATGACCTGCGCGGTACCGGTTGGGCACTGGATGTACGTGTTACCTGGGAGGCGGGTGATGCGCAGCGGCTGGTCGGTGAGGCACTTAGCGCGGGCTACAGCCATATTGTCGCCGGTGGTGGGGACGGCACTTTGCGCGACGTGGCCGAAGCCATGGGGCTGGCCGGCGCCGATGCCAGCCTGGCGCTGTTGCCCCTTGGCACTGCCAACGACTTCGCCCGGGCCGCGGGTATACCGCTGGAGCCTGCTGCGGCTCTGGCGTTGTTGAACACACCGGCCCAGGCGATAGACCTGGGCCAGGCTGGGGACCAGTTGTTCCTTAACATGGCCACAGGCGGATTTGGCAGTCAGGTCACCGCCAACACCTCCGAAGACCTGAAAAAAGTGCTGGGGGCGGCGGCCTACCTGTTCACCGGCTTGTCGCGCTTCAGCGAACTGCAGGCAGCTTCGGTGGAACTGCAAGGGCCAGATTTTCAGTGGCAAGGGAGCTTGCTGGCACTCGGTATCGGTAATGGCCGCCAGGCTGGGGGAGGGCAGGTGCTATGCCCTGAAGCGGTGGTGAATGACGGCTTGCTGGACATCGCCATCCTGCCTGCGCCGCAGGAAGTGGTTGGAGCTTTGCGCGATCTGCTGGCCGGCGATGGCCTGTTCATTCGGGCGAGGCTGCCCTGGGTGGAAATCAAGAGTTCGCAGGGGCTGGATATCAACCTCGACGGCGAGCCTTTGCAGGCCGACAACCTGCGCTTTCAGGCCAGGCCAGCCGCGATACGCCTGCACCTGCCGACCGGGTCGCCATTGCTCAGTCGTCCAGGCTGATGATCTTTTCGCGTACGGCAAACAGCACCAGGCCAGCCACGTCATGAATCTGCAGCCGCTTCATGATTTGCGAACGGTGGGTTTCGACCGTCTTGATAGACAGGCCTAGGCCCGCAGCGATTTCCCGGGTGGACTTGCCGCGCACGATCAGGCGCAGGATCTCCAGTTGCCGGGCCGTGAGGTTATGCCGCTCGCCAGCGGCCTGCTTGCCCGGTTTGGTGTGCCGTAGCGCCTGGTTGATGACGGTGTGGGCGATGGCCGGGCTGAGGTAGCGCTCGCCGTTGCGCACCGCGCTCAGGGCCTGTTCCAGCTCGGTGGCGCTGGTGTCCTTGAGCAGATAGCCGTGGGCGCCGATTTCCAGCGCCCGCATGATCAGGTCGGGGTCGGTGTGCATCGACAGAATCAGCACTTTGCAGGCGTTGCCGCTGGCACGCAGTTGAGTCAGGGCATCCAGGCCGCTGGTGGAGCGCATTGAAATGTCCAGCAAGACGATGTCGGGCGCCAGCGTGCGCACCTGTTCGAGCAGTTGGCCGCCATCGTCAGCTTCGCCGATCACGTCATAGCCAGGGATGTCACAGACCAGCGCGCGTACCCCGGCGCGGATCAGCGAGTGGTCGTCAACCAGCAGCAGTCTACAGGTCATGGGTGGCAGTACTCCGGGCGCGTTGCTGGCTGCGCGGGGGCCAGGGGAACATCGCTTCGATCTGCGTGCCCAGGCCAGGCTGGCTGGTGATGTCGAGGCTGCCCTGCAACGCGGTTACCCGCTCCTGCATGCCGGCCAGACCGCGCTGGCCTGCCTCGGCCGGGTGCCGGGCCGGAATGAAGCCACGGCCATCGTCGTGGATCGACAGCGCCAGCCCTTCAGGGGTGCGCTGCAGGCGGATGACCAGGTTCTGTGCCTGGGCGTGGCGCAACATGTTGGTCACCGCCTCCTGGGTAATGCGGAACACGGCCATGGCCACGGCTTCGTCGATGCCGCCCAGGCGCTGGTTGCACGCCAGGCTCCAGTGCACGCTGCTGCTGGCCAGCGTACGTACCAGGTGCGCGCGCAGGCTGGCTTCCAGGCCAAGGCTGGCGAGCTGCCGGGGGTTGAGCAGGGCGGACACATCGCGCACGTTGCCCAGGGTGTCATCCAGCGTGCCGCGCAGGGCATCGCAGTGGCTTTGCAGCTCGTCGGGCATACGCCGCTGCAGCCACTGCAACTGCAGCTTCGCAGCGGTCAGCAATTGGCCGATGTCGTCGTGAAGTTCGCGGCTCAGATGCTGACGTTCGTCTTCCTGCACCTTGAGCATGCGCTCGGCCAGTTCGGCCGGGCGCAGGCTGATCGACCTGGCGCCCAGGCCCAGTTGAACGGCGGCGCCCAGCGTGGCGGCCAGCTGCAGCACCAGCAGGCTGGCCGGGATGGCCTGGTTGGCCAGGTACAGCGCCAGGTTCGCAACCAGCGAGGCCACGCACAGCCCGGCCGTCGCCCAACGCAACAGGACGGCGCGGGAGCAGCAACGCAGAGAAGTCTTCAAGCGTGGGAACATAAGTAGGAAAGCCACTGAAGTATTGCTGATGGAGGCCTTGCACAATGCTGGTCAGAGGCTTTGGCGAAGTACTTTCGATGTTTTTTCGAATGCGTGATCTTGCAACCTTGCTTCAGGTTGCAAGCCTTGGTGGGGGCGCATATTACCACTTTGCATTGCATCGGTCGCGGATGGGAAACGCTTTGAAACGCCTGCTGGTCCGGTCTTTTCGGGTAGCAAAGTGCCACCCTTTAATCGTGCAGTACGCACTTGTGCTGTAACTCGCGTGCTCAAGGTTCAACTTGGGCCACTGAAAACCTGGAGAACTTACCAAGTTTGACCATGGTGGAGCTTGAACAACGGTACTTAGTTGCACTCTGCGTCTTTTAAAGCGCCGGCTTAGAGCGATCAGGGTGGCTGCTGTCTGCCACTTCACCCTGGGTGTGTATGCACTCGCTGCCTTGCTCATCGCATGACGTACAGGCTGACGCAAAAGGTTGTTGCACGACTTTCGCCAACTCACCCAGTAGCACCAGTTGCTCGCCGATGTCCAGGTTCAGCCGCCCGGTTCGGGTGTCGACCAGCTCCAGTTGCCAGGCCAGCAGGGTCAGGCACTCCCCTACCGCGGGTAGGGCTGCACGTTGCAGGCAACCACCGTGGCAGGCCGGGGCAAGCAACTGTTGAAGGGCAGTGGTGTAATGGGCGACTTCACGCAGGCCCAGGCGTGTGGCCTGACGGGCGAGGCTGTCGAGGGCGTTGCCCAGGCAGCGGCAGGCATCCGGATCATTGTCGATCAGTTCCAGATGCTGCAGGCATTCCTGGGCCTGGGTCAGCAGTACCTGGGCATCCAGCAGGAAGCCTTGGAGGGCGTCGTCGAACGATAAGGCAGTGTCCATGGTCAGGTCCCCGCGCGTGGGGTAGGCGCAGGGGACGGGCACGCCAAAACGATAGCTAGCAAAAGCCTGACTCCATTCATGCAGTGAGAATGGCGTCACATTAATGGCTAAAGGATATCGCGAACATCAGGTTGCGCCCGATTGCGACTAAGGGTTTCCCTGATGCGGGGCCGGGGTGGGGAACTTTTTCAGCACCCTCGGTTTATCCCGGTGGGCCCGCAGTAAAGCATGATGGTAAAGTGATATCAATTGCCTTTGCGGTATTTTCCCGCAAGGGTCAAGGTGCGCGTGAAACCGCCGATACAGGGTAGATGATTTCACCTTTTCCGACTCAAGCCTGGGGGTTTCCAATGGCTGGCATTCTCGACACGGTAGACCAACGCACGCAATTGGTGGGTGAGAACCGCCTGGAAATTCTGATGTTTCGCCTGGCCGGTCGCCAGTTGTTCGCGATCAACGTGTTCAAGGTGCAGGAGGTGCTGCAACTGCCCAAACTGACCTTGATGCCCCAGCGCCACGCCTTCGTCTGCGGTGTGGTCAACCTGCGCGGGCAGACCCTGCCGGTGATCGACCTGTCCCAGGCGATTGGCATGCGCCCGCTGCAGCCGGGGCCGGACAGCACCATCATCGTCACCGAGTACAACCGCTCGGTGCAGGCCTTCCTGGTGGGTGGTGTGGACCGCATCGTCAACATGAACTGGGAGTCGATCATGCCACCCCCTTCCAGTGCCGGGCGCCAACACTACCTGACAGCCATCACCAAGGTTGATGACAAGTTGGTGGAGGTTATCGACGTAGAGAAGGTGCTGGCCGAGATCGTGCCGTACAACGCCCGGGTCTCCGGCGACAAACTCGCCGACCCGGTGCTGGCCCGGGCGCGTGGCCGCGAGGTGCTGTTGGTGGATGACTCCAGCGTGGCCTTGGCGCAGTTGCGCGATACGCTGTCCCAGTTAGGCGTGAAACTGCATGTGGCCAGTGATGGCCTGAAAGCGCTACGTATGCTCAAGGGCTGGGCCGATGCCGGCGAAGACGTATGCGAGAAGCTGCTGATGGTATTTACCGATGCCGAAATGCCGGAAATGGACGGCTACCGGCTGACCACCGAGATCCGCAGTGATGCACGCTTGCGCCAGCTTTACGTGGTGCTGCACACCTCGCTGTCGGGCAGTTTCAACGAGTCCATGGTGAAAAAGGTGGGTTGCGACAACTTCCTGTCCAAGTTCCAGCCTGATCGCCTGGTCGATGTGGTCAAGCAACGCCTGCTACTGGACACCGCCACTGCGTGAACCCTGGGCCGGCCAGGTATAAGCTTGGCTTTTGGCATGACGCGAGGCAGCAGGGATGTTTCTCAGTGAGTTGTATCGATACCCGGTGAAGTCGGGGCAGGCGCAAAGCCTGCAGGCTTCACCGGTTGGGTTGCTGGGGTTGCAAGGTGACCGGCGCTGGATGGTGGTCGAGGAAGAAAACGGACGCTTCCTGACCCAGCGCGCATGGCCTCAACTTGGCCAGTTACAGGCGTGTGAAGACGACAGCGGCCGGTTGCTGCTGCAGGCGCCCGGGCAGGCACCGTTGCGGGTACCTGTACCCGCTGCCGACGAAGCCCTGCGTGGCGTGACCATTTGGCGCGATACGTTGCGAGTGCCTGATGCAGGCGATGAAGTGGCGGCCTGGCTGAGCGAACTGCTAGGCAAGGCCGTGCGCCTGGTGCATTGCCCGGAGCAGCGTGCGCGCTACCTGCCCAATGGTTATGGTTTCAACAGTGACCGGGCGGCGTTTCCGGATGGTTTCCCCTTGCTGCTGATTGGCCAGGGCTCGCTCGACGAGCTCAGCCGGCGTGTTGGCCGGCCCATGGAGATGCTGCGCTTTCGGCCCAACCTGGTGGTGCACGGCGCTGAACCCTTCGCCGAAGATGGCTGGAAGCGGATTCGTGTCGGCAGCTTGGTGTTTCGTGTGCTCAAACCGAGTGTGCGGTGCATCTTTACCACGATTGACCCGGCTACCGGGGAGCGCAGTGCCGATCGGGAGCCGATGGCCACGCTCAAGACCTTTCGCGAGAAGGAGGGGGATGTGCTGTTCGGGCAGAACCTGGCGGTGGATGGGAATGGGTGGCTTGAGGTGGGGATGAAAGTGGAAGTCCTTGAATAACTGTTTGTCCGTATTGGCCCCTTCGCGGGTTTACCTGCGAAGAGGCCGGTTCAGGCTCGGCGAACCTTACATGTCATCGAAATACCGCTCGTGCCAATCCACCAGCGGCTGTGGCGAATTCAACTTCTGCCCGTAGATCACCGAATACGACAGCACGTTTTGCACATACTGGCGTGTTTCGTCGAACGGGATCGACTCCACCCACACATCGAAGCTCAGGTGCTTGGCGCCTTTCAGCCACTGGCGAACGCGCCCGGGCCCTGCGTTGTAGGCCGCCGAAGCCAGCACACGGTTGCCGTTGAACTGGCTGTGCACCTGGCTCAGGTACGCGGCGCCCAGCTGGATGTTCTTGTCCGGGTTCAGTACCTGCGCCGGTGACGCCAGGGGGATGCTGAACTTGCGAGCGGTTTCCTTGGCTGTGGCCGGCATCAGTTGCATCAGGCCGCTGGCACCCACCGGCGAGCGCGCATCCTCCATGAATGCACTTTCCTGGCGGGTGATGGCGAATACCCAGCTCGAATGCAGGCCGCGGACCTTGGCTTCGCGCACCAGTGTGTCGCGGTGGGCCATCGGGAAGCGGATGTCCAGATCGTCCCAATACTGCGCCTGGCTGATGGTGCGGATAGCCGGGAAGTACCAGCGCAGCTCATAGCCCAGGCGCGCCTGGGCAACCATTTCGTCGCGGGTGAAGTGGCGGCTGACGTGGTACCACTCGCGGCGGCCTTCGACGATCTGGCCGCGGGCGTGGAATTCCAGCGCGCGCTGGATGCCGGGTGTGTTGCGTACCTTCTTGACCAGTTGCGGGCTTAGCAGCAGCGGCTTGTTGTTCAACTGGTACGGTGTTTGTGCCCGGTCCGCAGCCAGGAAGCCATAGAAGTCGCGCTCACGCGCCACGGTCTTGTACAGCAGCGGGATCTGCGGGTTGTTCGGCTGTGCCAGCTCCAGGCTGCGAGCCTGCCAGTACTTCCAGCGGCTGCTGCTGGCCAGGTCCTGGGGCAGGCGCTTGGTCAGCTCGTAGGCGTCTTCCCAGCGGCCCAGGCGCAGCAACAGGCGCAGGCGCCACTCGCTGACGGTGTTGTCGCGTAGCTCTGGGTCGTAGCGGGTCATCAGGTCGAGGGCGCGCGGGTCGTAGCGGCGTGCCAGGGTCAGGCCGATTTCACGGGCGATGGCCACCTTCTCGTCGCGGGAAAAGTGCATGCGCTGGGCGTAATCGTCCAGCAAGGCCATGGCCCGCTCCGGGTCCTGGCGGGCCAGGCGGCGCAGGCCGAGGCTGACCACGTCGGACATGGCTTCGTTGACCGGGGTGAAGCGCGACGGCTGGTTGAGCAGCTCCGGTTTTTGCGCCACGTCGACCAGCAGGCGCCCTTGCGGGCCGAGGGTGGTCAGGGTCTTGACCAGGTTATTGGCCAGCGCGTAGTTGCGCGCCTGGGCCGCAAGCTTGGTGCGTTCCCAGCGCTTGGCCTCGGTCAGCTGGCCTTCGGCGGCCCACATGCCGAACAGCGTGTCGCACGCGGCAGGTTGTGACTTGCCGACGTTCCACAGTTTATCGGCCGTGGCGTAGCCCTCGGCACGCAACCCATGGCTGAGCTGGTACTGGCCGTTGAGGCAGTCCAGCTCGGTGAAGTTGAGCTTGGGGTCGTAATATTTGACGAAGGTGTCCCACTCGCCCCGTTCGGCCAGCCAGCGCAACCAGCGCAGTTTCATCCAGTTGGCCTGAGGCAGGTCGCCATGCTTGGCGAGGAAGCCTTCGATTTCCTGGTTGCTGGCGCTTTTCAGGCGGGCGGTGAGCTCGTCGTAGGCCAGATAGGGCGTCAGCGGGTAGTCGTTCAGGGCCTGGGCATAACGCAGGTACGGGCCTTTGTCGCCTTTGGCCAGCGCACGCTTGGCCTCGTCGTAGTACTGGCGTTGCAGGGTCAGGTCGGTGGCCTGCGCCGCGCAGGTGGCAGCGGTAAGCAGCAGGCAGGATGCAATATGTAACAGGCGGCTGCGCATGATACGTCCGGGCAGTTGAACCATGGGGAAGTGACGGCGGAGCCAGCACTGTTGAAAGCTATTGCCTTAGCTTAGCTGTTTGCCGGCAGCGGGTGAAAGCACTGTGCTTGTATCGGGATATTAAGTTCGACCAGATGTCGCCAGGCACTCGCCGGTTGGCTTGGCGGATGCCGTCGAGGGCCAAGTCAGGTAGAATGCGCGCCCGATTTATGGAGACCAACATGACCCTGCTCAAATTCAGCGATGTGTCCCTCGCATTCGGCGCCATGCCGCTGCTGGACAAAGTGTCCTGGCAGATCGCTCGTGGCGAGCGGGTGTGCATCATCGGCCGCAACGGCACCGGCAAGTCGAGCATGCTGCGCCTGGTCAAGGGCGAGCAGAAGGGCGATGACGGTGAAATCTGGCGTGCCCCGGGCCTGAAGATCGGCGAATTGCCGCAGGAACTGCCGGTGGCCGACGAACGTACGGTGTTCGATGTGGTGGCCGCTGGCCTGGACGGCGTGGGGGAGTTGCTGGCGCAGTTCCACCACCTGAGCATGAACATCCAGGGTGACGAAGACCTGGAAAAGCTCATGCACGTCCAGCACGAGCTGGAAGCCCGTGATGGCTGGCGCCTGCAGCAGGTGGTGGAGAGCACACTCAGCCGCCTGCAACTGCCCGCCGACAAGACCCTGGCCGAGCTGTCCGGTGGCTGGCGCCGCCGGGTGCTGCTGGCTCAGGCGCTGGTGTCCGAGCCCGACCTGTTGCTGCTCGACGAGCCCACCAACCACCTGGACATCGGTGCCATCGCTTGGCTCGAAGAAGCCCTGCGCGGCTTCAACGGTGCGGTGCTGTTCATTACCCACGACCGTTCCTTCCTGCAGAACCTGGCCACACGCATCCTCGAGCTGGACCGTGGCGGCCTGATCGACTGGAACGGCGACTACGCCAGCTTCCTGGTGCACAAGGAGGCCGCACTGGCCGCCGAAGAAACCGCCAATGCGCTGTTCGACAAGCGTCTGGCCCAGGAAGAGGTGTGGATTCGTCAGGGCATCAAGGCCCGTCGTACCCGCAACGAAGGCCGTGTGCGTGCGCTGAAAGCCTTGCGTGTGGAGCGTGGCGAGCGCCGTGAGCGCCAGGGCAAGGCCAATATCCAGATCGAAGCGGCGGAAAAGTCCGGCAAGCAGGTGATGGTGCTGGAAAACGTCAGCTTCCATCACCCTGACGGGCCGATGCTGGTCAAGGACTTCTCCATGGTCCTGCAGCGCGAGGACCGTATCGGTCTGTTGGGCGCCAACGGTACTGGCAAGACGACCTTGCTGAAGATGATGCTCGGCGACCTTGAGCCGACCGCAGGCAAGGTAGAGCGCGGCACCAAGCTCGAAGTGGCCTATTTCGACCAGATGCGCCACCAGCTCGACCTTGAAAAGACCGTGATCGACAACCTGGCCGAAGGCCGTGACTTCATCGAGATCGACGGCCAGAACCGCCACGTGCTGAGCTACCTGGGCGACTTCCTGTTCAGCCCGCAGCGTGCGCGTACGCCGGTCAAGGCGCTGTCGGGTGGTGAGCGTGCGCGCCTGCTGCTGGCCAAGTTGTTCAGCAAACCGGCCAACCTGCTGGTGCTCGACGAACCGACCAACGACCTGGACGTGGAAACCCTCGAGTTGCTCGAAGAGGTGCTGTCCAACTACAAGGGCACTGTGCTGATCGTCAGCCACGACCGGGCCTTCCTCGACAACGTCGTTACCAGCACCCTGGTGTTCGAAGGCGAGGGCAAGGTGCGCGAGTATGTCGGTGGTTATGAGGACTGGATTCGCCAGGGTGGCTCGCCGAAGCTGCTGGGCGTGACCGAGAGCAAGGGCGGCAAGTCGGCCCTCAACAGTGCGGTGGTGGAGAAGGTCGAGGCCAAGCCTGCGCCTGTTGCTGCGCCGGTGGCGGAAGAGGCATCGAAGAAGAAGCTCAGCTATAAGCTGCAGCGTGAGCTGGAGATGCTGCCGGGGCAGATCGACGCGCTGGAGCAGCGCATGGCTGAAGCCCAGGAAGAAGTGAATGCAGCGGGCTTCTATCAGCGGCCGATTGCGGAGACTTCGGCGGTGCTGGCCAAGATCGAGAAGCTGCAGGGTGAGCTGGATGTACTGGTAGAGCGCTGGGCTGAGCTGGAAGGCTGATCAGATTTTAACCTGTACCGGCCTCTTCGCGGGTTTACCCGCGAAGAGGCCGGTACAGGTTAAATCATTCCTTCTTCAGCAACCGCACCGCCAGCACATCACACGGCGCCCCATGCAGCACATCATTGGCCGTGGAACCCAGCAGCAACGCCAGGCCGTGTCGGCCATGGCTGCCGACCACGATCAGGTCGCATTTCTGGTCCTTGGCCAGCTGGTGAATTTCCTGGCGCGGTTGGCCATAGGTCAGGTGTGAGTCGCCGCGGTTGATGCCCGGGTATTTGTTGAACAGGCGGTCCATGCGCTCCTTGGCCTGGTCGAACTGCTGCTGTTGCAGCTGCGACAGGTCCATTGGCACGTCACCGCCGAACGCCATGGCCATCGGTTCGACGATGTGCACCAGCGACACCTTGGCGTTCGAAGGCGCGGCCAGCGCCATGGCGCGTTTGATCACCGGGTCGCATTCTTCGGTCAGGTCGACGGCGACCAACAAATGTTCGTATTGCATGAGCGGTACTCCTGACAATCGCGATAGAAGAAGTATGGTCGCTTTCGGGCGGGTCTTCCGTGAAAAATGGCTAACCAGCTCATTTGCAACGCTTTATGGGATCTACTGATATGACGGTATTGCTGGTGGTGTCAATCCTTGCGCTGATTCTCAGCCCGCTTTCCTGGCTGCGTTCCTCGCGCAAACAGAGCGAGCAGATGAAACTGCGCCTGGAAGCACGGCGCATGGGCCTGGCCATGCAGCTGGCGCCGCAGCAATGGCCGCACTGGTTGGAAAAGGAGCCGCCAAGCCCTTGCCCGCAGTACCACCGCGCCCGGCGCCGTGGGCACGAGGACAGCTTCAGTTTCTGGCAGGTCAGCCCGGGGGTGTGGTGGAACCAGTGGCGTGAACCCTGCGAAGACCCGCGCTTCGTGGAGGCCCTGGCGCGCTTGCCGGCGAGCGTTTACAAGGTCGAGGCGGATGCTCGGATGATCGCGTTGTACTGGACTGAGCGGGGCGATACGGCTGTATTGCAGGATGTTGCCTACGTCCTTGAAACCCTCGCCTGAGTCATGCTCATACGCCTTCTAGGGGCGGGTAGGCATCAGCCCGGTTAATCTGGCCTGAAACGACAAAGCGGCGGCTTGGCAGAACCCTGAAGGGTGGGGTGCCAAGTCGCCGCTTTGCGTTCTGCTGCGCAGAAAAGGCCAGGCAGGCCGGGTATTCATTCAAGCAAGTGGCAGTGTAGCCGCCCGGGGTTGCCGTGCAAGCGGAAAGTTGCAGCACACTGCAAGTGGCTGTGGTCAATCGCTGACATGAATGGCCGGCGATCACTGTCATCATGTTTTGTACCAAGACGATACAAAATGACTGGAAAGTCGCGTTTTCGCCATGCTCGTGAGCATTTGACAACGCCGATCTTTTCGGAGAATGTGTGCACACCCAAATCAAACGGGCGTATGAATTGAGCGTTTGTATGTCGTGACGCCAAGCCATACTTCCGACTAGCGCGCTGACGGGTGTGCCTGGGGCGGGGCAGTTAGGCCTGCTTTTGCTGCAGCGATCGGCGTGTACAGTTCAGCTTCCATATCGTGGAGATCAGTTGATGATTTACGAAGGTAAAGCCATCACGGTTAAGGCTCTTGAAAGTGGCATCGTCGAGCTCAAGTTCGACCTCAAGGGTGAGTCCGTCAACAAGTTCAACCGCCTGACCCTGAACGAGCTGCGCCAGGCCGTCGATGCCATCAAGGCCGATGCCTCGGTCAAGGGCGTGATCGTCAGCAGTGGCAAGGACGTGTTCATCGTCGGCGCCGACATCACCGAGTTCGTCGACAACTTCAAGCTGCCCGAGGCCGAACTGGTCGCCGGCAACCTGGAAGCCAACCGCATCTTCAACGCCTTCGAAGACCTCGAAGTGCCGACCGTTGCCGCCATCAACGGCATCGCCCTGGGTGGTGGCCTGGAAATGTGCCTGGCCGCCGACTACCGGGTCATGTCCACCAGCGCCAAGATCGGCCTGCCGGAAGTCAAGCTGGGTATCTACCCGGGCTTCGGCGGCACTGTGCGTCTGCCACGCCTGATCGGTTCGGACAACGCCATCGAGTGGATTGCCGCCGGCAAGGAAAACCGCGCCGAAGACGCCCTGAAAGTGGGTGCCGTCGACGCTGTGGTCGCCCCTGAGCTACTGCTGGCCGGTGCTCTGGACCTGATCAAGCGCGCCATCAGCGGCGAGCTGGACTACAAAGCCAAGCGCCAGCCGAAGCTGGAAAAGCTCAAGCTCAATGCCATCGAACAGATGATGGCCTTCGAAACCGCCAAGGGCTTCGTCGCTGGCCAGGCCGGCCCGAATTACCCTGCACCGGTCGAAGCCATCAAGACCATCCAGAAAGCTGCCAACTTCGGCCGCGACAAGGCGCTGGAGGTCGAAGCCGCAGGCTTTGCCAAGCTGGCCAAGACCTCGGTTGCCGAAAGCCTCATCGGCTTGTTCCTGAACGATCAGGAGCTCAAGCGCAAGGCCAAGGCGCATGACGAAATCGCCCACGACGTGAAGCAGGCTGCCGTGCTCGGCGCTGGCATCATGGGTGGCGGTATCGCTTACCAGTCGGCGGTCAAGGGCACCCCGATCCTGATGAAGGATATCCGCGAGGAAGCCATCCAGCTGGGCCTTAACGAGGCTTCCAAGCTGCTCGGCAACCGCGTCGAGAAGGGCCGCCTGACCCCGGCCAAGATGGCCGAGGCGCTCAACGCCATTCGCCCGACCCTGTCCTATGGCGATTTCTCCAATGTCGACATCGTCGTCGAAGCCGTGGTCGAGAACCCGAAAGTGAAGCAGGCCGTGCTGGCTGAGGTGGAAGGCCAGGTGAAGGATGATGCGATTCTCGCCTCCAACACCTCGACCATCTCCATCAACCTGCTGGCCAAGGCGCTCAAGCGCCCGGAAAACTTCGTCGGCATGCACTTCTTCAACCCGGTGCACATGATGCCGCTGGTGGAAGTGATCCGAGGCGAGAAATCCAGTGAAGTGGCGGTCGCCACCACCGTGGCCTACGCCAAGAAAATGGGCAAGAACCCGATCGTGGTCAACGACTGCCCGGGCTTCTTGGTCAACCGTGTGCTGTTCCCGTACTTCGGCGGCTTTGCCAAGCTGGTCAGCGCCGGTGTCGACTTCGTGCGTATCGACAAGGTGATGGAAAAGTTCGGCTGGCCAATGGGCCCGGCGTACCTGATGGACGTGGTCGGCATCGACACCGGCCACCACGGCCGCGACGTGATGGCCGAAGGCTTCCCGGACCGCATGAAAGACGAGCGCCGCTCGGCCGTCGACGCGCTGTACGAAGCCAACCGCCTGGGCCAGAAGAACGGCAAGGGCTTCTATGCCTACGAAACCGACAAGCGCGGCAAGCCGAAGAAAGTCTTCGACGCCACCGTGCTGGACGTGCTCAAGCCTGTCGTCTTCGAGCAGCGTGACGTCACCGACGAAGACATCATCAACTGGATGATGGTCCCGCTGTGCCTGGAGACCGTGCGTTGCCTGGAAGACGGCATTGTCGAAACCGCCGCCGAAGCCGACATGGGCCTGGTCTACGGCATTGGTTTCCCTCCCTTCCGCGGTGGTGCGCTGCGCTATATCGACTCGATCGGTGTGGCTGAATTCGTCGCCCTGGCCGATCAGTACGCCGACCTGGGGCCGCTGTACCACCCGACCGCCAAGCTGCGTGAAATGGCCAAGAACGGCCAGCGCTTCTTCAACTGAGCGGTCAACGAGCTAGAGCGAGAGATTTGATATGAGCCTGAATCCAAGAGACGTGGTGATTGTCGACTTCGGTCGCACGCCAATGGGCCGCTCCAAGGGTGGCATGCACCGCAATACCCGCGCCGAAGACATGTCGGCGCACCTGATCAGCAAGCTGCTGGAACGCAACGACAAGGTCGACCCGAAAGAGGTCGAGGACGTGATCTGGGGCTGCGTCAACCAGACCCTGGAGCAGGGCTGGAACATCGCCCGCATGGCCTCGCTGATGACCCAGATCCCGCACACTTCCGCAGCCCAGACCGTCAGTCGCCTGTGTGGCTCGTCGATGAGCGCGCTGCACACGGCTGCCCAGGCGATCATGACCGGCAACGGTGATGTGTTCGTGGTCGGTGGCGTGGAGCACATGGGCCACGTCAGCATGATGCACGGCGTCGACCCCAACCCGCACCTGTCCTTGCACGCCGCCAAGGCTTCCGGGATGATGGGGCTGACTGCGGAAATGCTCGGCAAGATGCACGGCATCACCCGTGAGCAGCAGGACCTGTTCGGCCTGCGTTCGCACCAGCTGGCCCACAAGGCCACGGTCGAAGGCAAGTTCAAGGACGAGATCATCCCGATGCAGGGCTACGACGAGAACGGCTTCCTGAAGGTGTTCGATTTCGACGAAACCATTCGCCCGGAAACCACCCTCGAAGGCCTGGCATCGCTCAAGCCTGCGTTCAACCCGAAAGGCGGCACCGTTACTGCCGGTACCTCGTCGCAGATCACCGACGGCGCCTCGTGCATGATCGTGATGTCTGGCCAGCGCGCCATGGACCTGGGCATCCAGCCATTGGCGGTGATTCGTTCGATGGCGGTGGCCGGTGTCGACCCGGCAATCATGGGCTATGGCCCGGTGCCGTCGACTCAGAAAGCCCTCAAGCGTGCCGGCCTGACCATGGCCGATATCGACTTCATCGAGCTCAATGAAGCCTTCGCCGCACAGGCCCTGCCAGTGCTGAAAGACTTGAAAGTGCTCGACAAGATGGATGAGAAGGTTAACCTGCACGGCGGCGCCATTGCTTTGGGCCACCCGTTCGGTTGCTCCGGGGCTCGTATTTCGGGCACCCTGCTCAACGTCATGAAGCAGAATGGCGGTACCCTGGGGGTGGCGACCATGTGCGTCGGCCTCGGCCAAGGTATCACCACTGTCTTCGAACGCGTCTGATCGCGTAGCAGGACAGCAGCCGGGGCCTTGTGCCCCGGTTTTTGTTTTTTTCAGGTTCAAGTCAAGAGGGTGGGCAACATGCAGATGCAACCAGGCGTATACCGGCATTACAAAGGGCCTGAGTACCGTGTCTTCAGTGTTGCACGGCACTCCGAGAGCGAAGAGTGGATGGTGTTCTACCAGTGCCTGTATGGTGATTACAGCTTCTGGGTACGGCCACTTTCGATGTTCCAGGAGTCTGTCGAGGTTGACGGCGAGCAGGTGCCACGCTTTGCTTTGGTCAAGGCCGAAGAGGGGCTGCCCGGGTTGCTGAGCAAGTCGCACGCATGATCGTTCGAGCTTGACCTCACACTTTTGCCACTATATATAGCGGTGCCGCGTCTGGCACCTGACGCGTTTTTCATCTTCAGATTCAGGAATACTCCGATCCATGGGCAAATCGCTGGTCATTGTGGAATCCCCGGCCAAGGCCAAGACCATCAACAAGTACCTGGGCAACCAGTACGTGGTGAAGTCGAGTATCGGCCATATCCGAGACCTCCCCACCAGCGGTTCGGCCAGCGCGAGCAAAGAGCCAGCCGCCAAGCGTGGCAAGGCTGCGGGTGAGGCTCCGGCCCTTTCGCCAAAAGAAAAGGCCCGTCGCCAGCTGGTGGCACGCATGGGTGTCGACCCTGACCATGGCTGGAAGGCCAAGTACGAGATCCTGCCTGGCAAGGAAAAGGTGATCGAAGAGCTTCGCCGCCTGGCCAAGGATGCCGACACCATCTATCTCGCAACCGACTTGGACCGCGAAGGGGAAGCCATTGCCTGGCACCTGCGCGAAGCCATCGGGGGTGACGACACCCGCTACAAGCGCGTGGTGTTCAACGAAATTACCAAGAAGGCCATCCAGGACGCCTTCTCGCAGCCAGGCGAGCTGGATATCGACCGGGTCAACGCCCAGCAGGCGCGCCGTTTCCTCGACCGTGTGGTCGGTTACATGGTTTCGCCGCTGCTGTGGGCCAAGATTGCCCGTGGCCTGTCTGCCGGCCGCGTGCAGTCGGTGGCGGTAAAGCTGGTGGTGGAGCGCGAGCGCGAAATCCGTGCGTTCATCCCGGAAGAGTACTGGGAGATCCACGCCGACCTGGGCACCGCCAAAAACGCCAAGGTGCGTTTCGAGGTGGCGCGCGAGAAGGGTGAGGCGTTCAAACCGCTGAACGAAGCCCAGGCCATGGCTGCGCTGGAGAAGCTCAAGGCTTCCAGCTACAGCGTGGTCAAGCGTGAAGACCGTCCGACCAGCAGTAAGCCATCGGCACCGTTCATTACCTCCACCCTGCAGCAGGCGGCCAGTAACCGCCTGGGCTTCGGGGTGAAGAAAACCATGATGATGGCCCAGCGTTTGTACGAAGCCGGCTACATCACGTATATGCGTACCGACTCGACCAACCTGTCGGCCGATGCCCTGGACATGGCGCGCAGCTACATCGAGCGCGAGTTCGGCAAGCAGTACCTGCCGGAAGCACCGCTGGTATACGGCAGCAAGGAAGGCGCTCAGGAAGCGCACGAAGCGATTCGTCCTTCTGACGTGAATACCCACCCGACCAAGCTCAGTGGCATGGAGCGTGACGCCGAACGCCTGTACGAGCTGATCTGGCGCCAGTTCCTGGCCTGCCAGATGCCGCCGGCGCAGTACCTGTCCACCAGCGTCACCGTGGCGGCTGGCGACTTCGAGCTGCGCGCCAAGGGCCGCATTCTCAAGTTCGACGGTTACACCCGCGTGCTGCCACAGCAGAGCAAGCCGGGCGAAGACGACGTGCTGCCAGAAATGGTCCAGGGCGAAGCGCTGAAGCTGATCCAGATCGACCCGAGCCAGCACTTCACCAAGCCGCCGGCGCGCTTCACTGAAGCCAGCCTGGTCAAGGAAATGGAAAAGCGCGGCATTGGTCGCCCGTCGACCTATGCGGCGATCATCTCGACCATCCAGGACCGTGGCTATGTGACCTTGCACAACCGCCGCTTCTATTCCGAGAAGATGGGCGACATCGTGACCGAGCGGTTATCCGAGAGTTTCTCCAATCTGATGGACTACGGCTTTACCGCCGACATGGAAGAGAACCTCGACGACGTAGCCCAAGGCGAGCGTGACTGGAAGAACGTGCTCGACGAGTTCTACGGCGATTTCAGCAAGAAGCTGCAGACTGCCGAGTCCAGCGAAAACGGCATGCGCGCCAACCAGCCGACCATGACCAACATTGCCTGCAAGGAATGTGGCCGGCCGATGATGATCCGCACCGCTTCCACGGGTGTGTTCCTGGGTTGCTCGGGTTACAGCCTGCCGCCGAAAGAGCGCTGCAAGGCCACCGTCAACCTGGTGCCGGGTGACGAGATTGCCGCTGATGACGAGGGTGAGTCGGAGTCGCGCGTGCTGCTGGGCAAGCACCGCTGCCCGATTTGCGCCACGGCGATGGACGCCTACCTGCTGGACGAGAAGCACAAGCTGCACATCTGCGGCAACAACCCGGATTGCGCCGGCTACGAGATCGAGGAAGGCAACTACCGCATCAAGGGCTACGAAGGGCCTAGCCTGGAGTGCGACAAGTGCGGCAGCGAGATGCAATTGAAAACCGGCCGGTTCGGCAAGTTCTTCGGTTGCACCAACCCGGCATGCAAGAATACCCGCAAGCTGCTCAAGAGCGGCGAGGCTGCGCCACCGAAGATGGACAAGGTGGACATGCCTGAACTCAAGTGCGAAAAGGTCGACGACACCTACGTGCTGCGTGACGGCGCTTCGGGGTTGTTCCTGGCGGCTAGCCAGTTCCCGAAAAACCGCGAAACCCGTGCGCCGTTGGTGCTGGAGATTGTGCCGCACAAGCATGAGATCGACCCCAAGTACCACTTCCTGTGCGAAGCGCCCCAGAAAGACCCGGAAGGCCGCCCGGCGGTAATCCGCTACAGCCGCAAGACCAAGGAGCAGTACGTGCAGTCCGAGGTTGATGGCAAGCCGACCGGCTGGAAGGCGTTCTACGACGGGAATGCGTGGAAGGTTGAAGACAAGCGCTGATTCTTCAGTGCAGCAATTGGGGCCGCTTTGCGGCCCCAATCATTTATGATGCATGTACTCGCCTTGCAGCCTTAGGGAGGCCACTGAAATGGCCCAGGAACTGTATACCCGTACCAACCAGAAACTGTTCTTCGCCGGCCTCGCCCTGGAGTCCATGGCCAAGGCCGAGCAAAGCCAGGCCATGAACGCTCAAGGCCTGGTGCAGGCCGAACGCGAATCGGCGCTGTTCCATCTGTACGGCGCGCTGCTGGGCCTGTGTCATGAGATCGGCGGCTTCTACCGCCTGCCGGTTGTTGCAACGGTCGAGCAAGCCCTGGCTGACGATGCCTTGAACGGCATCGCCATCCCGGAAGTGGCTGAGCTACTGGAAATCGCCCGCCAGCGCGAAACCTGGCTGGCGCAAATGCTGGGTGCTTATGCCGATTTGTTCCGACCACCTGTCGCGAAGAAGGCGCCGAAAACTGACGTTACCCAACCCCTGATCCAGGCCGTCAATCTCGATGAGCCCGAGCATCCTGCACTGTCGCGTGCCGAGCTGGAAAGCTGGCGCAGCAACCTCAAGGGCTTGGTGAGACGTTTCCGCGATGCGTTGAGTGAGTGCTGATAGTCGCAACGGCTGATACACTAGCGGCCTTTCGCGGAGAACTGCCATTTATGTCTACGTCGTTTCTGGAAATTGTCGAGTTGCCTGATGGCCGCATCGAACTGCGTCGCGCCGAGGATGAGGGCTCTCTGGTAACCCTGGATTTCTCGGAAGACGCCAAGGTGTTCCTGCAGGGCCAGCATGTGGAAGTGGCCAAGGCCATGCTCAGTGTGGGCGTGCAGATGGCCGGTCGCCTGATGGATGGCGAGCTTGAGCGTGATGAAGGGCCGCGTGTGCTGCACTAAGGGTGCAGCAACGTGTCAGGCTTTTTGAAGTGACAGGCAAAGCCTGAACATCAGCCGAGGCGGATGTTCAGGCTTTGTGCATTTCCGGCACTGGCCGCGCGTAGCAACTGTTGACGTGCAGTGGCATTGACGCTACCCAGCCAGCTCACCACGGTGTGGCTGAGGCCAAGGCGCAAGGCCTCGCAGGCTAGTTGCAGCGGGCTTTGATTGCTGCGAGGTTGCAGCAGCAAAATACGTTCACGGTTGAGCCCGGCATCGCGCAACCAGGCCTGGGTCAGGCTGGAGGGCGGAGCGATCAGGGTCAGCCAGCGCGCTTCGTCCTCTTCGCTCAGCTCGCGCAGTACCGGTGCCAGCAGGCTTTGGCAGTGCCCAGGGGCGCCGCGCAGCGACAGTTCGCTGAACAGCTCGGGTTGGCTGCTCTTGCGTGCCAGTT
This sequence comes from Pseudomonas sp. URIL14HWK12:I5, assembly GCF_900176445.1. NCBI lineage: Bacteria > Pseudomonadati > Pseudomonadota > Gammaproteobacteria > Pseudomonadales > Pseudomonadaceae > Pseudomonas > Pseudomonas sp. URIL14HWK12:I5. The sequence goes on from NZ_FWXQ01000009.1 coordinate 81,651, forward strand.
CACTGGCTTTCAGGCCCGGTAGCACGGGCTGGGCGAGAAAAGCTTCGAACAGGGGCAACTGAGCTTGCTCGGGTGCGTGAATGAACTGCTGCATGACGCCTCCTGGATCAGCGGCGAATGACGCCGACGCTCAAGCCCTCGATCACCAGCTCCTGTTCTTTCAGGTCGACTTCGATGGGGGCGAATTCGGGGTTTTCGGCAAGCAGCCATACCTTGCTGCCTTCACGCTTGAAGCGCTTGACGGTCACTTCGTCGCCGATGCGGGCCACCACGATCTGGCCGTTGCGGGCTTCGCGGCAGGTGTGTACCGCCAGCAGGTCGCCGTCGAAGATGCCGACGTCCTTCATGCTCATGCCGTGTACGCGCAACAGATAGTCGGCTTGGGGGTGGAAGAAGGCGGGGCTGATGTTGCAGGATTGCTCGATGTGCTGTTCGGCAAGGATCGGCGCACCGGCAGCAACCCGGCCGATGATCGGCAGGCCGCTTTCTTCGGCTTTGGCTTCCAGGCCGGGAATGCGGATACCACGGGAGGCGCCCGGGGTCATCTCGATGGCGCCTTTGCGGGCGAGGGCCTTGAGGTGCTCCTCGGCGGCGTTGGGCGACTTGAAGCCCAGCTCCTGAGCGATCTCGGCGCGCGTCGGCGGGAAGCCGTTGTCTTCCAGGCAGCGTTTGATGAACGCGAGAATTTCGGCTTGGCGTGGCGTCAGTTTCAACATGGTGAGCGCTCTGTCTTTTTGTACAGTGACTGGGATTATATACAGTGCTGGATGCGCTGCAAGCCAAAAGGCGCAATAAACAGCAGAGGTGATGCTTGCAGCCGGCCGTCTGGCGCTTTTAAATGGCGACCGCCCGGTCACCGAGCCTTGACAGAAGCGGGGCTGAAACGTATGTTTCAAACACCTGTTTGTCTGGCGGAGTACCCGGAGTAGTCATGGCCCAATCGGAAACCGTTGAACGCATTCTCGATGCTGCCGAGCAGCTGTTCGCGGAAAGGGGGTTCGCCGAAACCTCGTTGCGGCTGATTACCAGCAAGGCCGGGGTCAACCTGGCGGCCGTCAACTATCATTTCGGCTCCAAGAAGGCGTTGATCCAGGCGGTGTTCTCGCGCTTCCTCGGCCCGTTTTGTGCCAGCCTGGAGCGTGAACTCGAGCGGCGTCAGGCCAAGCCGGAACAAAAACCCAGCCTTGAAGAGCTGCTGGAAATGCTGGTGGAGCAGGCGCTGGCGGTGCAGCCTCGCAGCAACAATGACCTGTCGATCTTCATGCGCTTGCTGGGCCTGGCTTTCAGCCAGAGCCAGGGCCACCTGCGGCGCTATCTGGAAGACATGTACGGCAAGGTATTCCGCCGCTACATGCTGCTGGTCAACGAGGCCGCGCCACGCATTCCACCGCTGGAGCTGTTCTGGCGTGTGCACTTCATGCTCGGTGCTGCGGCCTTCAGCATGTCCGGTATCAAGGCCCTGCGGGCGATCGCCGAGACCGACTTCGGCATCAATACCTCGATCGAGCAGGTGATGCGCCTGATGGTGCCGTTCCTGGCGGCCGGCATGCGTGCCGACAGCGGTGTCACCGATGATGCCATGGCCAGCGCCCAGCTGCGCCCGCGTACCAAGACCAGCGTCAGCGCTACCACCGCCAAAGCCTGAAGGCTGGGCGGGGCAGGGCGCTTCGGCTAAGCTAGCGCCCATGCCCGACCTCGATCTGTTGCACATTTCCCTTGCCGACCAATGCCTGTACGGTTTCGCCCGTGGCCAGTTACGCGTGCGCGTGCCAGTGTCCACGGCGCGTAACGGAGCCGGCGAGCGCAACGGTTCGGGGTGCACGCCGCGCGGCCTGCATCAGGTGCGGGCAAAGATTGGCGCAGGCCTGCCGCTGAATGCGGTATTGGCCGGGCGGCGCTGGACGGGTGAGGTGTGGTCGCCGGAGCTGCACGCGCAAAACCCGGAGCGCGACTGGATCCTCACCCGCATCCTCTGGCTCAGCGGCTGCGAGCCTGGCGTCAACCGCCTGGGTGCGGTCGACACGTTCCGCCGCTATATCTACCTGCATGGCACTCCGGATACGGAACCCCTGGGCGTAGCGTTGTCCCATGGCTGCATACGCCTGCGTAATACCGACTTGCTAAGCCTGTTCGAGCGGGTGCCGGTCCATTGCCCGGTGCTCATCGAACAAGCTGCCTGCCCCCAGTGGGCTTCTCTCAGTCTTCAATGAAGGATTACCCATGACCGTCAGCCTGCAAGGCTCCCTGATGGTGGATATCGCCGGTAAATGGCTGACCGCCGAAGACCGTCACTTGCTGCGCCAGCCCGAAGTGGCTGGCCTGATCATCTTTGCCCGCAACATCGATAGCCCGCGCCAGGTGCGTGAGCTGTGTGCGTCGATCCGCGCCATTCGCCCCGACCTGATCCTGGCGGTAGACCAGGAAGGTGGCCGTGTGCAGCGCCTGCGTCAGGGCTTTGTGCGCCTGCCAGCCATGCGTGCGCTGGCCGACAATGACAATGCCGAGTACCTGGCCGAGCAATGCGGCTGGCTGATGGCGACCGAGGTGCTGGCGGTTGGCCTGGACCTGAGCTTTGCCCCGGTGCTCGACCTGGACCACCAGCGTAGCGCCGTGGTTGGCAGCCGCGCCTTCGAGGGTGACCCGCTGCGTGCCACGCAACTGGCCGGGGCCTTCATTCGCGGCATGAATGCGGCGGGCATGGCCGCTTGTGGCAAGCATTTCCCGGGGCATGGCTGGGCCGAGGCCGACTCGCATGTGGCCATCCCTACCGATGAGCGCAGCCTTGAGCAGCTGCGCCAGGCCGACCTGGTGCCGTTCACCCGCCTGAGCGGGCAGCTGGCAGCGGTGATGCCGGCGCATGTCATCTACCCGCAGGTCGACAACCAGCCAGCCGGCTTCTCGCGGCGCTGGCTGCAGGACATCCTGCGTGGCGAGCTGGGCTTCGACGGGGTGATCTTCAGTGATGACCTGTCGATGGCCGGGGCACATGTGGTGGGTGATGCGGCCAGCCGTATCGAGGCGGCGCTGAGTGCCGGCTGTGACATGGGCCTGGTGTGTAACGACCGGGCGGCGGCTGAGCTGGCGCTGAGTGCGGCTCAGCGAATGAAAGTGAAGCCCTCGCCGCGAATTGCGCGGATGCGTGGGCAAGGGTTTGCGCGGACCGACTACCGGCAGCAGCCGCGCTGGCTGGAGGCGCTGGGGGCGTTGAAGGAGGCCCAGCTGGTTGATTGAGCCGAAGCTTAGGTCTTGAGTTTTCTGGGGTTGCCGAGATCGAGCGCCGCCCGCGCGGCGCTCGATCTGACGGGCGACAAAACCCTCAAGTCATGCGCCCCGAAACACTCACCGCCCACGCTTCCCCGGCAGCGGCGCAAACAACGCCTCGATCTCTTCATCCCCCAGTCGCCACTGCCCAGCCTGCCCGCCATCCAGCAGGCTTGCCGCCAGCGCCGCCTTTTCCTGCTGCAACAGCTGAATCTTCTCCTCCACCGTCCCCCGCGTAATCAGCTTGAACACGAACACCGGCTTGTCCTGGCCAATGCGGTAGGCGCGGTCGGTGGCCTGGTTCTCGCTGGCCGGGTTCCACCAGGGGTCGAAGTGGATCACCGTGTCCGCAGCTGTCAGGTTCAGCCCCACGCCACCTGCCTTGAGGCTGATCAGGAACACGTCGCTCTCACCTTGCTGGAATTGCTGTACCGGCGTGCGCCGGTCGCGGGTGTCACCGGTCAGCAGGCTGTAACGGATCTTGCGCTTCTGCAGTTCTTGCTCGATTAGCGCCAACATCGAGGTGAATTGCGAGAACAACAGTACCCGCCGCCCTTCGCTGAGCAGTTCTTCGAGCATTTCCAGCAGCGCACCCAGCTTGCCCTTGTCGGCCTGGTTACCCTTGCTTTCCACACCCTTGACCAGGCGCAGGTCGCAGCACACCTGGCGCAGCTTGAGCAGGGCGTCGAGAATGACGATCTGGCTGCGGGCGGCGCCATTGCGGGCGATTTCGTCGCGCACTTTCTTGTCCATCGCCACGCGCACGGCCTCGTAGGTGTCGCGTTGGGCGTCGCTCAGCTCCACCCAGTGCACCATCTCGGTCTTGGCAGGTAGCTCGGTGGCCACCTGTTCCTTGGTGCGGCGCAACAGGAACGGCCGAATGCGTGTAACCAGGTGGGCCAGCCGCTCGTTGTCGCCATGGCGCTCGATGGGGGTACGGTAGTCCTGGTTAAAGCGCTTCAGGTCACCCAGCCAGCCGGGCATCAGGAAGTGGAAGATCGACCAAAGCTCGCCCAGGTTGTTTTCCATTGGCGTGCCGGTCAGGCACAGGCGCTGGTTGGCTTGCAGCTCGTAGACGGCGAGTGCGGCCTTGCTGGTGCTGCTCTTGATGTTTTGCGCCTCGTCCAGCACCAGTACATGCCAGGGTTGGCTGCGCAGGTGTTCGAGATCGCGTGGCACCAGGGCGTAGGTGGTCAGGACGAGGTCGTATTCGTGCAGCGTGGCGAAATGCTTGCTGCGCCCCGGGCCTTGCAGGGCCAGCACGCGCAGGTCGGGGGCGAAGCGCTGGGCTTCGTCCAGCCAGTTGGGCACCAGGCTGGTCGGCATCACTGCCAGGGCGGGAGCGGTCAGTCGCCCGGCCTGCTTTTCCAGCAGCAGGTGTGCCAGGGCCTGCAGGGTCTTGCCCAAGCCCATGTCGTCGCCCAGGATGCCGCCTGTGCCCATTTCGCGTAGTGCCTGCAGCCAGTTAAGGCCCTGTTGCTGGTAGGGGCGCAGGCTGGCCTGCAGCCCTGTGGGCGGGGCTACCTGCAAGTCGCGGGCGTCGCGCAGGCGGCGGCCCAGATCCCGCACATGTGCGCCGCCTTCCCAGTGCAGGGGCAAGCCTTCGATCTCGTTCAGGCGTGCGGCATCGGCGCGGTCCAGGCGCAGGGACGGGCCGGCTACGTCTTCGTGCAGGTACAGCTCGCCCAAGGTGCCCATTACGGCCTTGATGCGGCCGTAGGGCAGGGCAACGCGCAGGGCCGAGGCATCGAGGCGGCCGCGGTTGAGGTCGATCAGCAGGTGCTCGTCGTCGCTGCGCCGGGCCAGTTCGCTGGGGCGCAGCAATTCCGGGTTGCTGCGCAGCAGTTGCAGCACAATCGGCAGCAGGCTGTGGCGCTGGCCATCGACCACGATACCCAGCTCCAGGTCGAACCATTCATGGCCGGGGGCTTCGTCGATGGTGGCGTACCAGTCGTCTACCTCTTGCAGGTTGAAGGCGAAATCGCGGTGGATGTCGATGTCCCACCCGGCCTCGCGCAGGCGGGGCAGGCCTTCGCGGGCAAAGCGCAGCCAAGCTTCGTCGTCTGGCAGCTGAAACATCTCGCCGGCGCTGTCGGGCAGGGCCTTGCTTTGTCGGGTGGCGGCCTTGAAGCCCAGGTCAAGCAGCACCTTGCGCAGCGCCTGCTCGGCCTGCGGCTGGCGGCGGATGCGCTGGCTGGTGTTGTTGATCAGGCGGGTCAGCGGTTTTTCGTCGCTGCCGCTGGCGCGTAAACCGTCATAGTCGAACGCCAGTGCGGCTCGATGCTGCATCTGCCGCTGCATGCGGCCGGTCTTGGGCATGTAGGCGCTGAATTCGAGGCTGCCGAGGGTCAGGTGCGGCCTGGGTTGAATACTGTCGATTTCTTCACTGCGTACGCTTGTAGGCGTTGGCACCTGGCGATTCAGCGCATTCAACCGGTGGCTCAGGGGGATGATCAAGTGTTCGGGCACCGTAGGTGCGCTTGCCAGTTGGCTGGCAATGAACGGGTCAAGACCATGCTCAAGCTTGCCAGTCATACCCGTTTGAGTATCGATGTAGTAGAGCGGGTCGAGCGGCAGTGCCACGTCATGCATCCGCTTGTCATTGTGCCACGAACCGCGATAGCTGCCGTTCTCAAGCCTCATCCAGCGGAACTCGGCTTGGAGGGTCGGCCCAGGGATTAATGACAACTGTTTCTCGGCATGAATCAAGCGCCCACTGGCAAGTGCGAATTCATACAGCTCTGCACCTTGTTTACCTTCCAGTCTGGCGATGGGCATGCTGGAATTATTGGCAAGGGTGTCAATCAACCTGAGGATGCGCAGATCTTCATCTGTGACATAACGCGGCGTGTAATAGAGCATTTCAGGCAGCGAGCTGGCACGCCCCAGCTTCAGCTGACCATCGGCTTCGCGGGTGCCTTTGGATACGCTGAGCGTGCAAACGCCATGGTCGTTAACGACCTTGTAGTAGAGCGAGGGGCCTTTGCGCTTGGCGGGTTCAGCGGGCTTGGTCGGGACTTCCAGGGTTTCGACCCAGTGGGCGAGTTCAGGGGGGAGGTCGAGCGAGTGCTGGGTCGTTTCGGCAGGTGCAGGCGGGGTGTCCTGATCGCCTTCGCCGCAATCCGGGCCCTGTTCCAGCAGGTAAAGTGCAGCGGCGCAATGCTTGCAGTTTTCACCTACAGGGCACGTGCAACTGCCCTCGCATTCCAGGCCATCTCCAGTCATGTCCAGGGTTATGCGCTGGTAGTAGGTGCGGCCCGCGGAGCCTGTACACTCAGCGCGGATCGTCATGCCCAGGATCGATACGATCGCGCTTCTGCCTTCATCGGCATAGTCCCGACCGCGCCGCAGGGTCTTGCGATCAAACGACATAGTCCAGCCATTGTGCGCCCGCACAAAGAACTGCGCATCGCTCTCGCTCACGTCACTGCTCCATCATCTCCGGGTCCACCACCGGCATTTTCGGCGTACCCGGTGGCGTCACCTTCAGCAGTACGGCCAGGTGGCCGCCGTCGAGGAAGGTCAGCTGGCCGCCCTTGACGTTGCTGTTGCTCTGCTTGAACTGCTCGCTTTGCAGCACGTTGCCGTTGCCGTCCAGCTGGTTGACCCAGAAGTTGGCCTCGACAGTGATGAAGCGGCCTTCGGCGATGCTCAGGTTACCTTCGATGGGGAAGTGGCCGAACTGCTCAGTACCTTCGCCCAGGGCAATGCGGCCGGGCTCGCTGCCCACCTGCTGCTGCCAGGCCTTGTGCATCAATACGGTGTAGTCGGCAGTGGCTTCCAGGCGGGTGGCTTCGTCCTCCAGCGCCAAGCGGCGCTCGGCGTCCTTTTCCAGGCGTGGGGCGCCGGCGCTCCAGTTTTCCGGGGCGAACGGGCTGGTGAAGGCGGGCACGCTGTTTTGCCGCACCAGGATCATTTCAACCTGATACAGGCCTTCGGCGAAGGCGGCTGGCGCAAACAGCGCCAGCAGCAGGGTCAGGCTACGGATGGCACGCATGGATCTTCCTTAGGCAGGCTGTGGGGTCAGGCGCTCGAACAGCGCCTCCAGGGTGTTGAAACGTTCGTCGGGGCGCTCCATCGGCACCAGGAAACGGAACTGGGTCGCACCTTCGAACTTGTAGCGTTTGGGCTGCCCCTGGATCAGCTTGATCAGGGTCAGCGGGTCGACCGGGGTTTCGGCCTCGAACTCGAGCTTGCCGCCATTGGGGCCGGCGTCGACTTTCTTGATGCCAAGCTTTTCCGCATGCAGCTTGAGCGAGGTCAGGCGCATCAGGTTCTTGGTTGGCTCCGGCAGCAGGCCGAAGCGGTCGATCATTTCCACTTGCAGGTCTTTGAGGCCTTCTTCGTCGGCCGCCGAGGCAATGCGCTTGTACAGGATCAGCCGCGCGTGCACGTCGGGCAGGTAGTCTTCGGGGATCAGCGCCGGCAGGCGCAGGTTGATCTCCGGGCCACCGCCCAGTGGCTGTTCGAGGTTCGGCTGGGTGCCTTTGCGAATCGCCTTCACCGCACGTTCGAGCATTTCCATGTACAGGGTGAAGCCCACCGCCTGGATCTGCCCGCTTTGACCTTCGCCCAGCAGCTCGCCCGCACCGCGGATTTCCAGGTCGTTGGTGGCCAGCACGAAACCGGCGCCCAGGTCCTGGGTGTTGGCGATAGCCTCCAGCCGTTTTTCGGCGTCGGCGCTGACTTTCTGCCGGGTGGGTGTGAGCAGGTAGGCGTAGGCCTGGTGGTGGCTGCGCCCGACCCGGCCACGCAACTGGTGCAACTGGGCCAGGCCGAACTTGTCGGCACGCTCGATGACGATGGTGTTGGCGCTGGGCACGTCGATGCCGGTTTCGATGATGGTCGAGGCCACCAGCACGTTGAAGCGCTTGTGGTAGAAGTCGCTCATCACCTGTTCCAGCTCGCGCTCGCGCATTTGCCCGTGGCCAATGCCGATGCGCGCCTCGGGTACCAGCTCGGCGAGGTCGGCGGCGCATTTTTCGATGGTTTTCACATCGTTGTGCAGGTAGTACACCTGGCCACCGCGCAGCAGTTCACGCAACAGCGCTTCCTTGACCGTGCTCTTGTTCTGTTCCATGACGAAGGTGCGCACCGACAGGCGGCGCGCCGGCGGCGTGGCGATGATCGACAGGTCGCGCATGCCCGCTACCGCCATGTTCAGCGTACGCGGAATCGGCGTGGCGGTGAGGGTAAGGATGTCGACCTCGCTGCGCAGGGCCTTCAGTTGCTCCTTCTGGCGCACGCCAAAACGGTGTTCTTCGTCGATGATGGCCAGGCCCAGGTCCTTGAAGCGCACATCGTCCTGCAGCAGCTTGTGGGTGCCGATGAGGATGTCGATCTTGCCTTCGGCCAGGTCGGCGGCAGCGGCGGCCACTTCCTTGGCGGATTTGAAGCGGCTCATCACTTCCACGGTCACCGGCCAGTCAGCGAAGCGGTCACGGAAACTGTTGTAGTGCTGCTGGGCGAGCAGTGTGGTGGGCACCAGCACGGCCACCTGGCGGCCGCTGTGCACAGCGATGAACGCGGCGCGCATGGCCACTTCGGTTTTGCCGAAGCCGACATCGCCGCACACCAGACGGTCCATCGGCTTGGGTGCCAGCATGTCGGCACGCACGGCTTCGATGGCGGCTTGCTGGTCCGGGGTTTCTTCGAACGGGAAGCCGGCGCTGAAGGTGGCGTAGTCGGCAGACGGGTCGGCAAACGCATAACCCTTGCGCGCAGCGCGACGAGCATAGATGTCGAGCAGCTCGGCGGCCACGTCGCGCACCTGTTCGGCGGCCTTGCGCTTGGCTTTCTGCCAGGCCTCCGAGCCCAGCCTGTGCAACGGCGCCAGCGCGTCGTCGCTACCGGTGTAGCGAGCGATGAGGTGCAGGTTGGCCACTGGCACATACAGCTTGGCGTTCTCGGCGTATTCCAGGGTAAGGAACTCGGCGGCCTGGCCGTCGATTTCCAGGGTGGCCAGGCCCAGGTAGCGGCCCACACCGTGGTCGATGTGCACCACTGGCGCGCCTTCGCGCAGCTCGGTGAGGTTCTTGATGACGGCGTCGTTGGCGGTTTCGCCACGCTTGTCGCGGCGTCGGCGCTGCATCACCCGCTGGCCGAACAGCGGGCTTTCGGCCACCAGGGCCAGGCCTGGGTCGTCCAGCACCAGGCCGTCGTCCAGCGGAGCAATGGTGATTGCCAGGCGCTCGCTGCCGGTAATGAAATCGTCCCAGCCGTCGACGGTATGCGGGCGCAGCTTCAGCCGGTCGAGCAGTTCCAGCAACACTTCGCGGCGGCCCGCCGATTCGGCGGTGAACAGCACGCGGCCGGGGAACTGGTCGAGGAAGTTGGCCAGTTCGGCCAGCGGCTGGTTGGCCTTGGCCTCGATGGCCAGATTGGGCAGGGCGCGTGCCGGGAAGCGCTCGCGGCCCGCGCCCGGGTCGAGGTCTTCGCTGCTGACCACCACCCGCGGCCACTGCTTGAGCCGGGCAAAGCAGTCTTCCACCGGCAGGAACAGCTCGGCCGGTGGCAGCAGCGGCCGGCTCAGGTCGCCGCGACGGTCTTCATAACGCCCGCGTACGTCGTTCCAGAAGTGTTCGGCGGCCTGCTCCACACCGGGCAGCGAGAACACCTGGGTGTCGGCTGGCAGGTAGTCGAACAGGGTCGAGGTGTCTTCGAAGAACAGTGGCAGGTAGTACTCGATACCGGCGGGGATGATGCCGCTGGCCAGGTCCTGGAAGATGGCGCTGCGGCGGAAGTCGACGTCGAAGCGCTCGCGAAAGCGCGCCTTGAAGCGGGTCACTTCCTCTTTCTGCATCGGGAATTCGCGTGCCGGCAGCAGGCGCACCGAATCCACCTTGTCGATCGAGCGCTGGGTCTCGGGGTCGAAGGTGCGCAGCGTCTCGATCTCGTCATCGAACAGGTCGATACGGTAGGGCAGTTTGCTGCCCATCGGGAACAGGTCGATCAGCGCGCCGCGCACGGCAAACTCGCCATGCTCGTACACGGTGTCGACGCAGCGATAGCCGCTGGCCTCCAGGCGCGTACGCATCTGTTCCACGTCGATGGTCTGGCCCACATCCAGCACCAGGCTGCTGCCTAGCAGAAAGCGTGTGGGTGCCAGGCGGTGCAGGGCGGTGGTGACCGGCACCACGAGGATGCCGTGGCTCAGCTCCGGCAGCCGGTACAGGCTGGCGATGCGCTGGGAAATGATGTCCTGGTGTGGCGAGAACAGGTCGTAGGGCAGGGTTTCCCAATCGGGGAACGGCAGCACCGGCAGGTCTGGGGCAAAGAAGCGCAGCTCCTGTTCCAGACGGTCGGCGGCCTGGCTGTCGGCCGTCAGCAGCAGGGTGAAGCGGCCAGCGCTGCTGGCGGCCTCGGCGATGGCAAGGCTGAGGGCGGCACCGGGCAGGTTGCCCCAGGTTTGTTTGCCGGCCGTGGCCGACATTTGCGGTAGGCGCAGAACTGACACGGGAGATTGCACTCCAAGCGTTGCGGCAAAGAGACCGATTGTACCGGTGCCAGTGCCGCCTGTCAGGCTTGAAAGGGCATGAACGCTGGCTTGCGTGACTGCGACAGGCGCTCATTGCCGGTTCCGCGTTGGGGCGTCATAATGTAGCCCCTTTTTTCTGTCCCTACATGTGGAAGGTTCCCGTGACTCAGAAGCCCGACCAGTGTCTTGGTGAGTGGATCGATCGTGAAGCCCTGGCTGAAGCGATGATCCCGCTTATCGGTCAGCTCTACCGCAACAACAACGTGGTGAGCTCGATTTATGGCCGCAGCCTGATCAACCGTTCGGTTATCTCGATCCTCAAGGCGCACCGCTTTGCGCGTCATCGTCAAGCCGACGAAACCGAACTGTCCGTCCACGAGACATTCCCACTGCTCAAGGCCATGAGCGAGCTAAAACTGGGCGCCGCTTCGGTCGATCTGGGCAAGCTGGCCAACAAGTTCAAGCAGGAAGGCAATGGCCGCACTGCCGAGCAGTTCGTCCGTGAAGAGCTGGCTGACGTGGTTGGCCAGCAGAACGCTTCGGCCCGTAAAGGCACCGACGTTGTCCTGTACGGCTTCGGTCGCATCGGCCGCCTGCTGGCGCGCATCCTGATCGAGAAGACCGGTGGTGGCGACGGCCTGCGCCTGCGTGCCATCGTCGTGCGCAAAGGCGCCGAAAACGACCTGGTCAAGCGTGCCAGCCTGCTGCGTCGTGACTCGGTTCACGGCCCGTTCGATGGCACCATCACCATCGATGAAGCCAACAACACCATCACCGCCAACGGCAACCTGATCCAGGTTATCTACGCCAAGAGCCCGAGCGAAGTCGACTACACCCAGTACGGCATCGACAACGCGCTGATCGTCGACAACACCGGCGTATGGCGTGACGCTGACGGCCTGGGTCAGCACCTGGCCTGCCCGGGCGCTGCCCGCGTGATCCTCACCGCACCTGGCAAGGGCGCGCTGAAGAACATCGTGCACGGCATCAACCACGGTGACATCGCCGCCGATGACAAGATCATCTCGGCAGCTTCCTGCACCACCAACGCCATCGTGCCGGTACTCAAGGCCATCAACGACCAGTACGGCATCGTCAACGGCCACGTCGAAACCGTTCACTCGTTCACCAACGACCAGAACCTGATCGACAACTTCCACAAGGGCAGCCGCCGTGGCCGTGCCGCGCCGCTGAACATGGTCATCACCGAAACCGGCGCCGCCACTGCTGCCGCCAAGGCACTGCCAGTGCTGAAGGGCAAGCTGACCGGCAACGCCATTCGCGTGCCGACGCCGAACGTTTCGATGGCCATCCTGAACCTGAACCTGGAAAAGGCCACCTCGCGCGACGAGATCAACGAGTACCTGCGCCAGACCGCCATGCACTCGGAGCTGCACAAGCAGATCGACTACGTCAGCTCGCAGGAAGTGGTTTCGACCGACTTCGTCGGCTCGCGCCACGCCGGTGTGGTTGACGCTGAAGCCACCATCGCCAACGACAACCGCGTTGTTCTGTACGTCTGGTACGACAACGAGTTCGGTTACAGCTGCCAGGTGGTTCGCGTGATGGAAGAGATGGCCGGTGTGAACCCGCCAGCGTTTCCACGCTAATGCGCTTGTAAGGCAATGAAAAAACGGGAACCTTCGGGTTCCCGTTTTTTTTGCCTGGAGTAAGTTGTGTGGCGTCTGTTAGATCGAGCGCCGCCCGCGCGGCGCTCGATATGTGCCACACCACAAAATTCAAGCCAAGCACCCAGGAACCGATTTTTTGCGCAAAGCCTTACTGTCCTTCCTCCTGCTGCTAACCGCCTGCAACCAAGGCCCTACCCTGGAGCGCCTGGGTGGCCCGACCATGGGCAGCAGCTACAGCATCCAGTACGTCCGTGAGCCCGGCGGCCCGGCGCCGGAGCAGGTGCAAGCGGCGGTCGAAACCATCCTGGGCGACATCGACCAGCACTATTCGACCTACCGCGCAGACTCCGTTGTCAGCCTGTTCAACCAGTTGCCCGCCAACCAGTGCCTGGCCCTGCCGCCCGACATGCTCGAACTGGTCAACCTTGGCCAGCATCTGGCCGAGCAGAGCGATGGCGCCTTCGACCTCACCGTCGAGCCCTTGCTCGACCTGTGGGGCTTTGGCCCCCAGGCCCGCCACGAGCAGGTGCCGGACCCGCAAGCCCTGGCTCAGGTGCGCCAGCGCGTGGGCTACCGGCACTTGCACATCAAAGGGCAGGCCCTGTGCAAGGACGCCCAGGTGCAGCTCGACTTCAACAGCATGGCCGCTGGCCATGCCGTCGACCTGATTGCCGCTCGCCTGCAAGCCATGGGCGTAACCCGCTTTGTCGCCGAGGCCACTGGCGAGCTCAAGGCGGTCGGCCGCAAACCTGACGGCAGCCCTTGGCGCATCGCCCTGGAACTGCCCCGTGAAGACCGCCAGATCGCACGCCAGATCATCCCGGTCAATGGCCTTTCAGTATCAACCTCGGGTGACTATCGGCACTATTTCGAGCAGAATGGCCGGCGCTATTCGCACGCCTTCGATGCCCGCCTGGGGCGCCCGGTGCAACATGACCTGGCCGCCGTCACCGTGCTACACGCTTCGGCGCTGCAGGCCGACGGTTATTCGACGCTGCTGCTGATCCTTGGTCCCGAGCGTGGCTGGGACTTTGCCCTGGCGCATGGCCTGGCTGCGGTATTGGTGACTCGGGCCGAGGGTGGCTTCGTCTCCCGAGCTACGCCCGCATTCGAACGGGCGGTGAAAGGCGATTGAAAGCGCAGGCAGGGATGATTGCCGCCAGGGAATGGGTAAACCATATGTAGTGCGGGCGAAATTGGCCTACGACGCGACCAAGGGTTAATGTGCGCGGCGTTCACGCTTGATTAGACTGCACCCGAATTTTCTCATGACGCCCCGGCGGCATGATCGCGCCCCGCGAGCGACCGTGGCTTGCGGGCCAGTTCTGAAGGAGTACGCATGGCTGTCTACAACTACGACGTAGTGGTGCTGGGTTCCGGCCCGGCCGGTGAAGGTGCGGCAATGAACGCCGCCAAAGCAGGGCGCAAGGTAGCGATGGTCGATGACCGTCGCCAGGTTGGTGGCAACTGCACCCACTTGGGTACCATCCCGTCCAAGGCACTGCGTCACTCGGTGCGGCAGATCATGCAGTTCAACACCAACCCGATGTTCCGTGCCATCGGTGAGCCACGCTGGTTCTCGTTCCCGGACGTGCTGAAAAGCGCCGAGAAGGTGATTGCCAAGCAGGTGGCATCGCGCACTGGCTACTACGCCCGTAACCGCGTTGACTTGTTCTTCGGCACCGGCAGCTTTGCCGACGAGCAAACCGTCGAAGTGGTGTGCCCGAACGGCGTGGTGGAAAAACTCAACGCCAAGCACATCATCATCGCCACTGGTTCGCGCCCGTATCGCCCGGCCGACATCGACTTCCACCACCCGCGTGTCTACGACAGCGACACCATCCTCAGCCTCAGCCACACCCCGCGCAAGCTGATCGTGTACGGCGCCGGTGTGATCGGTTGCGAATACGCCTCGATCTTCAGTGGCCTGGGCGTGCTGGTAGAACTGGTGGACAACCGTGGGCAGCTGCTGAGCTTCCTGGATTCGGAAATTTCCCAGGCGTTGAGCTACCACTTCAGCAACAACAACATCACCGTGCGCCACAACGAAGAGTATGAGCGCGTCGAAGGCCTGGACAACGGGGTTGTCCTGCACCTGAAGTCGGGCAAGAAGATCAAGGCCGACGCCTTGCTGTGGTGCAACGGCCGTACCGGCAACACCGACAAGCTGGGCCTGGAGAACATCGGTATCAAGGTTAACGGCCGTGGCCAGATCGAGGTCGACGAGGCCTACCGCACCAGCGTGCCGAACATCTACGGTGCAGGCGACGTGATCGGCTGGCCAAGCCTGGCCAGTGCGGCCCATGACCAGGGCCGTTCAGCGGCTGGCAGCATCGTCGACAATGGCAGCTGGCGCTTCGTCAATGACGTGCCGACCGGCATCTATACCATTCCGGAGATCAGCTCGATCGGCAAGAACGAGCAGGAGCTGACCCAGGCCAAGGTGCCGTACGAAGTGGGCAAGGCCTTCTTCAAGAGCATGGCGCGCGCGCAGATCGCCGGCGAGCCGCAGGGCATGCTGAAGATCCTGTTCCACCGCGAAACCCTGGAAATCCTCGGCGTGCACTGCTTCGGCTACCAGGCTTCGGAAATTGTCCACATCGGCCAGGCGATCATGAACCAGCCGGGTGAGCACAACAACCTGAAGTACTTCGTCAACACCACGTTCAACTACCCGACCATGGCCGAAGCCTACCGGGTAGCTGCCTACGATGGCCTGAACCGGCTTTTTTGAGCGGCTCCGACCGGTGGCCTGAGCCGGTCGGAGAGACCGATTTCAACCCTACCCGAGGGTGGTCTTGGCCAAACCGGGAAAGTCTGTAATCAGGCTGTCCACGCCAAAGTCAGCGAGCCGGCGCATCAGTGCCGGTTCGTTGACCGTCCACACCGACACGTGCAAGCCCTGGCCCTGTGCTTTCAGCAGGCGCTCGGGGGTGCACAGTGTCCAGTTCAGGGCCAGCATCTCGCAGCCGTAGTTCTGCGCCACCTTCAACGGGTCGAGCCAGGCGTATTCGGCTACCAGCCCGCGTTTCACGTCTGGCACCAGCTCCTGGGCTGCGCCCAATACTTCGCGTGAGCTGGAGGTGATGGTTACCTTGTCCAGCAGGCCGTATTGCTGGGCCAGTTCGCGGATCGCCAGCACGGTGGTGGCGGCGCGGGTGCGCGAAGCGCTCTTGACTTCCAGCTGCCAGTGCTCGAACGGGCACTTCTCGAACAGTTCTTCCAGTTTTGGAATAGGGCAGGGCTGCACATGGCCCGGGCCGCCTTTACGTGCGTCGATTTTCACCAGGTCGGCGGCCGGGTGCTCGACCACCTTGCCGCGTTTGCCGGTGGTGCGCTTGAGGGTAGGGTCGTGTATCACCATCAGCTCGTTGTCGGCCGACAGGTGAAGGTCCAGCTCGCAGCGGGTGACGCCGTGGGACAGGCACTGGCGAAAGCTGGTCAGGGTGTTCTCGGGTGCTTCGCCCTTGGCGCCGCGATGGCCGTAGATCAGGGTCACGTTCGTTCCTTCAAATCAGGGGAAAATAGGCTCAGGAGGCGGGGTCGTTCTGTTCCAGCTGCTGGCGCCGTTGTTGTTGCTGGCGCTGCAGGATGTAGCGGGCCAGCAGTTGACGCTGGGCGTCGGTCATGTCGGTAAACTCGGTGCCGACCTCGAAGCCGCCCTCCGGGCGCGGGTCGCAATGGGTGACCTTGCCGCGCAGCAGCAGGCCATGGGCGCGCGGCATCAGCACCATTTTCACTTTTACCCGGGTGCCGGGGGCAATCTGCGTGGCTTGGGCGAATTCGATACCGCCTTCGGAGATGACCACCGGCAGCGGCTGGCCGACTTCGCCAAGCAGGGTTTGCGCAACCACCGCGCTAAGCAGGTCGAGGCGCTTGTTCTGCGCCCGCAGGAAGGCAGCGAGGGTGCGGTCCTTGTCACTCAGCTGGCGCAGCAGGTGCTGCGACTCGAAGTCGGACAGATGCAGTTCGCTGAGCAGGTTGAACAGCGGGGAATCATCTTGCAACACATCTGGGTCGAGGGCTTCGGCCGCGCTGAGGGGGCTTATTTGAAGTGCGATCCGATCTTCGATGCGGTAGTATTCGCGGCGATCTTCTTCGTCTAATGTCGTCATGGCGAACCCAAGGTAGCGGCGGTGGTCCGAGTGTAAAGCCGCCGTAGGCGCCTCGCCACAAGGACGTTCCCTTTCATCCGAACAAGCCCCGACATGTTCAGACCTCTTTTCGCATTCATCGGTACGCGTTATACCCGTGCCAAACGCCGTAATCACTTCGTCTCGTTCATTTCCCTGACCTCGATGATCGGCCTCGCCCTGGGCGTGGTGGTGATGATCGTGGTGCTGTCGGTGATGAACGGTTTCGACCACGAGATGCGTACCCGTGTGCTCGGTATGGTCCCGCATGCCACGCTGGAGAGCGGCCAGCCCATAACCGACTGGCCTGCCCTTGCCCAACAAGTAAAGCAGAATCCGCAGGTGGTGGCGGTAGCGCCTTTCACCCAGATGCAGGGCCTGCTGACCCATGACGGCAAGGTGCAGAAGGTGCTGCTCAACGGCATCGACCCGGCCCGCGAGCGCGAGGTGTCGATTATCGACAACTTCATCTTGCAAGGCCGCCTCGACCAGCTGGCGCCGGGCGAGTGGGGCATCATGATAGGCGACAAGGCTGCGGCGAAGCTGGGTGTGACCATTGGCGACAAACTCACCTTCGTCGCCCCCGAAGTCAGCGTGACGCCTGCCGGCATGTTCCCGCGCATGAAGCGCTTCACCGTGGTGGGCACCTTCCATGTGGGCGCGGGGGAGATCGACGGCTATCTGGGCCTGACCAATATCAGCGACCTGTCCCGCCTGCACCGCTGGAAGCCCGACCAGGTACAGGGCCTGCGCCTGAAGTTCGACGACCTGTTCCAGGCGCCACGGGTGGCCTGGAGCATTGCCCAGCAGCTGGGTGACCAGGAGTACTACAGCCGCGACTGGACCCGCACCCACGGCAACCTGTACCAGGCCATCCGCATGGAAAAGGCCATGATCGGCCTGCTGTTGCTGCTGATCGTGGCGGTGGCGGCGTTCAACATCATTTCCACGCTGGTGATGGTGGTGAACGACAAGCGTGGTGACATTGCCATCCTGCGCACACTGGGCGCCACGCCCGGGCAGATCATGCTCATCTTCATGGTCCAGGGCACGGTAATCGGGGTGATCGGTACCCTGATCGGCGCCGTGGTCGGGATTGTTGCCGCGCTGAACGTGAGTGCGGCGATCGCCGGCATCGAGAAACTGATCGGGCACAAGTTCCTCAACGCCGACGTGTACTTCATCGATTACCTGCCCTCGCAGATCCAGGCCCAGGACGTGTACATGGTCTGCGGTGCGGCGCTGGTCCTGAGTTTCTTCGCCACCCTGTACCCGGCCTGGCGTGCGGCCCGCACCCAGCCTGCAGAGGCGCTACGTTATGAGTGAGTCGCGCATGAGTGATAAAGCCGTTCTGAGTTGCCGCAACCTGGGCAAGTCCTACGACGAGGGCCCGGAGTCGGTGCAGGTGCTGTCCGGGCTCAACCTGGAGCTGCACGCCGGCGAGCGGGTGGCCATTGTCGGCAGCTCCGGTTCGGGCAAGAGTACCTTGCTCAACCTGCTGGGCGGCCTCGACCGGCCGACCCAGGGCAGCGTCTGGCTGGCCGGCGAAGAGCTGTCGGCGCTGGGCGAGCGCGCCCGTGGCCTGCTGCGCAACCGAGAGCTGGGCTTTGTCTACCAGTTCCACCACCTGTTGCCAGAGTTCACCGCCATCGAGAACGTGTGCATGCCGCTGCTGATCGGCCGCACGCCCATCCCCGAGGCCCGTGAGCGCGCCGAGGCGCTGCTCAAGCGCGTGGGCCTGGGCCATCGCCTGAACCACAAGCCGGCCGAGCTGTCCGGTGGTGAGCGCCAGCGTGTGGCGATTGCCCGGGCCCTGGTCAACCGCCCTGGCCTGGTGATGCTCGACGAGCCGACCGGCAACCTCGACCACCATACCGCCCAGGGCATCCAGGAGCTGATGCAGGAGCTGTCCAGCGCCTCGCGCACGGCGTTCCTCGTGGTGACCCACGACCTCAACCTGGCGCGGCAGATGGACCGTGTATTGAAGCTCGACGACGGCCACCTGGTGGCCATCTGATCGACTGCCCGGGGTGGCAGGTGCCGCCCCGTTTTCCTGTTTTCACTGGGTGATTCCGTACATGTTCAGACCCTTGCCCATTTTCATCGGCGCGCGCTACACCCGAGCCAAGCGTCGCAACCACTTCATCTCGTTCATTTCGATGACCTCGATGATCGGCCTGTCGCTGGGTGTGCTGGCGATGATCGTGGTGTTGTCGGTGATGAACGGCTTCCAGCGTGAAATGAGCGCGCGCATTCTTGGCCTGGTGCCGCATGCTGCCATCCTGGGCGTGCAGCCGATGGACGACTGGCACAAGGTGGCCGACGCGGCCCTGCAGAACCCGGCGGTGATGGCGGCAGCGCCGATTACCGAAATGGAAGGCATGCTGTCGTACAAGGGGGCGATGCAGCCGATCCAGGTGGGCGGTATCGACCCGGCCGAAGAGGGCAAGGTCTCTATCGTTGGCCAGCACATCGTGCAGGGCCGCTTGCAGGACCTGCAAGCGGGTGAGTTCGGCGTGGTCATCGGCGAGCTGACGGCGCGTCGCTTTCGCCTGAACACCGGCGACAAGCTGACCCTGATCGTGCCGGAAATCAGCAAGGAGCCGGGCGGGATTACCCCGCGTATGCAGCGCCTGACCGTGGTCGGTATTTTCAAGGTGGGCGCCGAGCTGGACGGTTCGCAGGCTTACATCCACCTGGCGGATGCCGGTGAGATGCAGCGCTGGGCGCCGGGCCAGGTGCAGGGCGTGCGGTTGAAACTGCATGACCTGTATGCCGCGCCGCAGGTGTCCAAGGCCATCGCTGCCGGGCTGGGCGATGCCTACCGCGCCGATGACTGGTCGCACACCCAGGGCAGCCTGTTCAGCGCCATGAAGATGGAAAAGACCATGATCGGCCTGTTGCTGATGATGATCATCGCGGTGGCCGCGTTCAACATCATCGCCACCCTGGTGATGGTGGTGAACGACAAGGGGCCGGACATTGCCATCCTGCGTACCCTGGGCGCCACGCCGGCGCAGATCATGGGCACGTTCATGGTTCAGGGCAGCCTGATCGGCATTGTCGGTACGTTGATTGGTGGCGTGCTGGGGGTGATTGCGGCGTTCAATGTCAGCCAGATCGTTGGATGGCTGGAGCGGGTTAGCGGGCAGCACATCTTTACGTCGGATGTGTACTTTGTCAGCAGCTTACCATCGCAGTTGCAGTGGGGGGATGTGGCGATCATCTGCACTGCGGGCCTGGTGATGAGCTTTTTGGCGACCATTTACCCGGCATATCGGGCATCGCAGGTGCAGCCGGCGATTGGCCTGGCGGTTTGATGTTTACCTGAGAGTCTGGGGGCTGCGAAGCAGCCCCAATTTCAACGATCCTGAGTGAACTCGATCAAAAACCGCGTCCACCCATCCTCGCATTCCGCCCGGATGCACCCGCCATGGGCCTGCACGATCGACCGGGTAATCGCCAAACCCAACCCCGCATGCTCGCTGCTGCCTTCCCGTCGCGCTGGGTCGACCCGGTAGAAGCGGTCGAACAACCGTGGTAACGCCGCAGGGTCGATAGCCTGCCCGGTATTGGCCACGCAGATTGTAGGCCCCGGCTCCAGCGTCACCCTTATCTGCCCGCCCGCCGGGGTAAACCGCAGGGCGTTGTCCAGCAAGTTGGACAACGCTCGCCGCAGCATATGCCGGTCGCCCTGCAACACGGCTTCTCCCTCACGCAACATCTGCACCCCGCTGTCCTCGGCGAGCGGCGCGTAGTACTCCAGCAGTGCATCCACTTCTTCATGCAACGCCAGCGGCGCCTGCCCCGGCACCAGCAGGCCGTGATCGGCTTTGGCCAGGAACAGCATGTCGTTGATCATCTGCGCCATCCACTGCAGCTCTTCCAGGTTGCCATGCAGCGCCTCGCGGTACTCCTCCAGGCTGCGGGGGCGGGTGAGGGTGACCTGGGTGTGGGTCAGCAGGTTGGACAGGGGGGTACGCAGCTCGTGGGCGATGTCGGCAGAAAACGCCGACAGGCGCTGGAAGGCATCGTCCAGGCGTTGCAGCATGGCGTTCATGCTGGTGGCCAGCTCGGCCAGTTCTTCGGGCATCTGCGCCACCGGCAGGCGGGTGGTGAGCGAACGTGCCGACACGCCAGCGGCCACCTGGCCCATCTGCCGCAAAGGGCGTAGCCCACTGCGTGCGGCCCAGGCGCCGAGCAGCGCGGTGGCCAGCGCCGACAGGCCGACGGTTAGCCAGATCAACCGTTGCATGCCTTGCAGGAAGTGCTGGTGGTGGGTGATGTCCAGGTAAAGGGTGAGTTGCGGCGACGGTGTTGTGGCTTGTGCCAGGTGCACGGCCAGGCTGCGGTAGTCGGTACCTTGCGCGTGCAGGGTAGCCAGCCCCGCTGGCCGTGGTGCCTGCGGCAGCCCTGTGCGGCTTTCGAACCAGGTGGTGCCATCGTTGCCGCTGATGCGCAAGGCCAGGTCGGCCTGGTGGCTCAGCTCATCGTGCAGGGCGGGCAGGCGGGCCTGTAAATCTTCCGGCGTGCTGATACCGGCCAGTTGTGCGCGGAACAGCGACAGGCGCGAGTCCAGCAATTGTTGGTCCAGCTCGACGAAATGCTGCTCGCTGGCCTTGCTGAACAACAGGCCGGCACCAAGCGAGACGGCTGCTGTGCAGGCGGCGAACAACAGGGCCAAACGGCTGCCGAGGGAAAGCCTGCGCATCAATCTGCACGCTCTTCGAGTACATACCCCATGCCGCGTACGGTGTGGATGAGTTTGTTGGTGTGCGGGTCGTCAATCTTCAGTCGCAAGCGGCGGATTGCCACCTCGATCACGTTGGTGTCGCTGTCGAAGTTCATGTCCCATACCTGCGAGGCAATCAGCGATTTTGGCAGCACCTCGCCCTGGCGGCGCAGCAGCAGTTCGAGCAGGGCGAACTCCTTGGCGGTCAGGTCGATGCGCTGGCCGGCGCGCTCGGCGCGGCGACGGATCAGATCCAGGCGCAGGTCGGCCAAGCTCAGGATGGTGTCCTGGCCGGGGTTGGTGCCACGGCGCAGCAAGGTGCGCACCCGGGCCAGCAGCTCGGAGAAGGCAAAGGGCTTGACCAGGTAATCATCGGCGCCCAGCTCCAGGCCGTGCACCCGGTCTTCGACGGCGTCGCGTGCGGTGAGGAACAGTACCGGCGTGTCGAGGCCGGCCTGGCGCACCGCTTGCAGGATCTGCCAGCCATCCCGGCCGGGCAGCATCACGTCGAGGATCAGCAGGTCATGGTCACCGGTCAGCGCCAGGAACTGGCCGGTTTCGCCATCGGTGGCCAGTTCGGTGGCGAAGCCGGCTTCGCTCAGGCCTTGTCTCAGGTACTGGCCGGTGCGGGCCTGGTCTTCGACGATCAGCAATTTCATTGGGTAGCTTGCCTCCAGCAAGGGCCGGGTGATGCTTGAAATGATACGTGACTATCCCGGTCGTCACTCAAGCTGACAACGTTGTAATCTCCCTGTCAGGTTGCCGCCAGCCGTCCCTGACTAAGGTCGCCTCATACTGTTGTGCATGCCCGGAGTCATCATGAAACACCTGTTCATCGCCGCCACCCTTGCCTTGGTCAGCCTGCCAGCCTTTTCTGCCGAGGCGAAAACCTTCGCCTTCGGCGAGCCGGCCCCGGCGGCCAAAGCCACCCGCACGGTGGACGTGGTGCTCAAAGACATTGCCTTCGAGCCCAAGAGCCTGCAGGTAAAAGCCGGTGAGACGGTGCGCTTCGTGCTGGTCAACGAGGGCAAGCTGCCGCACGAGTTCAACCTGGGTGACAAGGCCATGCATGCCGAGCACCAGAAAGAAATGGTCGCCATGCAAGGCAGGATGTTCACCCAGGCCATGAACCATGAAGGCATGGATCACAGCCAGATGATGGATCACGGTGGCGGCCATGGTCACGGCGGTGGCAATACCGTGCTGGTAATGCCCGGCCAGCGCGCCGAGCTGACCTGGACCTTCCGCCAGTCGGCGCCCATCGAGTTTGCCTGCAACGTACCAGGGCATTACCAGGCCGGTATGGTCGGGGTCTTGACCATCGAGTGACTTGCCCTGCAAGGCGGGGTGCAAAACCGGTAAACTAGGGGCAATTTCGAACCTCTAGGTCAGTTTCCATGCATCCCGCTGCCGAACACTCCCCGCTGGGCAAATCCAGCGAATACGTTGCCACCTACTCCCCGGAGCAGCTGTTCCCGATCCCGCGTACTGCCAAGTGGGCCGAGCTGGGCGTTACCGCGCAGACCTTGCCCTGGCAGGGCGTGGATTACTGGAACTGTTTTGAGCTGAGCTGGCTGCTGCCGTCGGGCAAGCCTGTGGTGGCGATCGGCGAGTTCGCCATTCCGGCTGATTCGCCGAACATCATCGAATCCAAGTCGTTCAAGTTGTACCTCAACTCGCTGAACCAGACGGTGTTCGCCTCGCTGGGCGAGTTGCAGGCGTGCCTGGAAAAAGACCTGTCCGCTGCCGCTGGCAAGCCGGTGGGCGTGAAAGTGCGGACCTTGGCCGAGGTCGAGGCCCAGGGTGTGGTGGCTTTGCCGGGGCTGTGCATCGATGCACTGGATGTGGCCATCAGCAACTACGAGCAGCCGCAGCCGGAACTGCTGCGTTGCGACCCGGAGCGGGTGGTGGAAGAAACCTTGCACAGCCACCTGCTGAAGTCCAACTGCCCGGTTACCGGCCAGCCGGACTGGGGCAGCGTGGTGGTCGAGTACAAGGGCAGGGCGCTGGACCATGCCAGCCTGCTGACCTACCTGATCAGCTTCCGCCAGCATGCCGACTTCCACGAGCAGTGCGTAGAACGCATTTACCTGGACTTGAAGAACCTGCTGCAGCCGGAGCACCTGACGGTGTATGCGCGCTATGTGCGCCGGGGTGGGCTGGACATCAACCCTTACCGCAGCACCGGGGCGATCAGCCCGCAGAACACGCGGCTGGTTAGGCAGTAAGGTTCCCGTACGCTGGGGGGCGCTCTGCGCCCCTTTCGCGGCACAAGGGCTGCAACGCAGCCCCGGCTATTTCAGATCCCCATGCTGTGCAGCGAGTTGGCAATGCTGCGCAGGGTGGCGGTGAGGTCGGGGTGGTCGGCCTCGAAGCGTTCGATCGCCAGGTTCACGCCATCGACCAGGTTGTTGTCCGGGGTGGCTTCCTCAAGTTTCAGTTGCGCCTCGATCTGGCGCGCTTCTTCGTGCAGCGCGGCCAGCTCTTCTTCCGAAAGCGGTACGTTGCGGTCCAGTTGCTCGCGCAAGCTGTTCAGGCGCTCTTGCAATTCGCGGGCAGGCATTGGCAGTTCTCCATCAATGGCTTGGCAAACCATGGACCTCAGCGAAGCGGCAAAGGTTCTGGCCTGTCTTCAGCGTAATCCACCTGCCGCCGCTTTGCATGATCCGTGTCAAAGGTGCTGTATCAGGGTTTTTCACCTTTGCGGCGGCGCTGCGCGATGTCCTGCAGGCAGGTATCCAGCGCTTCGAGGTGGTCGATTACCGAATGCACGCCCAGGCTGAACAGCTCCAGCGTCGCCTTGCCGCGAGCCAGGTCTTGTTCTTGTGTGCTCATGGCTTGCCATTGCTGCGAGCTGCGGTCGCAGAGCGGGCTGCAGGCCGCCAGGCCCACCGTCCACAGGCCCGCGTTAAGGCCCGACTGCAGCAGGCGCGGGTCGCCGCTGACCAGCACGCAGCCGTCCAGGCGTTCGCTGTCCAGGCTCATCAAGGCCTGCCAGCAGGCGTTGGGCGCTGGCCAGCGGACGCCGTTGACCAGGTGCCCTGGCAGCCAGTCGGGCAGCACATGGGCCAGGCGTTTGCTGTGGGCGGCGGTGAGGTCATCCAGCCAGATGCACGGCACCTGGCGATGACGCAGGCTGGCGAGGGTGGCCAGTGCGCCGGGAGCGGGTGAGGGGGCGCCGCCATTGGCAGCCTCCACCAGGCAGCCGCGCAAGCCGAACAGCACAGCGGTGAAGGCGGGTGCAGCGTCCATGGCAACTTCCCCCAAATAGTCCGCAGGCTATTCGCTGATTGTTACCGGCCTGTGACAGGCTCGCCCGCGCAACAGTTGTTCACAAAATATTGAGCAAAAATGTGTAAAGCTGTTTATCGGGCCGCAAGCCTCTATACTGCCGCCTTACCAGCAGCGCGCCCCGTTGCGCGTGCGGCCGAGAAATTCGATGGAGAGACATCTATGCGTAGGATCGGTGCCAGTGTGATCGAACGAGTCACCCAGGCCTGTGTCTGCGCCAGCTTGCTGCTGGCGCCCGTGGCAGCCACCCAGGCCGCCACCGAGGAAGATCCCTGGGAAGCGGTCAACCGCCCGATCTTCCGTTTCAACGATACCCTCGACACCTATGCCCTGAAGCCTTTGGCCAAGGGCTACCAGGCGGTCACCCCGCAGTTCCTTGAAGATGGCATCCACAACATCTTCCGCAACCTGGGCGACGTGACCAACCTGGCCAACGACCTGCTGCAGCTCAAGCCTCATGCAGCGGGCGTGGATACTGCGCGGCTGATCGTCAACACCACGTTCGGCCTGGGCGGCTTCTTCGATGTGGGTACCAAGATGGGCCTGCAACGTAATGACGAGGACTTTGGCCAGACCTTGGGTTATTGGGGCGTGCCGAGCGGCCCGTACGTCGTCATCCCGCTGCTGGGGCCGAGCACCGTACGTGACGGCGTAGCCAAATACCCGGACACCTACACCAAACCCTACCGCTACATCGACCATGTGCCGACGCGTAACTCGATCTTCGCCCTGGACGTGATCGACACCCGTGCCGACCTGCTGTCGGCCGAGAAGCTGATTCAGGGTGACAAGTACATCTTCATTCGCAACGCCTACCTGCAGAACCGCGAGTTCAAGGTGCAGGACGGCGAAGTCGAAGACGACTTCTGATCCGTGGGCTGGCCTGGGGCTGCAACGCGGCCCCAGGTTCAGTGCATCGCCAGAATCCGCAGCCCGAACTTCTGCTGCCCGCCCGGCTGGTCGGCAATCCATACCACTTCGGTGCTGGCATGCAGCCCTTTGAGCGCCGGGTGCTCTGAGTCGATCCGCACCTCGATATGATCCCCCACCAGAAAGCGCTGCGGTGCCTGTACCTGCATGCCGCCGCTGGACAGGTCCAGGCACACCGCCGCAATCACCTGGCCTTCATGCAGCAGGCTGGCCTCGGTGTCGATGCGCATACGGATAAAGTCGCGTTTCTCGCTGTGGCTGGAGGGCGTGTGGGGCATGCTGCATCCTTCCCATCGGGTTGCGCTGGTCGACTTTCTTATAACTCCCGGTGATTTGCCCTGTAAAGAGCGGCGAGGTCGACCCTTGCATGCTTGAAACCCCTGCCGGATGGGAGTACCGTCTGCGCCTTACAAGGTAGCTCTGACAGTTGCCGGAGAGTTGCCGGGCAGGTGTTCTTGTCCTACAACTCAAGTAGAGTGTGACCCTAAAGAATTCCCGTAGCTGGCCGTCTGCCTTGCCGACACCGCTGCACCAACCTAAATCGGCGCCGTTCGCCCACATGCAGAAAACCAGTGCAACGCTGCTGATCATCGATGACGACGACGTGGTCCGTGCGAGCCTCGCCGCCTATCTTGAAGACAGTGGCTTCAGCGTCCTCCAGGCCGGTAATGGCCAGCAGGGGCTTCAGGTCTTCGAAGAACACCAGCCCGACCTCGTGATCTGCGATCTGCGCATGCCGCAGATGGGCGGCCTCGAACTGATCCGCCAGGTCAGCGAGCGCGCGCCGCAGTTGCCGGTGATCGTGGTGTCTGGTGCCGGCGTCATGAGTGATGCGGTTGAAGCGTTGCGCCTGGGCGCCGCCGACTACCTGATCAAACCGCTGGAAGACCTGGCCGTACTCGAGCATTCGGTGCGCCGCGCCCTCGACCGTTCGCGCCTGGTGCTGGAAAACCAGCGCTATCGCGACAAGCTCGAAGCCGCCAACCGCGAACTGGAAGCCAGCCTGCACCTGCTGCAGGAGGACCAGACCGCCGGTCGCCAGGTGCAGATGAACATGCTGCCGGAAAGCCCCTGGGCAGCCGGCGAGTTCGCTTTCGCGCACCAGATCATTCCGTCGCTGTACCTGTCGGGTGATTTTGTCGATTACTTCCGCGTGGACGAGCGGCGCATTGCCTTCTACCTCGCCGATGTTTCCGGGCATGGCGCGTCGTCGGCCTTTGTCACTGTGCTGTTGAAGTTCATGACCACGCGGCTCATGTTCGAGCTCAAGCGCAGCAGGATGCGCGAGTTCAAGCCGTCGGAAGTGCTTAGCCATATCAACCGCGGCCTGATCAATAGCAAGCTGGGCAAGCACGTCACCATGGTCGGCGGTGTGATCGACGAAGAGTCCGGTCTGCTGACCTACGCCGTGGGCGGCCATCTGCCGCTGCCGGTGCTGTACACCCCCGATCACGCCCGCTATCTGGAAGGCCGTGGGCTGCCGGTGGGGCTGTTTGAGGAGGCCACCTACCAGGACCTGGTAGTCGAGTTGCCACCGCAGTTCAGCCTCAGCCTGATGTCCGATGGCATTCTGGACCTTTTGCCGGGTGACACGCTCAAAGATAAAGAAACCGCCTTGCCGGAGATCGTCAAGGCAGCAGGTGGCAGCCTGGATGGGCTGCGTCAACGATTCGGATTGGCTACGCTTGGGGAGATGCCGGATGATATCGCCCTATTGGTGTTGAGCAGGAACCTTCAATGAGTACCGGTAGAATCCAGTTCGCCGAGCAGAGTGGTACCTTCGTACTGAAATTTGTCGGTGAAGTGCGCCTGACCCTGTGTTCGGCGCTGGATGCGACGATCGAGAAGATTTTCACGGCGTTGAACTTCTCGGCGATTGTCATCGACCTGACTGAAACCGAAAGCATCGACAGCACCACCCTGGGCCTGCTGGCCAAGCTGTCGATCCTGTCGCGGCAGAAGGTGGGCTTGCTGCCGACCGTGGTTACCACCAACCCGGACATTTCCCGGTTGCTGCAGTCGATGGGCTTCGATCAGGTGTTCAACATCGTCGATCGCCCAATTCCGTGCCCGGAATGCCTGACCGACCTGCCATCGCAGGACCAGAACGAAGACGTGGTGCGCTCCAAGGTGCTGGAGGCGCACAAGATCCTCATGGGCCTGAACGACTCCAACCGCGAAGCGTTCCATGACCTGGTCAGTGCGCTGGAGCGAAGCTGACCTGTCGCCCGGCTACCGCCCGGCAACAAACTCGGTTGCTTCAGCGCCGCCGGCATCCAGCTGAAATACCCGCACTGGCCGCCCCTGTTCGTCGAAGAACACCTGCCCCAACCCCGCCCCGTTCCACAGCCGCTCTCCAGCCTTGCTGTGGCTGGGCGTACGCGGTACCACTTCCATCTCCCGACGTCTGGTGAACCAGTTCAACGGCGAGCGTGGCGAATACAGCCAGCGGTTGAGCCGGTCGAGCACATCCAGCAAACGCCGGGGGAACTCGTTCTTGATCCCGCTGCTGGTCACCTGCCACAGGTGCGGGCTGCGCTGGCGGTGGCGGATCAGCACTTCATAGACGAACGAGTAGTGCACATCCCCGGACAGCACCACATAGTGCCCCGGTGTGCGGGAGTGGCGGAAGATGTTGAGGATGACCTGCGCCGCCCCTCGGTGGGCCATCCAGTTTTCGGCATCCACCAACAGTGGATAGCCCAGCCAGCTGAACACCTTTTGCACCGTCTCGATCAGCTTCACGCCAAAAATCGGCGCCGGTGACACGATGACCGCTGACGGGTGGTCGAGCAGTGCTTGCTGCAACTCGCTCAGCGCCTCCCAATCGAGCAGGCCGGACGGCTTGGCCAAACTGCTTTCACTGCGCCAGCGCCGGGTGCGGGTGTCCAGCACCAGCAGGGGCGGGTTTGTGGGCAGGCTGAATTGCCAGCCCTGGAAGCGCAACAACTCGTCGATGAGCGCATCCTGGTGTTGACCGGTCAGCGCCTGGCATTGCTCGGTCAGTGGCTTGCAGCCGTCCGGGTTGTTACCCCATGCCTGGCACAGCAGGTAGCCGAGCAGGGCGTTGCCGATGATGCGCCGCGAGAACGGATGGCCGTAGGCGGTTTCTTCCCACTGTGCCGAGAGGTTCCAGTCGTCGGTGATGTCGTGGTCGTCGAAAATCATCAGGCAGGGCAGGTGGGCCATCACCCGCGCCACCTGGTCGAGGTTGTCGGCAAACGCCTGGATCAATGGCAGCTCTTGCCGGTAACGGGCCTGGCGCTGGTCGGTAAGACCGGTGGGCATGTCCAGGTTCACCAGTTGCCAAGGCACCGGTGACCACACCAGCAGGTACATGGCCATGACCTCGGCGAAGGTCACCAAGTGGTTGTCGGCGTTGCTGGACGAAAAAATCGGCTTGCGTTTGCCGCCGAAAAAGCGCTCGCGCAAGGTGTCGTTGTGTTCCTGCGCCGGCAGCAGGTCGGCGCGGTGGTAGTAACTGGCCGGGTGTTGGTACAGCGCCTGGCTATCCGGCACCACCGCACCCTCCAGCTGCTCGTCGAACAGGCCCAGGCGCGCGATCAGGGTATGGATGGCGCGCAGCATGGGGCCGGCGACATCGTCGGCGTACACTTGGTCGCCGGTCATCAGCAGCACGGCCGGGCGGTCCTCGGGCTTTGTGCAGGCCTTGAGCAGGCGATCGGCGCACAACAGGCCATCGGCAGCGGGGTGGTGCGGCTTGCGGCAGGAACCGTGCAGCAAGTGGTCGAGGCGGTCGCGCAGCACCAGGCTTGGGCGCTGGGTACCGGGGTAGAGCAAGTGTGGCGCCCAACTGGCGATGCCTTGACCGTTGATCATCAGATCGTAGTCAAGCAGCTGGTTGCAGGGCAGGGGATTTGCGAAGTGGATATCCAGCAGGTGAATGAAGGCCTGTTGGCCGACCGGGAGAACCTGGCAATCGACCTGGGCCTCGCCTGCGGGGCAGATGAAATCGGGTTGCAGCGGTTGGGTGGCGACCAGCCAGATGGCCAGGCGCTGAGGCTCCAGGCGGCGCAGTACCGGGCCGGCGAGCACGAGGGGCAATGGGGTAGAGGGGGTCATCGACAGCTCGGGTGGCTATGCGGGCCTCTTTGCGGGCAAGCCCGCGAAAAGGCCCTGGAATTCAGTACACAACTAAAACAGGGCAAAACAAAACGGGCGGAAAATGCTTAACACCTCCCGCCCGTCAGGCAAACCCGAACTGTATCAGGCCTTTTCAGCCATTAACTTCTCCAGCTTTTCCTGGTCCCGCGCAAACTGGCGGATACCTTCGGCCAACTTCTCGGTGCCCATGGCATCTTCGTTCATTGCCCAGCGGAACTGGCTTTCATTCAGCTGTTGCTTGGGTTCACCCGCATTGCCAGGCTTGAGCACGCGCGGCAGCTCACCCTGGTCATCGCTCAACTGCTGCAACAGCTCAGGGCTGATTGTCAGGCGGTCGCAACCGGCCAGTTGTTCGATCTGGCCGATATTGCGGAAGCTGGCGCCCATGACCACGGTGTCGTAGCCATTGGCCTTGTAGTAGTCGTAGATGCGCGTGACCGACTGCACACCAGGGTCTTCGGCGCCCACGTATTCCTTGCCGGTGCTCTTCTTGTACCAGTCGTAAATACGGCCCACGAACGGCGAAATCAGGAACACCCCGGCATCGGCGCAGGCTTGTGCCTGGGCGAAGGAGAACAGCAGGGTTAGGTTGGTCTGGATGCCTTCCTTCTCCAGCTTTTCGGCGGCGCGAATGCCTTCCCAGGTGGAGGCCAGCTTGATCAGCACACGGTCACGGCCAACCCCGGCCGCTTCGTACAGCTCGATCAGCTTGCGCGCCTTGGCCAGCAGGGCCGGCTCATCGAACGACAGGCGCGCATCCACTTCAGTGGAGATACGCCCCGGGATGACCTTGAGAATGCCCGAGCCCACGGCCACTGCGAACTTGTCGCAAGCCAGGTCGACATTGCCCTTGGCATCGGCCTTCACCTGCGTGAGCAGATCGGCATAGCCCGGGATGGCGGCGGCCTTGAGCAGTAGCGACGGGTTGGTGGTGGCATCGACCGGCTTCAGGCGGGTGATGGCATCCAGGTCCCCGGTGTCGGCGACCACGGTGGTGAACTGCTTGAGTTGTTCCAGCTTGGAGGTCATGGGCGTGCTCTGTCCTGTGCAATGACTCGACATTACCCGAGCCCCGACGGCCGCTCAAGGGCCGTCGAAACCATGCAGGCAAGCGGTGGAAGCAGGCTTGCCCGCGAAGGGCGGTGCGAAAGGTGAAGATTCGAGTCGCAAGCCGGCCCGAGGTTCCCA
Organism: Pseudomonas sp. URIL14HWK12:I5; assembly: GCF_900176445.1. NCBI lineage: Bacteria > Pseudomonadati > Pseudomonadota > Gammaproteobacteria > Pseudomonadales > Pseudomonadaceae > Pseudomonas > Pseudomonas sp. URIL14HWK12:I5. The sequence continues at coordinate 112,419 of NZ_FWXQ01000009.1, forward strand.
ATCCCGCCTTGTCACCGCCCTTGCAACAACTCGACTGCCTGATCAAACACCGCCAACGGCTCAGCGGCCTTGTGAATATCCGCCGACAGCAATTGGCGGAAGCGCCGTGCGCCCTTGAACCCCTGCGCCAACCCTAGAATGTGCCGGGTAACGTGATGTATCGCGCCACCACTTGCCATATGCGCCACGATGTAAGGGCGCAGCTGTGCCAGTGCCTCGCTACGGCTGACCACCGGCGCCGCGCTGCCAAACAGCTGCTGGTCTACCTCGGCCAGCAGGTAAGGGTTGTGATATGCCTCACGCCCCAGCATCACGCCATCGAAGGTTTCAAGGTGCGCCTGGCATTCGGCCAGGGTCTTGATCCCGCCGTTGAGCACGATCTCCAGGTCCGGGAAGTCGGCCTTCAACTGCGCTGCCACGTCATAGCGCAGCGGCGGGATTTCGCGGTTCTCCTTCGGCGACAGCCCCTCCAGGATCGCGATGCGCGCATGCACGGTAAAACTCCGGCAGCCGGCCTCTCGCACCTGCCCAACGAAGTCGCACAGTTCGGCGTAGCTGTCGCGGCCATTGATGCCAATGCGGTGCTTGACCGTCACCGGCGTCGACACCGCATCACGCATGGCCTTCACGCAATCGGCCACCAGTGCCGGGTGTGCCATCAGGCAGGCGCCGATCATGTTGTTTTGCACCCGGTCGCTCGGGCAGCCGACGTTGAGGTTGACCTCGTCGTAGCCGGCCTCCTCGGCCAGGCGCGCGCAGGCAGCCAGGTCGGCGGGCACACTACCGCCCAGTTGCAGGGCCAGCGGGTGTTCGGAGACGTCGTGGCGCAGGAAGCGGTGGGCGTCGTTGTGGAGGAGGGCGCCGGTGGTGACCATCTCGGTGTAGAGCAGGGTTTGGCTGGAGAGCAGGCGCAGGAAGAAGCGGCAGTGGCGGTCTGTCCAGTCCATCATAGGTGCAACGCTGAAGCGGCGTGACGGCTCAGGGCGCGTATTTTCTGGTTTGTAGCCTGATTTTGCGGTCATTTCGTTCAACGTGTTTTGTACCAATTTTCGGGGGTTTTGGGGCGTTTTTACCAAGCGCTTGCAGATCAGCATTAATCGCGACAAGGTGACAGTCTACCAAGAGAGCCAAACGTTCGCCCGCAAACAGGCTGCAGTGGCCTGGGCGAAGCGACGGGAAACTGAGTTGTCTGAGCCTGGTGCTATCGAGCGCGCCAACCGGGTAGGGCACACGGTCAAACAGATGATCGACCGTTACCTGGTAGAGGCAGAGAAAGCTCGGCCTCTGGGCGAGACCAAGCGACGCACTTTAAACGCCATCAAGAACAGCTACCTGGGTGAGATGGTCGACTCCGACATCAGCCAGCAGGTGCTGGTGGACTATGCCCTATGGCGTATGAGCCCCGCAGGCGGTGGCATCAAACCGCAGACAGCCGGCAATGATCTGGCTCACCTGGGTTCAGTGTTGTCGCTTGCTAGGGCAGCGTGGGAGTACGAGATCAACCCCCAAGCTATGCCCGACGCACGCCTTGTCCTGAAACGCCTCGGCTACAACATGAAGAGCCGGGAGCGGGATCGCCGGCCAACGCTTGAAGAACTCGACAAGGTGCTTGAGCATTTCTTCGAGATGCTTGCACGGCGTCCGACAGTCATTCACATGCCGAAGGTGGTTGCGTTTGCCATCTTTTCCACGCGCCGTATGGACGAGATCGCTCGCATCATGTGGGAGGATCTGGATGAGCACCGCCAGGCGGTGAAAGTACGGGACATGAAGAACCCCGGGCAGAAGATCGGCAACGACGTGTGGTGCCATCTTCCGGATGAGGCGTGGGAGATTGTGCAAAGCATGCCGCGTCAGTGCGCTGAGATCTTCCCTTACAACACCGACTCTATCGGCACGGCCTGGTCCAGAGCGTGCAAGATGGTTGGCGTGGAGGACCTGCATTTTCACGATCTGCGCCATGAAGGTGTGAGCCGGTTGTTCGAAATGGATTGGGATATCCCGAGGGTGTCGAGTGTTTCCGGTCATCGTCACTGGAACTCGCTGCGGCGTTACACCCATCTGAGGGGGCGTGGTGATCGATATATGGAGTGGAGTTGGTTAGAGCGGATTATCCAGGCCCCAGTCGCCCTAGGCGCCCGGGTTGAGTAGTTTGTTGGGGTACACGGAACGGCGGTGATTAGCCCTGCGCGTAGCAGCGCTTTGAGTCGATCCGGCTGGTGGTTGAGGGCAGCAAACGGCCAAAAGACGCCATTCGACCGAGCATGAATTTATATATCTTCAGTACCGGACTCTGCGACACGTGCAGCCATACCTGCTGAACAAGCTGGCGAAAACTACCTACGCGTAAGAGATATCAATGACAACGTTTTGGAAAAAAAGAATTCTAGTTCTTGTCGGCGCCGGGGCCTCTGTCGATTTCGGTATTCCTCAGACCAGAGACTTTACAGCAGCTCTCGAAAACGAGCTTAGGAACAACCAATATTGTGTCAAAACGGGGGGATTGAAGGCCTACGAATGGGTGAAAAGTACGCTTGAGGAGTATTACGGTGCAGAGCCGTGGGAGGCTCATTTTGAGCGCGTTTACCATTCGCTCCACGAGTTGGCAGCGATGAACCACATCGATGGAGCCGTGCCGAAGTACAAGCCTGTCCTCTACCCCTTTTTGAGACCGCAGCACGACCATACAAACGAGGCCCTACGAGCTGCAGCTAACGCAATGCTGGAGGCCATTTACAAAATCGCGTCTACATCATCCAACACTCCAAAGCTCAGTCTGGCACCACTCAGCGCCTTTATTGAAAAACTAAAGAATCACGGGGTGCCCAGGATATACACGACAAACTACGACGATTTTTTCTCGCAGGCTTGTCCAGGATTGTTCACCGGATTCACAAATAAAAGGGACGAATACAGCCTCTTCAGCCCCAAGGACTATTGGGAGCAGTGGGATACACCTGGGCTTTTCCATCTTCACGGTTCAGTTCACTTTGGTTTCCCCCTGAGCATCAAGCGAGATCCTGACGTTGGAATAGGTGATCTAGGATGGTACGAAAGCAAGGAGGAGGCGATAAGGCACGCGCGTGGCGGCGGGTCAGGTAGTTCACGCTTGGATGGCACACAACTGGAAAGAAGCGCGATCATCACCGGTTTAGATAAGCTCGGCCGACTGCAGCAAGCGCCCTATCTCTCCTACTATGGAGGGTTAACGCGTGAAGCCATTGAGGCTGATCTAATAATTGTGTTGGGGAGCGGGTTAGGAGATCTACACCTCAACTCTTGCCTCTTACAGGCGCGAAGAACTCACCCACCAACCCCAATCATCTACGTAGGTTGGTGGAAGGGTGGGGATCTGCGGGAAGCTTTGAGGGGCGAGATAACTGACCAGACCATAGCTATGGTCCATGACCTGCGAATCGATATTGGTAGTAGAGACAAGATGCGGTTCGAGGCCTATCCAGGCTGGACGATCAACGGCGATACCAAGGCAGCGGTTTATGCGAAGGGTTTCTACGACTTCCTTGAGAACCCGGCGACGTTTGCCCAAGTACTAAAAGAGATTCAGGCCTGACAGCCTGAGCCTCTCCATCGCTCATTCGTCTCTACCCTGCACGGCAGATCTGTCGGTTGTCGCGAATACACACACGTCCGGTAAGGGTTGATATGTTCGACAGGCTAGTGAGCACAACGCAGCGAATACCTTTAAGGTCCTGCGCTGAATGGAGGCTTGCGTATGGATGTGCATGATGGCACATTGGCTTCTTTAGTGCGTCTCCAAGCCGTTCATGAAATTTTGTAAAACGTGGAGCCCTGCCGATAGCAGCCCAACCACATTCCATTAAGTCACGCATAGAACCATGGCCTCTGAGTGAAGGCATGGTTTACGCTTTCGCAACCGGTACCCTCCAGTGGAATCTAACACTAAAACTACCCCGCCAAAAACGCTCTATCGATACCGTCCGCTAGGAAATTCAGATCTCGTGAAACGAGAGCTCGATGCGATCCTTAATAACTATCTATACGCACCGCGTTTTGAGCAAATGAATGATCCAATGGAAGCAATGTTCGAGCTCTCCTTTGATGATTTATATACTGCTTTACTACCAAAAGAAATTGTCGAGACTGGTAGAAAAGTTATCAAAGCTGCAGCAGAGACAGCAAAAAAATCAGGATTGATCTCGATGTCGGCTACCCATTTGGACTATCCGTTATGGGCATATTACGCTAGCAATTTTGAAGGCATGTGCCTGGAGTTCGACACTCAAGAATTGGCAATTGGTGATCTGCACCAACATTTATTGGTACCTGTTGTCTACGATTCCGTGGCTCCTGAACCAGTATCATTTGGACTACTTGCTATTTCTCAACCAATGGAAGTTGTTAACAAAAGGTTAATGCAAAAGCGACAGGAGTGGCAACATGAGAAAGAGTGGAGGTATCTCGGGGGCAGAGAGGGGCGTCAGCATTATACCGATCTAGCGTTGAAACGAATTTACCTAGGCCCACGCATTGCATTAAAGACCAAAAAAAATATTCTTTACAAGATGAAAGGTCGCCCAGTCGAAATCTACGAAGGATCCGTGCACGGGTATGACGTTAAGTTCAACTGTATCCAGAAGGGTATATCCCGAGAGGAGTGCAAGCGAACCGGGGCAGGCAGCTTCGACAGGAACTTGATAACGTCCAACAATAAAGAATTACATGCTGTTTTAGGCCAAAGTCTTGACCATCTTGAACAAACTATTAATGGGCTTTGCTCTCATCCGAATCTAGAGCGTATAGATGGTGTTTGCACGAGCAATAATGAAACCCTCATTCGCATAACTGCCACATACCGCTTAAAAGACGGGTGCGACATTTCGCGCAACCATTGGTTTGATGCACATATGAAGCGAATGCCATAGTTTCATGTGCGGTTAGATCGCTAGTCCCAGAGTGTTGGCACTGATGTCGAATTGATCCAGTTGCCTAGGGGCCTCTAACCAAGACTTGAATCGCCCCTGGTTTCCTAGACACTCTCCAAGCTCAGGAAATAGCGTTTCTCATACTCTACTGGAGACAGCTGCATAGCACTGCTGTGTCGACGTTTTGGGTTATAGAACATCTCGATGTAATCGAAAATATCACTCCGGGCTTCGTCACGCGTCGCGTAGATCTTTCGTCGAACCCGCTCCCGCTTCAAAAGCTGGAAAAAGCTCTCGGCTACGGCATTGTCGTGGCAGTTTCCCCGTCGGCTCATGCTGCTGACCACATTGTTAGCCTTAAGGAAGCTTTGCCAATCTGAGCTACTGAACTGACTGCCTTGGTCTGAGTGAATCATCACTTGCTGCTGTGGCTTGCGTCGCCAAACGGCCATCAGCATCGCGTCGATAGCAAGGTCGCTGCACATCCTTGGCTTCATTGACCAACCAATTACTTGGCGTGAGAAGAGATCCAGCACTACCGCCAGATAAAGCCATCCTTCATAGGTGCGGATGTAAGTGATATCTGTCACCCAGACCTTGTTCGGCTCGCTGACCTTGAACTGCCGGGCAAGGTGGTTAGGCGAGGCCACCGTTGGTTTTCCGCCATAAAACCCAGGACGACGGCGATAACCCGTTTGCGAACGCAACCCCTCTGCTTGCATCAAACGACCGACTCGATTTCGCCCGCATGTCTCTCCCAGCTCACGCAGGTCACCATGAATTTTGCGATAGCCGTACACACCTCCGCTTTCGAGCCAAGCCTGTTTGATCAAACCAAGCAGACGATGATCTTCTTTTGCTCGGGCAGATTGAGGCTCCGCCAACCAAGCGTAGTAGCCGCTGGGATGCACCTTGAGGGTTTGGCAAAGGCGCCGCACCGGGTAATCCGTCGAGTGCTTCTTGATGAAGGCGTACTTCAGCCGCACTCCTTGGCAAAGTACGCGGCGGCCTTCTTTAAGATGTCTCGCTCTTCCGTCACGCGCTTGAGTTCAGCGCGCAGCTTGCGCAGTTCGGCCTGCTGATCATCGTCTTGCTGACGCTGCTCTTGGGGCTTGCTGTAGACCTTGATCCAGGCGTAAAGGCTGTGAACGGACATGCCCAGGCGCTGGGCAACATCAGCGACAGGCTTGCCTTTCTCGGTCACTTGCTTGACCGCTTCGATCTTGAATTCTTCAGGGTAACGCTGACGACTCATGGCACCTCCTATTTGGGCCTCATTTTGAGGCTTGGAGGTGTCTACGAAACTAGGGGCGATTCAGTAGGAAGGCTATTGCTAAGCGCAATAGCTGCTAAATAATCCGGCTCTATCCATCCGCGCTTATTACTTTTTCTTCTTAAAACTATTTCCATATCTCGGAAAAGTAGTCGATTTAGCACTCATTTGGTGCGTCGCTTCGCTGCATGCGTACGTAGTCCAACAATTACGGGGCTTTAGGGTGAGCTCTCATGGGGCATGCTTTTGCTCTTATGTGTCATGTCTATTGGAAAGATAAAATTTCCTATAGCGTTAAAATATACAACTTTTATTTTCCTTTAAGCCCTTCCTATATTAGGCCCACTCCGAGGCGCCGCTTAAGCGAATCAAGCGATGACCAGCCTAAAAAGCCGAGCGGCGCTTGGTAGAACAATTAACGGTAAGGTAGAGGTCTGAAATGAAAATTGGATTTATTGGTGTTGGCCGCATGGGTTCCCGCATGGCTGCCAGGCTGATCGAAGCTGGCCATCAGGTGTCTGTCTTTGACCCCAACAATACCGCTGTCAACGAGCTGGTTGCGAAAGGTGCAATTGCAGCTTCGAGCCCACAAGCCGCAGCCGAGTCCGCAGAGCGTATCCTGCTCAGCCTCCCGAGCCCGAGAACTCTTCTGGATGCAGTAAGTGGTGAAAGCGGTGTTCTGAAGTCTGCGAAGCCTGGCGCAATCATCGTCGATTTCAGCACCGTCGACCCGGCTACTGCTAAAGCCATCGCAGCTCAATGCTCCTCTAAAGACGTCAAGTTCATCGACTCCCCAGTCAGCGGCGGTGTAGCAGGCGCGGCCTCGGGCAACCTCGTTCTGATGATCGGTGGTGATGAAAGTGTTATCGCCGCTGCTCGTCCGGAACTCGAAATCCTCGCTTCGCGCATCGTTCATTGCGGCCCTGTCGGTGCAGGTCAACTGACCAAGCTGAGCCACAACCTGCTGACCGCGATCAACACTGTTGCTCTGGGTGAAGTCCTGTCTGTCAGCGTCAAGGCTGGTGCAAATCTCCAGGTTCTCTGTGATGTGTTTGGTGCTGGTCTGGCCGGCAGCAAGATGCTGGATTACCTGCCGAAGACCCTGTTCACCGAAGAGCGTCCAGCCAATTTCGCTATCGACCTGATGCATAAGGACATCTCCCTGTGCTTGCAGGAGTTCAGCAACTACTCCATGCCTCTGGGTCAGCTGGTTCTGCAAACATACAACGCCGCTCGTTTGAATGGTCTGGGTGGCAAGGATTCGACCAGCGTCAACGAGCTCTACGAAAAGCTGCTCGGTGTGCGCCTGAGCCTGTCGGGCAACTGATCCTTCGCCATTTAAGGAACCATGAAGATGTCTACTGCAAATAACTCTGTTGTACTTCCAGCAGCCGGGATCACTGGCCTATTCGTAAACGGCGAGTGGCGCACTCCTGCTAACGGCAAGACGATGGTTGTAGAAAACCCTTGCTTCCGCTCTCCGCTGGCCACCATCGGTGCAAGCGACAAGGATGATGTCGACAGCGCGGTCGCCGCTGCCAAAGCTTCTTTCCCAACCTGGCGCCGACTCGCTGCACGTGCTCGTGGTGCGATGTTGATCGAGCTGGGCAACCGTATCACTGCACACCAGGAAGAGATCGCTCGCGTATTGGCAGCAGAGACTGGTAACGCTCTGCGTACTCAAAGCCGTCCTGAAACCCAGAGCGCTGCCGAAGTCCTGCGTTACTATGGCGGTACCATTGCCGAGCAGAAAGGTGAAACCCTGCCGCTGGGCCCAGGTCTGTTCAGCTACACCACCCGCGAACCCCTGGGCGTTGTGGGCGCAATCATTCCGTGGAACTCCCCGCTGGTTCTGGCTGCTGTAAAGATCGGTATGGCCCTGGGTACCGGTAACACTCTGATCCTCAAGCCTGCTGAAGATGCTCCGCTCGCTGTCCTGAAGATCGCTGAACTCGCTGCTGACATCTTCCCGGCTGGGGTTTTCAACATCGTTACCGGCTCGGGTATCGAGGCAGGCGCGCCTCTTTCGACTAACGAAGACGTCGCTAAGGTTTCGTTCACCGGGTCGCTTGAAGTAGGCAAGCTGATCGCTCACGCGGTAGCTGATCGGATCGGTCGCGCAACTCTGGAGTTGGGCGGAAAGAGCCCATGCATCGTCTATCCAGACGCTGCTACCCCTGAACACATTGATGCCACCGTCAACGGCATCATTGCTGCCATGCGTTTCGCACGTCAGGGCCAGTCTTGCACCGCTGGTTCGCGTCTGTACGTTCACAAGAGCGTATGGGATGAGGTGATGACGCGTGTAGTGGGCAAGGTGCGCGAGTTGCGAATCGGCGACGCTTTGGATGAGAACACTGACATCGGAGCAATCATCAACATTGAGCGCTACACCGAAGTCCGGAACTTCATCAAGGAAGCGATCGACTCGGGCGCCGAGGTTCTGACCGGCTCGGTTCCAGCTTCGCCTGAAACAGCCAAAGGCTTCTATCCAGAGCCGGTGATTGTGACCGGCGTGGATAATTCTTGGCGCGTTTGCAAGGAAGAGGTCTTCGGCCCAGTCCTGGTGGCTCTGCCTTGGGAAAAAGAAGAAGAGGTTATCCAGTGGGCAAACGATACCGTTTACGGTCTTGCTGCCTACGTGTTCACCAATGACCTGACTACGGCACTACGTGTCACTGAGCAAATCGACGCCGGCTGGTTGCAGGTTAACCGTGCAGGCGGCCAGATCCCAGGCATGTCCTACGGTGGTGCCAAGCGCAGTGGTATCGGTGCCGAATATTCCATCGAAAGCGCGCTGGAAAGCTATACGTCGCGTAAAAGCGTAACGATCAACGTCTAACCCATACTTATAAATATAAGCCGGTGGGATACCACCGGCGACTGGCGACATCGAGAGGGCATATGAACGTGCAAACAGCAGGTGCTATCAAGCATCAAGAAGAAAGTAAGGGCGCAAATAAGACTTCCGTCAAAGCTGCATTAGGCTCCTTCATCGGAACCACCGTAGAGTGGTACGACTACTTCATTTATGGTACTGCCGCTGCTCTCGTGTTTCCTAAGGTATTCTTCAGCAATATGTCGCCAGAAATGGCTACGCTGATGTCGATGATCTCGTTCTCGGTCGCCTTTGTAGTTCGACCAATTGGAGGGATTGTGATTGGTCACTTCGGTGACCGCATGGGCCGGAAGAAGTTGTTGGTCTTTACGTTGATGCTGATGGGTCTTTGCACAGCAGCTATCGGCTTTCTCCCTTCATATGCTCAAGCCGGTATATGGGGGCCTGCTTTACTGATTGTACTTCGAATTATCCAGGGTTTTGCTCTTGGCGGTGAGTGGGGCGGTGCAGCGCTCATGTCTGTAGAGCACGCGCCTGAAGGGCGGCGAGGATTGTGGGGTGCCACCATGCAAATGGGTGTTCCTGCGGGCCTGTTGGTATCGGCGGGTGCGTTTGCCTTGGTATCCATGCTTCCAGATGAGCAATTCTTCTCGTGGGGCTGGCGCCTTCCTTTCATCTTCAGCCTAGTACTGCTGGTAGTCGGCATGTATATCCGTCTGCAGGTGTCTGAGCCTCCGGCCTTTGAGAAAGTCGCGGAAAAAGGTGAAATCGAGAAAGCTCCGCTGCTCAGCGTCTGGAAGTACGAGAAGAAGAAAACCATTGTTATGGCCTTCTTCCAGACGGCTGCTAACGTTGGCTACTTCCTCATCACCGTTTACGCCTTGAGTTACATTACACAAACCTTGGGCCTGCCACGTAGCGTCGCCTCTAACGCATTGATGGTAGGCGCTGCAGTAGATCTGTTCATGCAGCCTGTGTTTGGGTGGCTGTCTGATAAGTACGGTCGTAAGAAAGTTTATGGCTTTGGTGCAATCTTCTTTGCTCTCTACGCCTTCCCGTTCTTCGCCCTGCTGAATACTGCTGATCCGTACTACATCACCTTGGCGTTGGCGTTGGGCTTGGGTATCGGCCACGCGTCTACTGGCTCTCTGCATGGCGTGATTTACGCTGAGCAATACAAAACCAAATACCGTTTCAGTGGTTCGTCTGTCGCGTATCAACTTTCCGGCATTGTTTCCAGTGCCCCAACACCGATCATCGCGGCTTGGCTTGTAGCGACCACTGGTAACTCCATGGCGGTGTCGTGGTTCGTAGTGGCAGCGGCTGTTATTACTCTGATCTGTATCTCGATGACCAAAGAAACTTATCGAATTGACATTAACGAGTGATGACATGACTAACATTTACAACGCCCTAGTCGGCGAAAGAATTGATAGGTTGATGACTGTGGAAATACGTCCCCTTACGGGGGGGCTTCCATCGGGATATGTCCAACCGCTGTATGACATCTGCAGAAAGTATTATGGCGCGCCATTGAGCATGCTGGCCGCGGAGTATCTGCATAATCGAATCAAGCCTCGTGACACTGTGTTCATTGCCACCGGCGCTGGAGTTGCACCAGCTCTTCCGCTGGGCGAAACGGATGGCCCGCCTGGTGCTGCTGTATTGGCAAGGGCTCTGGCGCGCGGATTTGGATGCCGCGTGGTACTGGTGACGGAAGATATCCACCTGGCACCGGTCGAGGCTTGTGCAGAGGTCGCCAGCCAAGCACTTGATGGCCAAGGCTCGATTACCGTTGTCAGCTTCCCAAAAGGCCTAGAAGCAGGTCGCCAAGCAGCAAAAGGGTTGTTCCAAGAGTACAACCCCACCGCTGTGGTCTTTGTGGAGCGCGATGGCCCTAACGCCGAGGGCTACTTCCACGGCGTCCGTGGTGACTTCCGCGAGCCAGATGCTGTGGGTCACGTGTACCTACTGGCCGATCTGGCCAAGGCGCAAAACATACTTACCGTCGGTGTAGGTGACGGTGGCAATGAGGTGGGGTTCGGTGATGTCCGCGCTGCGGTAACAGCAGTTCATCCGCTGGGCGCCATCTCCAAGGGAGGCTTCGCCTCGGGAGTGATCACCGTCACTGCTACCGATGTGGTTGTGGCGGCCTCGGTATCGAACTGGGGTGCTTACGCGATCTGTGCCGCGCTGGCTTATTTGACCGGCAAACCGGATCTGATCCATTCGCCGGAACTTGAGCGTGACATGGTCGAGGCGTGTGTGAGAGGCGGCGGACGAGATGGTGCAAATGGACTGCACCAGGCGTCTGTGGACGGCATCGATCTCGATGGGCATGCCGCGTTTGTCCAGTTGTTGAATTCGATAGTGAAAGTCTCTCGGTAGGCGTTTCACGCCACCAGGAACGGTAATTATGAACATCAAAAGCAATGTCGAAGGTGCACAGGTGTCGGTTAAGACTGATTCATTTGGCAATGAAATTGATCCGGTAGTGGGTTTCGCTCGCGGCAACATTATTCGCTCCAGCACCGATGAGGGCGCTCGCCTTCGCCACGGTCAAACGGTCGCAGCCAGTCGTGTTATTGAACATGGTTCCGAATCGATCGGCATCTTCACTGGCAATCAGCGGGACTATCTGGTGAAGGCAACCGACCTGGGCACCTATTGTGAAGAGTGGGTTGGCCCCGGTCTGAGCTCCACTCGCCTGAACAAACTGGCGATTGAGCACCTGGGTGGCGACGAAGAAACCGATAGCGTCGCCATTTTCAACCGCACCAGTGCTGCAATCGTGTCTGTAATTGCATCGTGCTCGGGCGGTCGAACGGTTGTATCGATCGTTCCTCCTGGTGGCCGTTCGCACGCTTCTGTCGTTCGCGGTGCGAAGCTTGCGGGTGTTCCACTGGTCGAGGTGCAAGGTTCCGCTGATTGGCGAAGTGTTCTGCAGGCGAATGAGCCACGCTTGGTTGTCGTTACTACCGTCACCAGCAGTCTGGAACTGCTTAGCGACAACATCACCTTAAGCGTGGTGGATTACGTTAAGCAGTTTGGCTCTCGTGTGTTTCTGGACGAGGCTTACGGTGCACGGCTGCGTCCGGTGCTGCATAGCGGCATTAAGAGCCTCAAGACTGGTGCAGACTTGGCGGTGACCAACTGTGACAAGGCCGGCCTTCCTGGGCCACGTGCCGGCATTCTGGTTGGTGCGAAGGACATGATCGGGGCGGCTGCTGCAAAGGGTGCTGAGTACGGAATGGAAGCACGGGCACCGATCTCCGCTGGTGTGATGCGTTCGCTTCAGAGCTACGACCCTCAGCATTTGATTGATGAAGCCAAAGCCGGCAAGGCGCTCGCAGCGGATCTGATCAAGCTGCTGGGTGACTGCGTACAAGTAAGCGACTTGGGCCCAATGGTTCATGAGGACGATATCCTCCGAATCATTCTGAAGCGTGCTGGCATAGAGTCCGATAAAGCACCGGTGGTGCCATGTGAGGCGACCTCTGCGTTGGGCATGATCCTGCTGCGTGATTACGGGATACTCACCGTCAACACCCATGGTCAGCCAGGCGCACGAGTATCTGTGCGCTTGAAACCTTCCGGCGATGCAATTCGACGCGTCGGTGGTCAGGAAGTAATCATAAAATCGTTCGACGAGTCGCTGACGAAAGTCGCAGCCATCATTCACGATTCCGCAGCAATGATCGACCTGATCCTGGGGGGCAAATGATGTCTGATTCTAAATACACTTCCTTCGATCATCGTCTCGATCAACTGATCTCCTTGGACATCGGTGGTCGTGGTGTCGAGCATCTTTATAAGGAGGCTCGCGCTCGCATAGGCCGGCCTCTGGTGGGCGCTGCTGCTGAAGCGCTGCTGGCAGCTCCGGAGGGTTCTACCGTCATTGTGACAACCGGCTCGGTATCTCGTGCCTGGTTGTCTCCGGAAATCGGCGAAAACGATGGCCCGGCTGGTCTGGCAGCGGTGGTGCGTGCATTGGTACTGGCGCGTAACGTCACTCCAGTGGTGCTGATCGAAGAAACACTGCGTCGTCCAATGGAAGCCATTCTGACCACTGCAGGCTTGACGGTTCTGCCTTATGAGCAGGCTCGTAAAGCGGCCAAGGACAAGAGCCTGGCGACAGTGTGCGTTCAAGGCTTCGCAGTGACAGATGAAGAGGCCGCCATCGCGGCGCCTAAGCTCCTGGACGAGCTTCAACCTTCAGTGCTGTTCTCCACCGAACGCGTAGGCCGAAATCGCAACGGCATTTACTACAGCATGCGTGGCATCGACTACGGAATGGAGCGTGCTCGCATCGATTTCGTTTTCGACGAAGCGATTCGCCGTGAGATCCCAACCATAGCAGTGGGTGACGGTGGTAATGAAATAGGCATGGGCCTTGTCAATGATTCTGTCCAGGGCCACGTTAAGTTTGGTGCTGAAGGGTCGTGTGGGTGCGGTGGCGGTATTGGAGCTGTTACCCCAGCAGATGTTCTGGTCACTGCGGCGTGTTCGAACTGGGGCTGCTACGCCATCGCTGCCGCGATGGCAATCCGCACCGGTGATTCGCGACTGATCCACACCCCAGAAATGGAAGGCAATCTGCTTCGTCGGGGCGTTGATGTAGGACTGATCAACTCTGTAGTAGGGATTACAGACGCAAACGTTGATGGCATCCCATTGAGCAGTCACTTGGCGTTGGCCGAAATGGTCACCGCAATCATAAGGCCAGCCCTGAAGGTCTAGTATGAACAAGACAAACTCTTCGATTTTATCAAAACGGCTTCCTGAGCAGAGCTATACAGTTGGCCTATCAGGCAAAAGTAAGCCTCTCCCTTCAGTTGTCGCTAAACCTCGGCTTGCGCAAGGTAAGGTTGAGGAGTTTATCGATGCTGTCGCGGTACTAGGATACAACTGATTTGACCTCGCCCGTTGGTTGTTGAGTGTCTTGCACAGGCTGCCAACGGGCTTGTAAATAAAGCTAGTTTTTTGATGGTCAAGCTAGGCTGTCAGCGATCTAGCGAATTTATTTTCATCCTCAAATGCCGCTAATTGGTTAATCACCAAAGTTTGTGCGTTGGGGAAGTCATGCTCCTTCCTTCAGGGTTTGGTAATGAAACACAGAATTGTAATTGTTGGTGGCGGCGCCGGCGGCATCGAACTGGCTACTCGCTTAGGTAAAACGCTCGGTCGGCGAAATCACGCTACGATTACGTTGGTTGATGCCAACTTGACCCACATTTGGAAGCCGCTTTTTCATGAAGTGGCCGCTGGCTCTCTGAACCCTGGCGTCGACGAGCTTAATTATATTGCTCAAGCCAAATGGAACCACTTCCACTTTCAACACGGTCGCATGGCGGGAATTGATCGCACCAGCAAGGCCGTCCGCCTGACTGCACCGAGTGGATCTTCTTGGCAGGAACGGGAAATCGAGTATGACACTCTGGTAATGGCTGTCGGTAGTCATTGCAATGATTTTGCAACACCAGGCGTTCAGCAGCATTGCCAGTTCCTGGATAGCAGAGCGCAGGCTGAGCGGCTCCATGGAGTGCTGCTCAATCGCTACATGCGCTCACATGCCTCTGATACGGCTCATCCACTCGAGATTGCCATCGTGGGGGCAGGGGCTACTGGTGTAGAGTTGTGCGCCGAGCTCCAGCATGCTGTACGTGTAATCAAAGGGTACGGTGTCAAGCACGCATGCCCATCCACTCTGAATATTACGCTGCTTGAAGCGGGCCCGCGTGTCTTGCCCGTACTTAACGAAAAAGCCAGCCAGGCGGTGCACAATGGCCTTAATGAACTGGGCATCAATGTTCGTGTCGGCACTGCGGTCAAAGAAGTCACTGAGAACGGTGTCGTTCTCGCTGACGGCGAAACGCTTAACGCCGATCTGAAAATTTGGGCGGCAGGCATCAAGGCACCAGAGTTTCTGAAGACACTGGATGGTCTTGAAACTAACCGAATCAATCAGTTAAACGTAAAGCGAACGCTTCAGACGACTCTGGATGATTCGATCTTCGCAATAGGTGACTGTTCTTCTTGCCCGTTGGATGATACCAGCGGACGTTTCGTACCGCCGCGTGCCCAAGCTGCTAACCAGCAGGCTGCGCTGCTGTGTAAGAATCTGGAGCGGCACTTGGACGGCGAGCCACTTCTTGACTTCAAATATGAAGACAAGGGTACATTGATTTCGTTGGCTTCCTTCGACGCAATCGGCAGCCTGAGCGGAATTTTCAGTGGTGAAGTAATAACGCGAGGGCTTATTGCCAAGACGCTTTATACCTCCCTCTATAGATTGCACCAAGCTGCGCTCTATGGTACGCCGCGAATGCTGTTAAAAGCGCTTGCTGAGTATCTGCAGCGTAAAACCCGACCGAAATTGAGGTTGCACTGAAATATCTCGACTTGGCGCCTATTGGCGCATTGATTGGAGTCTATCGATGCGCCTTCCATTCTATGAATAGTGTTTTTATTTAAGCGTTGTCTTTAGCTCGCAATCTGCCAAAGCAGCGGTTTACCGCTAATAACAAAAGTGCAATTGGAGTTGTGGTTCATGGTTAAGCGTGACTTCGTGAAGTCCTTCTTCTCCAGTTCGCTAGTCATTCTGATTAGTGTTAGTGGAGTAGTGCAGGCCGACTTCATTTCGGACTCTGAAGCTACGTTGTCGATGCGAAATCTCTATTTCAATAACGATAGTCGACAGACCAAACAGGTGAAGCAGGAGGAATGGGGGCAGGGTTTTTTGCTCAAATACCAGTCTGGCTTCACGGACGGTACAGTTGGGTTTGGCGTTGATGCGATTGGTGCACTGGGCATCAAGCTCGACTCTGGAGAGGGTCGGCACAACGGCAGCGCATTTTTCCCTAGCGATGGCGAAAAGGCGGTTGATGAATTCAGTGCTCTAGGCCTCACCGCTAAGGCCAAGATCTTCAGTACAGAAGCCCGCTACGGCACACTCCAACCCGTATTGCCCATCTTGGTGAACAATGATGGCCGTTTGATTCCGCAGTGGTTCAAGGGAGTGCAGGTAACCTCCAAGGAATTCGAGAACCTCACCGTCACTGCTGGGGGATTGGAGAAAGTCAAGGATCGTAATTCTACGGACTCTCTCGGCTTGGCCATTGCAGGAGCAGGCGGACTGGCAGGGCAAAGGAGCAACAAATTCTATTTCGGTGGTTTTGATTACAAAATCAGCCCTAATTTGCTCGCTCAGTATTACATTTCAAATCTCGAAGATTTCTACTCCCAGAATTTTGCAGGGCTAGTCCATACGCTTCCCTTGGCAACGGGTAAGCTCACTTCCGATCTGCGGTACTTCCATAGTGAGTCGGATGGGAAGAACGCTAGCTCCTCCGGTCGTGCTGAGGGTTATGTCAGCACTGGATACTATGGGAGTGGCATCACGAAGGGTGAGGTCGATAACGACACGTTCGGTGCAACATTCACATATGTTGTCGCTGGGCATTCGTTCATTGGTGGCTTCCAGACCGTCAATGGTGACAGCAATATGCCTTTCATCAACCAGGGTTCGGGGTCTACGGTCTATTTGACCAGTAATAGCCAGATCACGAACTTTACTCGTGCCGGTGAGCGTACATGGATGGCTGGATATGCATACGACTTCTCTGCGGCTGGGTTACCAGGCTTGAGCTCGAAGGTCATGTATCTGTCAGGGGGCAATGTCAAATCTGCGAGGGGTGATCTGAACGAGTGGGAGCGCGATATCTCGCTGTCTTATGTCGTCCAGTCCGGAATTCTTAAAGGACTCGGCGTCACATGGCTCAATGGGGCCCTGCGGGGCAGCGCCGCCAACGACACCGATGAGAACCGTCTATACGTGAGCTATTCAATTCCTCTGTTCTAGTGGTTGATCCAAAGGCTAGGTAGTGGGCGTTCCTGGCCCACCGCCTTTCGGGGGGAAGCGTGTTATGGCCGGGCGGATTGACCCGAGGTAGAGCTGGATCAAGCCTCTCTCGGTGCAGTTTCTGCGGCCTGCTCAAGTAGTCCTTGCTTGTGCTTGAGACGGATTGCCGACTAGGGAGGTGAAGGTATCGTGCTAAATCTAGGTAGGTTGAAACTGCTCTCGGAATTGTCGGTGCTAGGAACAGTATCCGCCGTGGCAGAGGCAGTGCACCTCACCCGCCCAGCAGTCTCGCAGCAGTTAGGATTGCTGGAGCGCGAGCTGGACGTGGCATTGGTGGAGCGGTCAGGTCGTAATGTAGAGCTGACGCCAGCAGGGCGGCGATTGGTGGCGCGGTCGTCTGAGCTCTTTCGTCTTGTGAACGATATCGAGGCCGAAATCGCCCAAGGTCGCCAAGAGATTTCAGGTGTCATCCGACTCGCTTCCTTTGGTTCTGCCGGAGTTGGCCTGGTGCCCAAGTGCGTCCAATTTATTGAGCAAAACCATCCGCAATTGGCCGTCTCGCTGATTGAACTTGAGCCGGCTGAAGGCTTGAAGGCCGCCGCTGCAAACCAGGTGGATGTTGCGATCGTTGATGATATGGTCGATGCAGAGCCTTTCGCAGAAAAACTGGATTTTCTACCGCTGTGCCCTGACTACTTCACTGTCGTAATGTCTTCCCGGCATCGCCTGGCTGATCGTAAGAACCTTCAATTGAGTGATCTATCAGATGAGCGCTGGGCGCTGAACCTGGCCGCGATCAGTTACCACTCCTTCCTAATGCGGGCTTTCCATGCGGCAGGCTTTGAGCCGACCGTGATGAGCAACTGCAGAAATAGCGCGGCCACGCTTGAGCTGGTCAGGGCCAGTTCGGTCATCACGGTGCTTCCGCAATTGTCGCTTAAGCAGATCATGAATGACCCGGATTTCACCTTGGTGCCGATTCGCCCAGTGCTGTTGCGTCGGATCTTTACCGTGGTTCCTAAAGGGGCTAGTCGTAGGCCTTCCGTTGCAGCTGTTGTCGATGCGCTACAAGAGGTCGTGCCTGAAGATATGGGTTCCATGCTGCTAAGTTGAACGTACCTGCAGTGCTCTACGATATGATCTGTGATCATCGAGGAGAGGAGTAAGGGACTATGCTCAACCTGAGCCGGTTGCGATTGCTGTCTGAGCTCTCAGTACTGGGTACGATCTCGGCAGTAGCCGAAGCAGTACATCTGACGCGTCCCGCTATCTCGCAGCAGCTGGCTTTGCTAGAGCAAGAGCTTGATGTCGTTCTTTTCGAGCGTTCCGGACGAAGCGTGGAACTTACGCCTGTCGGGAAGCGGCTGGCATCCCGGTCTGTGGAGCTTTTCAAGCTGGTCAATGACATCGAAGCTGAGATCGCACAGAGTAAACAGGAGGTAACAGGGGAGGTTCGAGTCGCCGCCTTTGGTTCTGTAGCCGTTGGAATTTTGCCATTTGCGATCCGGGCTCTGGAGCAATCCCATCCCAAGCTCACGGTCTCGTTGGTTGAGATGGAGCCAACAGAAGGGCTTAAAGCTGCAGCGGCTAATCAGGTCGATCTGGCGGTAGTGGACGACATGACGAGCATTGAAACCCATGAGTCCAAGCTCGAGTTCGAACCGCTATGCACTGACCATTTCATGTTGGTTATGTCCTCAAGCAACCGCTTGGCTGAACTGAAATCCATCCATCTGAACGACCTGGCCAACGAACGCTGGGCTCTGAATCTCTCGGCTGTAACCTACGTGTCCTTCCTATTGAGAGCTTTTCGAGCGGCAGGTTTCGAACCGCGCGTTTCCAGTAACTGCCGGAATACCGCTGCAACGATTGAGCTCGTAAGATCAAGCTCGCTCATTACAGTGCTACCGAATTTGATTTTGGGCCCGGTTCGCAGGGATCCTGATTTCGTATGCCTACCGGTGAAGCCGATCCTACTCCGAAGAATCTCTGTAGCGGTGCCGAAAGGTGCTTCAAAACTTCCGGCTGTCAAAGCAGTCATTGATGCCCTTAAGGCCGTGGAGCTAGAGGATGTCCATCGCTAGGACTGTCGTGTTTTGCATGGATGTCCGGTCGGGGCTGGAGTCCAGCTTCAGGCCGAGCATCCCAATGGCGTCAATACCGAAGCCCACAGGGCCAGGCGTGAAGCCTGACTTGGCATCGAGAATGAAACCTTGGGCCCATTCATCGCGCTTGTTCTGGCCTGCTCCATCTCGAAAGTCTCGATTTAAATAGAAATTCTTCGTTTGCAGAGAGGCCTTGGAATCCTCTATGAAACCCTCCGCTAGTGCGGGAGTGGCAAGATTGCCAATACCTAGCAAGGTGCAGACCGGGATTGCGTTATGTGCCTTCATGATTACTCCAGGCGTTGTCTGCGCGCACAGGAGATGAGCGCGCAGAAATAGCCACATTATTTTTTTGGTTGGAGTTACGCGGTATTACTACTGGGCGGTGCGGGTATCGTTTGATGCGGGTTTCTGTTTTTTTAGCAAGATGCCGATAGCCACCACCAGCATCGCTCCTACAGCGCTCGCGACGTAGTGAGTGACGTCTGCTGGGAAAGGGATTCTTGGCTCGAGCCAGATGTCACTTACCAGCATTCCGCCTGAGATCCAGCCGAGTAGCCCTGCGTCCAAGATGATGACTTGAGGAGATTTATCCATCAGGGCAAGAACCAGCCGGCTACCCCAAACGATGATGGGGATGCTTATTAGAACGCCCAAGGACACGAGCATTAGATCGCCACCAGCTGCTCCTGCTAGAGCTAGTACGTTATCCAGCGACATCACCGCGTCAGCAAGGATGATGGTCTTGATGGCGGCGACCAAACTGACACCTCCATACCGGCGCGAATGGCTTTTTTGCACAACTCTAGCGGTAGATTCCGACACGCCAAAGCAATGATGACCGCGTTGTCGCCAGCGAGGAGAATGTCGATAGCGATAATTTGCACCAGCGCAGACCATGTGATCGATTCAAAAGCCACTGCACTTCACTCTCCAAAATGCATAGGTAGCCGGGGGGTTCCCCCCGTCACCAAGGTTCACTTACGCTCGGCGTTCGTGGCTCCGAGTAGCTCACCAGAAATGGTCAAATGACCGTGATATCCCCTGACCCTCTTTTGAAAGGCCCGAGTCGCAATCATGCTTCGTTGAAAAAGCTGAATGCTTCAAGCGCAGGCGGCAGCGCCACCTGAGCATTGCGAGGTTGAGGAAGATCCTCAGTTGAAGATGTCAATGGTTCCAAGCGCAACTGCCGCGACAAACATCACCACGCATGTGCCGATACTCCAGCCGATGGATGCACGCTGGTTGTCGCCGTAGTCGATATCAAGCAACCCGCAAAGCAGGTAGGTGGAGGCAACAAGCGGACTGAGTAGATGGACGGGCTGACCAATGAGGCCTGCGATTGCCATCTCTTTGGCTCCGATGCCGTAGTGGCTCGCAGTCTCGGCCAGGATGGGGAGGATCCCGAAGTAGAAGGCATCGTTGGTCAGCACGTAGGTGAACGGCATGCTGATGAATGCAGTGATGACGGACATGAAATGGCCAGCAGACTCTGGAATGATGTGGATCAGGCTGTCCGAGATAGCTTTGATCATGCCGGTGCCGGACATGATCCCCACGAATATGCCTGCGGCGAAAATCAGCAGCGTCACTGCCATGACGCTATCGGCGTATTTGCCGATCAATTCCTTCTGGTCTTTGACGCCCGGGAAATTAACCAGGATGCCCAGGCCGAAAGCGAGCATGAACAGAATTGGAAGCGGCAGTACGTTGATCATCATCAGAGTAATCAGCGTGACGGTGAGCACCGCGTTGAACAGAAAGCGCCAATCCGTCAGCTTGAAGTCGGTGTAGTGGCTCATGATCTCGTCATGGTCAAGTTGAGCAATACCTAGGCGACGGCGCTCGCGGCTGCCCAAATAGAACGCTACAAAAATTACCCAGGCAGCGCCTGCAATCATCAAGGGCAGCATTGTCATGAACAATTCTGTGATGTCGACATGCATGGCGCTAGCGGCGCGCGAGAACGGCCCGGCCCACGGCAGAATGTTCATCACCCCGATAGTCAGTAGCAACACGGTGGCCAGCACTTGCAGGCTTATGCCTGTGCGTCGATACAGTGGTAGAAGCGCCGCAGTCGTGATGATGTACGTCGTTGCCCCATCACCATCCAATCCTACACAGAATCCAAGAATGGCGGTTCCTATGACGATTTTCAGGGGGTCGCCTTTCACGCATTTAAGGATCAGCTTGATCAGTGGGTTGAAGAGGCCCGCATCGGTCATCATGCAGAAGTAGAGGATCGCGAAGGTCAGCATGATCCCCGTTGGGGCCAGCATCTTCACCCCATCGAACATCATTGGCCCCAGCTGGGTCGCAAATCCGCCCAGGCTTGCGAATGCAACCGGCACCAGAATCAGTGCAACCAGTGGCGACAGGCGCTTGCTCATGACAAGGTACATGAAGCACGTAATCATTGTGTAGCTCAGGAGAGTGAGCATGTATCCCTCTTATTATCTGTTTTGTATGAGTAGTGAAATTGGTCAGCTTTTTTCGAGCCGAACGAACCCCGTGCGCCGTATGCACAGGGCTGGCGCAAGGTCGCTAGGCTGGCTGGTGAGAGAACATGTACTTTCCAGAGTGGCCCGGATCAGCCCTCAGAATGTGTCCTGTCGATGAATCTGTAATGTAAAGGCCGCGATTATCTTCACCACCAAAGGCGAGGTTGGTCAGGGTGCGACCCTCGGTGCATGATTTGAAACGATATAGCGGCACGGCATGGGCATCGAATGCCCAAACACACCCATTGCCTGCATCGCAAACGTAAAGGTTGCCTGAATCGTCCAGGGCCATACCGTCGGCTCCGCTCACGCCACCGGCCATGGCTGTGAAAATGCCGACCTTGGAAGTGGTGCCGTCGGGTTGGAGTGGGAGCCGCCAGACTGCATTGCCGCGCGTCATGGCTACCAGAAGGGCTTTCTCCTGGAGGTCCATCACCAGACCATTGGGGCTAGGGCCGTTATCCAGCAAGCAATCCAGGCGTTGCTGCGCCAGGTCGTAGCGGAAAACACGACCCGTTGGATCGTGCATGCCTGTCTGACCTTGGTCGGTGAAGTAGAGGTGCCCTTGTTGGTCAAAGAAAAGGTCATTTACACCCTTGAAGCTCTCACTCCGACGATGCGTCAGAAAGGGTTCGATTCGCTTGCTGATTGGGTCGAGAACGAGGATTCCGTTCTTGTAATCCGCAATGAAAATCCGACCATCCCGATGAATCTTCAAGCCGTTAGGCCAGCCGTCATACTCGACCACCAGCTCCCAGTCGCCCTCTGGAGAGACGCGGAAAATCCGGCCATACGGAATGTCCGTGACATAGAGGTTGCCCGCCTGATCGAAGGACGGCCCTTCCAGGAAGCTAGGAACTTGCTGGCCTGGTTTGTTGGCTCTGACCCAGTCGGAATCGCCGTCTCGCCAAAACTCTTTTGGCAATCTGCTGAAGACCTCTGTTGGCCGTTCTTCTGGTGGGGCATACAGGCTCATGGCAAATCTCCATGTGAAAACAGGCGCACCAACGAAAACGCTCAAACGGCAGGTGTTTGAGTTCGTACTGTCAGTGTATGTCGCCAGCAGGATCTTGTTTTTTCGAGTAATGTTCTATCTGACGGAACATTGGTGCTCTTGGTAGAACACTTTCTAAGCTAATTCTCATCCTGTCAAGTCTGCTAAGACGGGCGAATCCGTTCTCTTGCATCACGCCCAGTCGCTTCCCCACCGTTCATCGTCGCTCTCATTGACAGGTACGAAATTGTGGGTAGATACTAAAACAGAACGTGATTCTGCCTGACAGAACAATCATAAAAACAGCGCTCCGCCTCGTTGCTGCACTGCATGAATGTTCGGACAGGCTCTCCACCGCCACAGGAGAACCTCCGTGAAAGAAGCGACAGAAATCGACATCCTGGTAAGCGAAGTCGGGCCTAGAGATGGCTTGCAAAGCGTCAAGGGCACCATGCCTACCGAGCTGAAACTGGAATGGATTTCAGCCTTGGCAGGCGCTGGATTGAGGGAAATCGAGGTCGGCTCATTCGTATCTCCGAAGCTGCTGCCCCAGATGGCTGATGCCGCTCAAGTAGTTGCGCACGCCTTGACCCTGCCAGAGCTTTTTGTCACTGCGTTGGTGCCGAATCTCAAAGGTGCTGAAGCCGCTTTCAACGTCGGCATTCACAAAATTACCCTGCCCATTTCCGTCAGCGAACAGCACTCTATTTCGAACATCCGCAAGACACATGCTCAAGTCTTCGATGAAGTTCAAGCGGTCGTTGCTCTGCGCAATGAGCGCTTCCCGCATGTTCAGATCGAGGCGGGGTTGTCGACTGCTTTTGGATGCACGCTTCAAGGTGTTGTGACTGATGACGAGACGATTGCAATTGCCCTGAAGATGGCAGAGTTGGGTATCGATGAGGTCGGCCTGTCCGACACCGTTGGTTACGCCAATCCAACCCAGGTGCGTCGCCTCTTCACTCGGCTGTTCCAGGAACTCGGCTCTCTCGCTGGCAGTGCACATTTCCACAATACCCGTGGCCAAGGCTTGGCCAACGTGGTGGCTGCTTTGGAGGCGGGCGTTAAGACGTTCGATGGATCCCAAGGCGGCCTGGGCGGCTGCCCATACGCGCCAGGTGCGTCGGGCAACATCGTCACAGAAGACCTGGTGTATCTGCTGGAGTCCATGGGGCTGAAAACCGGTGTCGACATTGATCGCCTGGTTGCTGCTCGCGAAGTGCTTCGCCGTGGGCTCCCTGGAGAGCCTGTATACGGCTTTATCCCTGATGCTGGCGTTGGCAAGAATTTCACCTATGCGAAGGAGGCCGTATGAGCCAGCACGAAGAAAAGTCTCTGCCACTGGCTGGCATCCGAGTCGTCGAGTTCGTTCATATGGTGATGGGCCCGACCTCTGGTCTTCTTCTCGCTGACCTTGGTGCTGAAGTCATCAAAGTGGAGCCTGTGCCGGAAGGAGATAACACTCGGCGTCTCATGGGCTCCGGTGCTGGCTACTGGATGACCTACAACCGCAACAAAAAGAGCTTTGCGGTAGACATCAAGTCTGAAGACGGTATGGCAGCAGTGAAAAAATTGCTTGCTACGGCTGATGTTGTGACTGAGAACTTCCGCCCCGGCGCAATGGAGAAGCTGGGCCTGGGCTACGAGCAAGTAAAGGCAATCAAGCCGGACATCATTTACAGCTCGATGAAGGGCTTTTTGCCAGGCCCCTATGAAAAGCGCACGGCGCTGGATGAGGTTGTCCAGATGATGACCGGCCTGGCTTACATGACGGGGCCTGTTGGCCGACCTCTGCGTGCCGGGGCCTCCGTCAATGACGTGATGGGCGGCATGTTCAGCACTGTGTCGATTCTGGCTGCCTTGCTGCAACGTAAAGAGACAGGGCGTGGCCAATTCGTGCAGACCGGTCTGTTTGAAAACTCGGCCTTCCTGGTCGCGCAGCACATGATGCAGAAGGTTGTGACTGGCAACGCGGCGGCGCCTATGCCAAGTCGAATTTCGGCATGGGCGATCTACGACGTCTTTGAGACTGCCGAGGAAGGTGAGCAAGTTTTCATGGGCGTCGTCAGTGACTCTCAGTGGGTATCGTTCTGCCAGGCGTTCGACTTCCCAGAGCTTGGTGGGGACGCTGAACTGAGTCGAAACAACCAGCGTGTTCAGGCTCGCGACCGAATCATTCCGTTGGTGCGGGAGCGCTTGTCCGGAATGGACAAGCAGACGGTTATGGATCTCTGTGAAAACGCCGGCCTGCCGTTCTCTCCTATCCAGCGCCCTGAAGACATGTTCGAAGACGCGCATCTCAATCAATCGGGTGGCATGGCCGAACTGACTCTCCCAAGTGGAGAGCAGGTCAAGGTGCCCATGCTTCCGTTCGAGATGGACGGCCAGCGTTTTGGGACACGACTGAATGTCCCTGAACTTGGCAGTCACTCGAAAGAGCTGTTGGCTGAGCTGGGCTACGGTAACGACCAGATAGCCCAGCTAGAGGCCAGTGGTACGGTCAAATCCGCCTGATCGTAACTGTGACGAGTCCCTCTGAGGGGCTCGCTCTCGGCGATTGTTCAAGCGTCGAGCTCGATACGACTTTCGAGTGAAATCAGCAGAACCACTGATGCAGGACGTATCGGATGCCTGCATCCACCGTTGGCCCATCCAGCCACGGTATTCATAACAACAAAACCGAGGATACAGTCATGGCTAACGTCACGACCCCGGATACTTCATTGTCCATGCCACAGTCTGATGTCATTACCCCTTTGCAACAGCAAGCTATGAAGAAGGCAGCGTGGCGCCTGATTCCGTTGCTTGCTCTGGCCTATTTCTTCAATTACCTGGATCGCACCAGCGTAGGCTACGCCGCGTTGCAGATGACTGATCAACTAGGACTCACGGCTGCCCAGTTTGGCCTTGGTGCTGGCATCATGTTCGTCGGCTACTGCCTATGTGAAGTGCCAAGCAACCTGGCCATGTATCACTATGGTGCGCGCCTCTGGATGGCGCGGATCATGATCACTTGGGGCCTGGCGGCAGCTGCAACAGCATTCGTTATTGGCCCTTACAGCTTCTACATTATTCGCTTCCTGCTAGGCGTGGCTGAAGCTGGGTTCTTCCCAGGCGTGATTTTCTTCCTTACGCTCTGGTTCCCTGCGCAGTATCGAACTCGGGTTCTGGCATGGTTTACCGTTGCGACGCCAATTTCCTTCCTTGTAGGTGGGCCGTTGTCGATCTGGCTGCTGCAAATGCATGGCACCCTGGGACTTGCAGGTTGGCAGTGGATGTTCATCATTGAGGGCCTGCCAGCGTGTGTGCTGGGCTTGATTACCTTGAAGGTGCTTGCGAACCGTCCTAGTGAAGCGAAGTGGCTTTCTCAGGAGGAAAAGGATGCTCTGACTGGAATGCTGGATAAAGAGAAAGCCAAGTCAGACAAAAGCCATGGTTTTGCTCAAGCCCTCAAGGATCCTCGCGTATGGATTCTGAGCTCCATCACCTTCAGCTTCACCATCGGCACCTATGGTATTGGAATCTGGCTGCCTCAAATGCTCAAGGCGCAGGGTGTCGAGATTAGCCTGATCGGGTGGGTCGCGGCAGTTCCTTACTTCTTCTCGACCATTGGTTTGCTTTTCTGGGCCAAGCACGTCGACCGCACTGGCCGAGGGATTCTCAACTTGATCGCTGCGCTATTGTTGGCTGGTCTGGCATTGATCTTTGCGGTGAACATGAATGCACTGATTCCAGCGTTGGCCGGCATCACACTGGCGTTGGTGGGCACCATCTCAGCGAAGACCATTTTCTACACCTTGCCAGCTAAATTCCTCAGCGGCCAAGCGGCAGCTGGCGGCATTGCCCTCATTAACTCCATCGGAGCATTCGGTGGGTTTGTTGGGCCATACCTGATGGGCTTCCTCAAGGACTACACTCAGTCGTTCACGGCAGGTCTGATGGTTATGGGGTGCATCCTCTTCTTCGCCGCACTTATGGCTCTGTCTCTTAAATTGTTCATGCGTGACGCCTAAGCTGATCAGAACGGCGTTCTGGCGAATGGACTAGCTGCTAGCCTGACTGACAGGTAAGGTAATACCCATCTCAACGGCCCCTTCAAAGGGGCCGCTTTTTCACGATGACGCCGAGCAGAAGTCTGATGTCGCCAAAAAATGACCCCGTGGTAGTCAACGATTCGAAGAGTAATGCGGACGGAGGAGTGGCTGCAGTCGATAGGGCTTTTGCCATCCTGAGTGCATTCGAACCTGATCGCACCAGTCTTCCATTGGCCGAAATTGCTCGTCGTACAGGCTTGTACAAGAGCACCATCCTTCGCTTGATGAGTTCGTTGGAGCGAGCGGGTTTCATCAGGCGTTTCGCGGATGGGCAGTACGGCGTAGGTCACGAGCCTCTGCGTTTGGCTCAGATTTACCAGGCCTCGTTCCGACTACGGGATACGATCTACCCAGTGTTGGAAGCTCTCACTGAAGAAAGCGGGGAGACCTCTTCTTTCTATGTGATTGAAAACGATACCCGAGTCGTGTTGTTCCGGGTCGAACCCAAACGCGCAGTGCGCTTCAGCATCCATGAGGGTGATCGATTCCCACTACATGCTGGGGCTTCCGGAAAAATCCTCCGGGCATTTGGCCCGCCAGCTGATCGCGCTTTGGCTGAGGTGCGAGAGCAGTTCTGGGCTACGTCATTTGGGGAGCGTGACCCAGATACATCGTCGATCTCGGCTCCTGTATTCGGCGTTGGCAATGAGTTTAAAGGCGCTCTAACGCTGTCAGGCCCATCCGAGCGTTTCAACAAGGATCAGTTGCAAGCGGCCCGCCTGCTATTGCTCAAGCGCGCAGCTCAAGCGACCAGCCTGCTGGGGGGGAGTGGCCGAGAGATACTGGCAGCCTTGGGGCAGGGCAGGGATGCGTAAGGGGCAGGCTATCAAGCTTGTGTGAGGCGAATGATCTGCTTGGCGAAATAGGCCCCGGTCAGAATCACGCCGAAAAGCCTCAACGTTTGCATAGCCAAGACCATGCCGACATCTGCGTGCGTCTCCACTGCAATGATTGCCATGGCATCCAGCCCACCTGGGCTGGTCGCCAGATACATTGAGAGAAACTCAGTGCCGGTGGCAAGCGCGAGAGCCCAGGCACAGCTCGCGCACAGTAGGATCAGAATCACTGTACCTATGATCATCGTGGGCAAATGCTTGATGACGTAACGCACGGTGTTTCGGTCGAATCGAAGTCCGATGTAGCAACCTATCGCTCCGTAGGCGGTTGCGAGCAGCCAGTTTGGCATTGCAATTTCAAGCAGGCCACTGAGCTGCAATGTACCACCTATCAATAGAGGCATAAGCAGAGCGCCTGCAGGAATCTTGGTGCCTGCCGCGACACCGAACAGAATAACGGCGAGGCTAAGGATGATGTTTGATGCAGTAGTGTCATGAAGGGCGGCGCTAGCTTGAGCAACCTCCGGTGAGAAACTGCTGGCACCGTGCAAGTGGCTGACCAATGATCCAATCATAACGACACATACAACCCTGACGTATTGCATGGTGGCCACGACTCGAGAGTCCGCACCATATTCCTCGGCCATGGATACCATGGCGGATGCTGCGCCAGGTGCTGTGCCCCATGCCGCGGTGCTCCCTGGAATGCCGCCGAAGCGAACAGTGCCGAGTCCGACGACTGCACTGAGTACGACAGTGATCAGTGTCGCGAAAAGCATGACGTGCCATGACTGAGCCAGCGATGTGAGCACAGACCAGGTTACGGAGTGAGCCACGAGAAGGCCAACACACCCTTGGCCAAACTTGAAAAGATGCCGGTGCAGGCTCAAATTTGCGCCACATACACCGAATGCGATGGCGATCAGCATTGGTCCTAGAAACAACCCAGCGGGAACGGCTATCGCATGGAGCGCTTGCCCCGCCAGCCCTGCGATGCCGACAAGGGCAATCCATCGGAAGGTCTTTCGAGCAAGCAAAGACTTAGGTGCTGTGGTTTGCAAAGAAGTGGATCTCCTGGCGATAGCTCAGCTTGAGCAGACCTAAGGGCGGCAAAAAATTATCGACCTCCGGAATGATGAAGTCTATTTTCTACTTTCGATTAACCTATAACTGAAATTCATGAATCATGGACTTTCGTGACCTTGCCTATTTCGAAACGATTGCAGAGCTGGGGCATCTGGGCCGAGCTGCCGAAAAGCTGAACCGGAGCCAGCCGGCGCTGAGCAAGAGCATTCAGCGTTTGGAGGCGTCTTTAGGCGCGCGGCTCTTCCAACGGGACGGTAGACGGATCAAGTTGACAGGCGTGGGTGAATTTCTGCTTGCCCGGGGTAAACAGCTGCGCCTCAGCATTGCGGAGACGGAGCGAGAAGTCCGGGACTATGCCAGTGGCCTGGTCGGTAATATCAGGCTAGGGTGCGCAGCGAGCATGGCCGACTATTTGTTGCCGCAACTGACCGAGGCTCTCCTGAGCAGGGCGCCCAAGCTGACGCTCAAGCTTTCGATCGGCCAGGATGACGTGCTGAAAGAGTCGCTAAGGGGAGGAAGGTTGGATGCGATCATTTGCCCGTTGATCGCCAATGATGCGGATTTTCAGAGTTATCCAGTGTTGCAGGACGAGGCGGTGGTGGTCGCCAGCGTAGACCATCCGATTTTTTTGTCTCCTTATGATCAGCATGCGCTTTGTCAATATGGGTGGGTGCTACCTGGCTCAACCGTGTCGGCCAGGCGTTGGATTGACAACGCGTTCATCGAAAGGCAGTTACCTGCGCCAAGCGTTCAGATTGAAACAAACTCTATCTCTCTGCTGCCTCGGCTAATCGCCCGTACCCGGCTGTTGAGCTTTCTGGCCCGTGAAACCTTGGAATACGGCCAAGGCATGTCCAGGCTTCGAGAAGTGCCGTTAACGGAAACCACTATGAACCGCACGGTGGCGGTTCTGGTGAGAGCAGAAGGGTATCTACCGCCTGCTGCGGTCGCCATGATTGAGCTCTTGCGTGAAAAGGGCTCATCTTTTCTTGATGAGGTTTGAAGGCGTAACGTTAATGTGAGTGAGGGTTGCTACCCACTGCCCCGCATTGACGCTGATGAAACGAGCACTGTTGGGTATGGCTGACACGGGAGAGCGCAGGCAGAAGCGCAAGGGTATGTCGCGTCGGAGTTCCATGGATATGGGCACTTACACCCAACCGCGTAGCATTGTCGAAACGGCCTTCGTCCGATGGTATGAATGCCGTGGGTTAACTTCTTAATAACGTGCAATAGTGGCGTGGCGTGGTGGAGGGCGAAACTGTGAAAAACAACACAGTGGAACCCATCCCATGCGCCTGGCCTCTTCTCGCCCTCTGACGCGTAGCTACTGGCTACAAAGTCTGCAGGACAATCTTCAGTCCACGTCGCCCTTAGAGGGCGAACACAATGCCGATGTTGCGATCGTCGGTGGCGGTTTTGTAGGGCTGTGGACGGCGCTCACTCTTAAGGAGCGTGGCCCGGACATCAATGTCGTGGTACTGGAGCAGGACATCTGCGGTGGCGGGGCATCCGGTCGCAATGGCGGTTTCGTCATGTCCTGGTGGCCGAAGATTGGGTCGCTGCTGAGCTTCTGCTCCAAGGAGCAAGCTCTGTTTCTGTCCCAGGCAGCCGAAGACGCCATTACTGAGCTGGGCGAGTTTTGCGAGCAGAATAAGATCGACGCCCACTATGTTCGAAAAGGCTGGATCTGGACGGCGACCACTCCAGCTCACATTGATAGTTGGAACAGTACGCTTGACGTGTGTGAACGTCTGGGTGTCTCTCCATTCCAGCGCCTGACGGCCGACGCGGTGGCCAGGATGACAGGCTCCGACGTGCACCTTGCTGGCGTTTATGAGCGCAGTAACGCCACCGTCCAGCCTGGCGCTTTGGTGCGTGGAATGCGGCGCGTCGCAATTGAGGCTGGGATTCGTATCTTCGAACAGACTCCGGTCCAGAGCATTGAACCGGGCAGAACGGTCAGTCTTACGTCCACCCATGGTCGCGTCCATGCAAATGCCGTGGTGCTCGCAAGTAACGCCTGGGCCGCTTCTATTCCCGAGTTGGCTAAGCTGGTTGTCCCGGTGAACAGTTCTATCGTTGTCACCGCGCCAATTCCGTCGAAGCTGGAGCAGATGGGCTGGACGGGCCAGGAGTCCATAACCGACTCGCAGTTGATGGTGGACTATTACCGCACCACGCGCGATGGCCGTATTGCGTTCGGCAAAGGCACGGGTGCTTTGGCTTATGGTTCGCGAATTGATGACACCTTCAGCCGGCATGACAAGAGCATTGAGCTGACTGAGGCAGACTTCCGCCGCACATACCCCAACTTATCTTCGACCGAGCTCACGAACGCTTGGTCGGGGCCGATTGATCGTACCTACGACAGCCTACCGGTATTCGGCACCCTGGCCGGAAGCCAGAACATTCACTACGGCATTGGCTGGAGCGGGAACGGGGTCGGCCCTAGCCGTCTCGGCGGTCGCATCCTTGCCAGCCTTGTACTCGGTAGCGAGGACAAGTGGAGTACTTGTCCTTTGGTAGGTCGCGTCTGCAAGACCTTTCCGCCAGAGCCATTGCGCTACTTGGGTGGCTCGCTCGTTCGAAATGCCGTGATCCGCAAGGAGCGCGCTGAAATGAGCGGCGTCCGACCGTCCGCTATTGACCGCATGCTGGCTGGGCTCGCCCCAGCCGGACTTGAAGACAAAGCCTGACCATACAGGAGCCAACGACATGACCCCGATCGTTAAACGCCTTGCTGCAGATACTGTGTTCTCCGTCTCGACACCGGTCGCCCACCCACTCGGCGACGCTATTTCCCAAACCCGTCTTGCCCTTGATGAGGTGGTTAAAGACCCGCGCTTTTCGTTGGGGATTTGGACGTGTACGCCGGGTGTCTGGCGGCGTCAGGTGCTGCAGGCCGAGTACAGCTATTTCATCAGTGGCAAGGGTGTTTTCACGCCTGACGAAGGCGAGGCCATCCATTTCCAGGCGGGAGACGCCGTTTACTTCGCACCAAACACAATGGGTGTCTGGGAGATTGAGGAAACCGTAACCAAGCACTACTTCATCGTCGGCTGACTGGCCCTCGTACCTTCCATAACTTCAATAAGAAAGGTCGCTATATGAGCGTGTTCGATATCATCGAAAATTCGCCCGTCTCCAAGTTTCACCGTAAATTGCTGCTTGCGTGCTGCGGTGGCCCATTCTTGGACGGTTACATCCTCAGTTTGATTGGCATTGCCCTCATCGGCTTCGCCAACGACATTCCGGCATCGCCAATCGAGACTGGCCTCATTGGTGCCGCGTCGTTGATGGGCATTTTCTTCGGCGCGACCGTGTTCGGTGCCCTTACTGATCGGATCGGTCGGGAGACCATGTATGCATTGGACTTGACGGTGCTCATCATTGCCTGCGGCTTGAGCGCTTTCGTGACTGACGCTTGGCAGCTCATCGTACTTCGCTTCATCATTGGCCTGGCGGTGGGGGCTGACTATCCGATTGCCACCTCGTTGCTTACCGAGTTCACTCCCTCCAAGCGTCGCGGGTTCATGATCGGCCTGTCCGGGCTGGCCTGGTCGGTTGGAGCGATGACGGCTTTTGTGGTGGGTTACTTGGTCGTCAAGTTCAGTGGCGATCATTCGCTTTGGCGTTGGATGCTGTTCAGTGGGGCTGTGGTTGGCCTGATCGTGGTGATCATGCGTCGTGGCATTCCAGAATCGCCTCGCTGGCTTGCAAGTAAGGGGCGTGTACAGGAAGCGGAAGAAGTTATCCGTCAGGTCTACGGCACCTCAGTAAAAATTACTAAACACGATATTGACCAGCTTAACGACGGCGGGCGCCCACGCTCCATGCTGGCCGACCTGAAAATGATCTCCTCAGGTGGCTATCTCAAGCGCACGATCATGTGTGGCGTGCTCTACTTTGCTCAGATTACCCCTCAGTACGTGCTCTATACCTTTGGTGGCATGATCCTGATTTCCGCCGGTATCAAAGGCGTGAACGCGTCCACGTTGGGTGAATTGCTGATCGCTACGCTGTTCGCCATTGGTGTGATTCCTGCGCTCAAACTCGTGGAAAGCTGGGGCCGTCGCCCGATGGTGCTAGTCCCGTTCGCGTTGATGGCTATTCCACTGTTCGTTTTGGGGCTTTGGGCTGATGCGCCCGCCTGGTTTATCATCGGCGCATTCGCATTCTATGCGTTCGTGTCGGGCGGACCGAGCATTTTGGAATGGATCTATCCCAATGAACTATTCCCTACGTCCGTTCGAGCCACAGCGGTGGGTGTGGCTGTGGGTTTCAGCCGCATCGGTGCAGCGACGGGTACCTATCTGACGCCGATTGGCATTGAGTCCATTGGCTTGCAAGCGACACTGATGATTGGTGCTGCTGTTACATTGCTGGCATTCTTCGTCTGCTTGGCCTGGGCACCGGAAACTAAAGGTCGATCTCTGCAACAATCTGCGTCGCTGAGTCTGGCGACCTGATTGAACGCGTCGAGCACTGTTCTGGCTCGACGTCCAATATACGCCGCTGCTAGGGTGGAAGCAGGGTCCGGCGGCGTGGGTGGTACCTAGCCATCCACGCAGCAGGGCGTTTCTCCATCTCCAGCCAGGCAGTTCATCATCATGTCGTTCAGCGTTCAGGACATTATCGACAACGTATCGTTACGCACTCGGCTGCTGACCGGCATGGAGGGCATGCCGCGAACCTTGCGGTGGGCCCATGTGTGCGAACTGCCTGATCCAAGCGAATGGCTGGGGGAGGGTGACCTGCTGATGACCACGGGTATCGGCATACCGCCTGAGCCCGAGCAGCAAAGAGCCTATGTCGCTCGGCTCTCTGAGGCCAAGGTGGCAGGCATGATGATCGGTGAAAATATGCAGGCCCCGGCGGATCTGTCTGGTTTGTGCGATCAAGCATCACTGCTGGGTTTTCCGGTGCTGATCACTCATTACTCGGTGCCATTCTCCGCGGTCACGAAAGCCATTTTGGATGCACGGCAGCAAACTGAAGATCAACGTCGACGTGCCGTTGTGCGTCTCTATGAGAGCGCAAGGATCGGGCTTCGGCATCTGGGTTTGAATGGGCTGCTGCGAAGGCTCGCCGACGATGTCGCCGCTGAGATTTATCTATTCGACACGCGTAGTTTACAGCCGTGGGAAGAGGGGCTGGAGCCCCTGCCTGGGCAATGGCAGCAGGTACTCCACTCGCGTCCGCGTCTCACTTACGATCTTACGCGTTGTCATGACGGCGAGAGCGAAGCGTACTTCATGGCACTGCCGGCATTGCCGGAGTGCGCGATTCTTGCCACAGGTGGTCAGTTGCTGGATTACGGCATTCTCCATCATATTGCCTCGGTGCTGGCAATCGAGTTGGAGCGCGTCCAAAGCGAGCATGAACGCATGCTGCGCTTAGGCTCGGAGCTTGTTGACGATCTGCTTAGCATGAGGTTGACAGAGCGTGCAGCCTCACAGCGGCTTGAGCAGCATGGGTGCCCGCCAGGCTCTGCTTGTTTGATTGTGGCCCGGATGGAGTATGCCGCACCGATCAACTGGCAGCGCGATCTTTGCCGGCAGGGCACAATGCTGGTAGCCCGCCAGGCGGGTGATGAGCTGGTGATCGTGCTGGCCGACCCAAAGGCGTGCCAATCCCTTCTCGGGGTGCTGGGGTGTAACTTAGGCGTAAGTACCTTGCTGGGCACCGCGCTCAGAGCGCAGGAAGCGTTGCGGGAGGCGCGTCTGGCGTTAGCCCATTCGACGCCAGACCGGCAGATCGTCGAATACGCCAATGCCTTGGACGAAGCATTCTGGCTGCCTGGCGATCTGGCGCAAGCTAACAGGATGTATCGTCGAGTCATCGGCGGTTTGGTTGATTACGATTGCCAGAACGGTAGTCAGCTTGTTCATACCCTACGGGTATTCCTGGAGCAGGATCGCTCATGGCAAAAGTCCGCGCAGATACTGAAAGTACACAAGCAAACATTGATCTATCGAGTGCGTCGGATCGAGGAGATCACTGGGCGATCCTTGGACGACACCGAAGGGGTCGTGGCGTTGTGGATTGCACTGCGCTCAATGGCAATTGCGCTTGAGGGCAATCCCGGCTTCTTGTCTACTCCGAGTTGAAAAGCAGCAACTTTCCGCCCCGTGTGCAAGTTTTTATAGTTGCGCGCGTTTGGTTGTGGGGGCTCGCAGGGCTACGCTGACCCCAGTTACTCTTAAGTGACAACTGCAACGCTTTCAGTCGACGCTGCAACGTTTTTCAGACCTCTCCTGGTGGGCTTGGTGATCATGCCCCCATCGGGGTATGTCTGCGTTTCACCGCCTTGGATATGCTGATCTGGCGCAGTCCCCAAGGATGAATGGCGACCTGTGCAACGGTAACACCTTATTAAGGCGCTGAGGCTTTGGATGCGCTGCAACGCTATCTTTTTGGTGTGCCACATACTATAAAAATATGAGTGCAGAGGGCGCCATGTATCAGCTTGATAAATTGAGGGTGACGGATTTACGCTGTTCGGTGATTGTTTCGGTTTTAATCACAGGTGCTGTGATTCCTCAGCTTGCTTGCGCCGATGTTGAGTTTAATGACGGTCCTCTGAGCGTAGAGGCTAGCCTGGAAGTGGGAGGGGCGGCACTGTCTACGAAAGGCGTTAACTTTGGCGCTGGTCAAATAGACTTTCGAGACGGCCGGAACCACGGAGACAGCGCTGACTGGTTTGAGGCGTTCGTGAAGCCGAAGCTTGAGGCTAAATACAAAGTCGATGATGATTTTGATGTGTATGCGGTGGGCTCAGTTATTTCAGCTTATACAGGTGGCGACGGAGATGCCGGTGGTTATACACGCTCAGGAGATGGCAGGACCAGTTGGGAGGATCTGTACGTAGGTGTGACTTATCGGGAATGGAGCCTGAGTGGTGGCAGGCAAAGTTATGTCGTTGGCAATGGCTTTATAATTGCTGACGGCCACTTGGGTATGCTCAGTGATGGCGCATATTGGGCAGATCCTCGTCGAGCATTCGAAGAGACCGTTATATTGAAGTATGCGGGCGATAATGGATTGTCCGGTCAGCTATTCACCGTTTCTGCAGATAAGTACCTGGGGCACCAAAGGCTTACGGGGTTGAATGTGGATTACGACTTCTCGTTGGGGCGGGCTGGGGCAACATACGTCAATGTAAGCAATGTTGATAATGATACCCAGGCCGTGGCGCCCAAAAACGGTATGAGTGTTTACGATCTCAGGCTGCTTTCCGCAAAAGTGCCTGGGTTGCCGGATCTGCTACTGGACGGCGAGTATGCGATCCAGCGTGGTAAGGGGGAGGGGATCGAGTTTGATAGTGATGCGTGGTATTTACAAGCGGCCTACAATTTTTCTCAACTACCTTTTACGCCTCAGCTTACGTATCGATACGCGAAGTTCTCCGGTGACAGCGACCCGTTAGATAAAAAGCGCAAAAGCTGGGATCCTTTGGCTAAAGGATACATGGACCGGGGGGCTTGGGTGATCGGCGATATCACAGGGAACTACTTGTTGAATAACAGCAACGAGGTGGTGAGTATGTGGAAAGTTGCGGTTCCTGTGCAGTCGACGTTAAGCGTAGGGGCGGTATTCTATGATTTCGATCTGGATGAAGGGAATTATTACGGAACCCCTGTTGGCAGCAAGGACTTTGCCGATGAAACTGCGTTGTTCGCAAACTGGACGCCAGTGGTGAACACATATTTAACGTTGTCGTATAATTTTGTAAAACCTCAGGCGGCAGCTAAAGAGGTTTTTGGTGGCAAAAACTTTTCGGCCTGGCAGTTTTACATGACCTATAAATTTTAAACCGCCTTCGTATCTGTCAGTATCGCTGTGGGGCCACGCTTGTTACCTACCTCCTGGACGCGTGTAGTAAGGGAACGTGCACAGAATCTGTACTCGGCAAAGGTAGGTGGGCATCACGAGCAGCAGCGCGGTAACGTGCATATTTGACGTTTGTGCTGAAGACTTGCCGTCAATAGAGGAAAGGAAGCTGAAATTCAGTTGATGGCATGTTTTTTGCTTTCGACAGCCTATCGTTTATATTGAAAGCCGGAAGCAATCATGAGGCTCAACAACCTTCTGTCGAATCCTGAGATCTTGCCGTGGCATGAACAGGTAGCAGATCTCTATGACCACAGTTCAGATCAAGACTTGCCAACCAGAATATCGGAGTGGCTTAAGGAGGTTGTGTGCCATGAGGCATTCATCTTGAAGCTCTATGATACTGGCTCGGAACTGCCGATTATAATCTCTCACGATATTCCACAGAGTCGTCACGAGGCCTATTTTGAAAGGTATTTGGCCGACGCCTATAGGTATGATCCGTTGTTGTTGCATCTTGGTATGCAAGGCGGCTCCAAGGTTGTGCAGATTAACTCGGAGACCTGTGCTCTGAAAGGGAGCGACTATTACAGCTCCTATTATAGAGGGTTGGCCTTGCGTGATGAGGTGGATTTCGTTGTTCCATTGACGGATGGGGCGTCCCTGGTGCTCTCAATTGGGCGCAAGGGGTCTATTGCGTCCCGGGAAGAGATCCACATGTTGGAAAATGTCTATGCGATTATCAAGGGTGTTCTTGGTAATTACTATAAGCACTCACTGGACAAAGGGCGGTCGGCTGTTGTTCGGCAGGGTACGGCTATAGGTGAGGTTGGCGCTACGCTGACAGCCAGGGAGCGTGAGATCGTTGATCTCATGATTTCAGGTCGGTGTACTAAAGACCTTGCCAGGTACTTGGGGATTAGTGTTCAGACGGTAAAGGTGCATCGCCGTAATATCTACTCAAAGCTTGGGATTAATACTGAGCTACAATTGTGCAGCCTTTTTCTTGCACGCTCTTCACCCGCACGAGGCACTGAGTTGCTTACCTTGAATTGAACGGTGCGAGGCAGCAGGGTGGCCCTTTCTCCGACCCTTGTGCCAACCTGAGGCAGGTGGCTGCCATCACTGTTGCTCCCTGCCTATAACCACCGATTTTGAGCCTTTCAAGCACTTTGTCCTGACTCTCCTACTCCTCGCCGTCTACCCCTATAGCGGCATTTTCAGGCTCACCTTCAACCCATAAGCTAATGAGACAGATCGATTACATCTCTAATAACAGATTTGACTCAAGAGGTAGGTTATGGGCACTGGGTTCGTTTGGCATGAATTGTTCATGTGGCATTCGACAGGCCGCCACGCGGGGATATATAAACCAGGGTTGACAATCCAGCCGGGTACACCTTTCGAGGAAGCTGAAACCAAACGGCGATTCAAAAATCTGTTGGACGTAAGCGGAATAACAGACGCGTTGTTCCCTATTCGGCCAAGAGCACTTGGGCGAGATGAATTGGAGAGGGTTCATACTCGGGCATATTTGGATCAACTCAAAGGGCTCAGTGATTCCGGAGGGGGGGCATTCAGTGCAAATACCCCTCTGGGTTCAGGAAGCTACGAAATTGCGGCAATGTCTGCAGGTGGTGTAGTAGAGGCCGTTGATGCCGTGTTGAGGGCGGATGTTAAAAATGCATACGCGCTGGTGCGTCCGCCTGGTCACCATGCTGTCGCCGACGCTGCGATGGGCTTCTGTTTATTAGCTAACGGGGCTCTTGCAGCACGCCATGCGATTACGAAGTTTGGCCTTGAGCGTGTGGCTATCGTTGATTGGGATGTACACCATGGTAATGGCGCGCAGGAGATTTTCTGGGAATCGCCAGAGGTGTTGACCCTGTCCATTCACCAGCAGGGTAACTATCCGAGTGAATTAGGTGGATACAAAGAAAGGGGGGAGGGTAAAGGGAGCGGGTACAATTTCAATATTCCGATGCTTCCTGGATCAGGTCACGGTGCCTATATGGAAGCCATGGATACGATCATTGTTCCGGCACTGATTGCATTTCGTCCTCAGCTTATCATCGTGTCGTGCGGCTTCGATGCAGGTGCTTACGATCCTTTGGGGCGCATGCTTCTCCACAGTGACAGCTTCCGTGAGTTGACCCGCCGTGTCATGGATGTTGCCGAGGCAGAGTGTCAAGGGAGGCTCGTGATGTGCCATGAGGGTGGTTATGAGCAAAATACTGTTCCCTATATGGGCTTGGCAGTGATTGAAACGCTCAGTGGGCGACTGACAGGGCTAGAGGATCCTAATCTCCAGGATATGAAAGGTCTTTTTGGTCAAGAGGTTCAGTCTTATCAGCTTGAGCACATCGCTGAAGTGAGAAGATTTTTGCTGCGCAATATTATTGAGGTCTGTGGGGCTGATTGAGTTCTACACGTTGGTTTTTGCGGACAGAGTAAACTAGTCAAATAAAAATGGTGCTGCCATGCTGCAATCCGTCTTCGATACCGCTCGGTTATTTTCTCGAAAGTCGCTTTTAAATGTCATCGTGTTGATTGATGGTTTGATTATTCTAGCACCTCCGCTTCACTGGTATTTCGGTGATGGGGTGGCTGAGCACGCGCTTGGCTACTTTCTGGGGGCTAGCTTGTTTGTAGCCGTGTCCCTGCCGTTGATATCGGCATGCTCAAACCGTGAGGCACAATAAAATGCAAATGCTTATTGGCTACGGTGGGGTTTTCCTGTTTTTCTTGATAATTGTCTATGCGCTAGAGCGCAGCCATAAAGTTTCCGGTGCGGGAAATTTTAGTGACTATGCGACGGGGGGACGTTCTTTCGGGAGCTTCTATTCGACGATGGCCTTTGTGAATACCTGGCTTCCAGGCACGATTTTCATCTCTTTTGCGGGTTTTTCGGCATCATCGGGGATCATGGGGTTTTACTACGTTCCCTATTCGCTATTGGCAGTTGTCTTGATGTTTCTGCTCGCCAGGCCGGTGCATACGTGGGGTAAGGCATTCGACTTGAGAACACAGGCCGATTTGCTGGGGTTGCGCTACAACTCGAAGGCCGTACGTGTAGTGGCTGCTACTATCGGTATCATTGCCTCATTCCCTTGGATTGTTTTAGGGATGCAGTCTTTGACCTTGGTATTCACCCATTTGTCATTCGGTGCCGTGGGGGCAGGGACCGCAGTATTCATCGGTGTCGGACTGATTGCTGCTCGCCAAATTTGGACAATCAGATTTGGGGCACGAGGTGTCATCATCAGTGACATGGTGCAGGGGATTGCTGCCTACCTGGTGGGTACGATGATTGCGCTGGGCCTTCTTGTCTGGCTGGTCACAAATGGTTACGGCCTGGATGCGTCCAGCACTCGGCTTTTTACCATCCCAGGGCCTGGTAGCGATCTTGGGCCGCTCTACTTGTTTTCATTGATTTTAACAGGTGCACTGGGTGGTTGGTGTTGGCCAGACATTTTTGTTCGGCTCTTTGCCTCACGAAGTACAAATACCATCCAGCGCTCCGCGATGCAGGCGGCGCCAATACTGCTGATTTTCGGTACTTCCGTTACCTTGCTTGCCCTCTGTGCGTCTTCGTTGCCAGGTGTTCAGGAGGCTCCGGATGCGGTGTGGTTCATCGCTGCAAAAATTGGAGGCGTGCTGGTCGTCACGTTGGCCGGCATCTGTGTGGTTGCCGCGACAATGGGTAACGTAGGCGCGAATCTTCAAGCACTTGGTGCGCAAACTGCCAACGACATCGTAGGTGTAATCAGGCAGCACCGGGTTGAAAACAAGCGCGTTGGCCAGGTGGCGGTAGCGTTACTGACCCTTCTCGCGGCGGCCTTTGCAGTTGCCACCACTGAGTCGAGCCACCTTATTATCCTGGCGATGATTTCCTACCAGGGTATCGTTCAACTTGCGCCTACTGTGTTCCTGGGTATCTTCTGGAAGCGCGGGACAGCCCCTGCTGCAGTCTGCTCAATGATTACGGGCTTTATAGTCGCTGGCATGTTGCAGTGGTACTACCCAGTCTCAGTGCCGCTGTTAGAGGGGCTGACTTCTGGTGTGGTGGCCTTGGGCATTAACTTCGTCATGTACGTCAGCATTACCTTGCTGTTCCCTTCAAATACTGCTGAGCAGTTGAGAGTTGATGGGTTGTATAAAATTATCAAGGGTTCCGGCGCTCCAGGGTCAGAGGGCGCGCCTATCACAGTATCCTGAGTGCAGCGCCAGGGGTGGCGCTGTTTACTTGATGGGTCATTCCGGCTATCAAAAACGCTCGGTGTCGTTCGAATAGTTTTTGGGGGTAAATCACGGTCGCTGGTTTTTTCATCACCTCCATGTTTAGTGCTCTGTACGCTTCTGCCCGAAACGCGGGCAGAAGCAGTTGAACACCTCATGGTTTTTACCAGGCGAGCTTTGGGTCAGCGGCGGCAGGCAGAGCCAATTAGCGACTTGGATCTCAGGGGGTAGTCGCCCTCCGGAATACCCTTCAAAAAGTAGTTAAAAACCTGTCTGGGTCTTCGGCGTTTCCCTCAAGATTACGGCGTGCCTTCTCGATGATCGTTGCATCTGAAATCGGGCGTGAGGCGCTGCCGCAGGGCATTGCAAGGGCGTGACGGATGCACACTCCAGCGTCATTCTCGATCTCCACAATCGCGCCTGGTTGGCGGTCAGGACCTCGGCATCGAATCTATCGGAGCCCACCATCCGCTGCGTGGTGCATCAGTTCCTCATCGAAACCGCTGATTCGGCCATACACCACAGCGGCACCGATGGCTTGGTGTTTTGCGACGCCGTACGCTTTATTGAAACTATCTGCACTGGGCGCAGTGAATGGATCAAGCGGTTGTTGACTTCGAAGCCTGCTACCAGTCCCGCCAAGAGAGCCGACTCGGTTACCTGCTTGGGATTCGCGTCCAACGCTGCGATAGCGGTGGCCATGAGCGTGGCGCCGGGGTGCCCCATGCCCTTCCCATCGTTTTCCACTCCGTCATCATGATCGAGTGCATTGATAATGAATGCATTGGCAAACGCAGCTGCGGTGAGGCTGAAGCTATCCGCTTCCCCAAACACGTTGGCGCTGCCCTGTCCACCCATTATCCTGGCGAGCCTTCTTGCTTGCTCACCAAGGTTGCTGCGTTGGAAACCAATCGGTACAGCTTGGCCGTCAACTTGGTGAAGCAAGGGCAGGGCGTCACGATCGTAGACGAGTTTGCACTTGTTGGCGTAGAACGTACGAACCTTGTCGCGATACCTTTCGAGCCTTCGCTACAGATCGCAGTGGTTGCATTCAATGCCGA
Source organism: Pseudomonas sp. URIL14HWK12:I5 (assembly GCF_900176445.1). Classification (NCBI taxonomy): domain Bacteria; kingdom Pseudomonadati; phylum Pseudomonadota; class Gammaproteobacteria; order Pseudomonadales; family Pseudomonadaceae; genus Pseudomonas; species Pseudomonas sp. URIL14HWK12:I5. Next base: position 154,048 of record NZ_FWXQ01000009.1, read on the forward strand.
AAGCGAAGCATCAGCCAGCCGGTAGAGTTGTGTACTCAGTCGCTGAGAAAGGTGCTAACCGCAGGCTGAATGTTGGCCCAGATGCACGCCCGATGGGTTCTCTTGTTTGACGCACGCATTTGCATCGAGACAGTCAAAGGTTTCGGTGTCACTGCGTTATGAATCGCCCTTGGTTTCCTAGACATCTCCAAGCCTCATAATGAGGCCCAAATAGGAGGTGCCATGAGTCGTCAGCGTTACCCTGAAGAATTCAAGATCGAAGCGGTCAAGCAAGTGACCGAGAAAGGCAAGCCTGTCGCCGATGTTGCCCAGCGCCCGGGCATGTCCGTTCACAACGTTCACAGCCTCTACGCTTGGATCAAGCTATACAGCAAACCCCAAGAACAGCGTCAGCAAGACGATGATCAGCAGGCTGAGCTGCGTAAGCTGCGCGCTGAACTCAAGCGCGTGACGGAAGAGTGAGACATCTTAAAGAAGGCCGCCGCGTACTTTGCCAAGGAGTGCGGCTGAAGTACGCCTTCATCAAGAAGCACTCGACGGATTACCCGGTGCGGCGCCTTTGCCAAACCCTCAAGGTGCATCCCAGCGGCTACTACGCCTGGCTGGCCGAGCCTCAATCTACCCGAGCAAAAGAAGATCATCGTCTGCTTGGCTTGATCAAACAGGCTTGGCTCGAAAGCGGAGGTGTGTACGGCTACCGCAAAATTCATGGTGACCTGCGTGAACTGGGAGAGACATGCGGGCGAAATCGAGTCGGTCGTTTGATGCAGGCAGAGGGGTTGCGTTCGCAAACGGGCTATCGCCGTCGTCCTAGGTTTTATGGCGGAAAACCAACCTGGCCTCGCCCAACCACCTTGCCCGGCAGTTCAAGGTCAGCGAGCCGAACAAGGTCTGGGTGACAGACATCATATACATTCGCACCTATGAAGGATGGCTGTATCTGGCGGTAGTGCTGGATCTGTTTTCTCGCCAAGTGATTGGTTGGTCAATGAAGCCGAGGATGTGCAGCGACCTTGCTATCGACGCGATGTTGATGGCCGTTTGGCGACGCAAGCCACAGCAGCAAGTGATGATTCACTCAGACCAAGGCAGTCAGTTCAGTAGCTCAGATTGGCAAAGCTTCCTTAAGGCCAAAAATGTGGTCAGCAGCACGAGCCGACGGGGAAACTGCCACGACAATGCCATAGCCGAGAGCTTTTTCCAGCTTTTGAAGCGGGAGCGAATCCGACGAAAGATCTACGCAACGCGTGACGAAGCCCGGAGTGATATTTTCGATTACATCGAGATGTTTTATAAGCCTAAATGCCGACACGGCAGTGCTATGCAGCTGTCGCCAGTAGAGTATGAGAAACGCTATTTTCAGAGCTTGGAGAGTGTCTAGGAAATCAGGGGCGATTCAGAAGTCGTTGGAGCGCTATTTGGCGGACTTCGCTGCTTTCGAACTCAATTTTTATCTTATTGATTGTTATAACTTTATTTTTACCGGCTGGCTAAGTCGCGTGAGTTCGGATATCGAGTGCTCCGCCATGTTCACGATATTGAGTTGGCCCTATCTGAAGAGGCAGTTGTTGTGATCATGACAAGAAGGAAGTGCAAGTAGGATCTGTACTTTTCCGACAACTATTCTGCTGCAGTATCTTTGGAATTTTTTCGAAGCCGATCGAGGTAGTCCGCCCAATGCTGTGCGGCCTCCCGACGCTGCGGCAGCAATTGCGCGCGGGCATACACGGAACCCAGTGCACCTGGCATGCGGTGCGATAACGACAACTCCAGCACAATCGGATCGATACCCAAATGCTCGTGAGCGATAGTACGGTAGGTGGCGCGGAAACCATGCGCAGTGATGCGGTATTCCGGCCAGATCCGCTGGTAGGCCTTGGCCAGGGATGTGGCGTCAACTGGATAGCCTGGGTAGACCGGCGATACAAAGACCCAGCCATTCCCCGCTTCATCCACCACCCGCCGTTCATGTAGTTCACGCAACAGCACAAGGGCTTGCTCCGGCAGTGGCACGATGTGTTTGCTCTTATCCAGATGGCGTGTTTTCCCTACTACATAGCGCCAGTCGGCGCTGACCAGATCGATGTCTTCCCAACGCATTTTCACCAGCTCGCCGGGGCGAACCGGCAGCATGACCAGCAAGCGCATCGCAGTGCTCACACTGCTGGGGCTGAGCTCATCCAGACGAAGCAGAAGGTGACCCAAATCGGCTGGTCGTTCGATCGCTGGATTACTGGTCACCACATGGCGAACCTTGAGCTCTTCGGTGTTGCTCAGGGCCACGTTACGCTCCACCCAGCCACGACCCTCAGCGAAACCGAGTACGGCACGGATGATGGTACGCACGCGCTTGGCCATGGCCAGTGTGCGTGCTCGGCGCAGGGTAGCGATGATCTCGATGATGTGGTCCAGTTTGATCTCGCTGACGGGAATGTTGCCGATCGTGGGCAAGATGTGATTGCTCAAAGCGCCGCGAAAGCCCGCGAGGGATTTGCTCACGAGGTCGTGCGACTTGAAGGCCAGCCACTGTTCGGCGACGTAACTGAATGTGCGTTCTTCATTAAGTAACTGATCGGCGATTTTCTTGCGTTTGGCCTTCAGCGGGGCGACGTGTTGAGCTACGTTCTGGCGCGCGGCTCGGGCCAAGTCGCGGGCGTCTTTCAAGCCAATGTCGGGATAACGGCCGATCGCGTACACGTTTTCCTTGCCGTTCAGGCGATACCTCATCCGCCAGTATTTTGCGGCAGGCTTGTTCGACTTCTGCGAGGCCTGAACATGCAGGTAAAGACCGGGTACCTCGCCGTCAGCGTACTTGCCGGGTTCAGCAATGGTACGCAAGAAGGCGTCGCTGAGCTTACGCCGCAATGCAGGTGTGGGGAGGGAAGTCGTCATGTGCGGGTACTTTTTTTCGAAACAGGAAAAGTACCCAAAAATATACCCGCAGGTGCATTGGAAAGGAGCGGAATACGACGGACGGCCTTGGACGTAAAATCAAGTTAAGACACTGATTTTATTGCTATTTACGGATCTAGATGGAAGTCAGTCACAAGCTATCGGGATCCCCGAAGAACATCTGTATCCTCGACCGCAACCACCTTTCCGCCGGGTCATTATCCTGCGCTCCACGCCAAGCCATGTGCAGTTCGAAACTGCGCACGGGTATCGGCAAGTCCTCGGCACGCAACCCTCCCGCCGCAGTCAGTGCATCGGCCGTGTAGTCCGGCACCGTCGCCACGATATCCGTGCCCGCCAGCAAGCTCCCCAGCCCGTTGAACTGCGGCACCGCCAGCACCACATGGCGCTTGCGACCAATTTCTTCCAACGCTTCGTCGATAAACCCGGAAAGGTCACCGGCAAACGACACCAGTGCATGCGGTCGGGCACAGAAGTCGTCCAGGGTGATGCTGCCGGGCACGCTGTCGGCCCGCAGCAGTTTCGGCATGCTGCGGCGCAGTACTTTTCGCTTGGCGTTGGCCGGCAGTTCGCTGGTGTAGCTGACGCCCACCGAAATCTCGCCCGAAGCCAGCAACGTAGGCATCAGCAGGTAATTGACCCTTCGCACCACCAGCACGATACCAGGCGCTTCCGCGCGAATGCGCTTGAGCAACTGTGGCAGCAGGGCGAACTCGGCGTCGTCCGACAGGCCGATGCGGAAGACGGCATTGCTGGTGGCGGGGTCGAACTCGGCTGCGCGGCTGACCGCCGTGGAAATGGAGTCCAGCGCCGGCGACAGCAGGGCGAAGATCTCGTGCGCCCGCGCAGAGGGTTCCATGCTGCGGCCGGTGCGCACGAACAGCGGGTCGTCGAACAGGTTGCGCAGGCGCGACAAGGCCGCGCTGATGGCCGGTTGGCCGAGGAACAGTTTTTCCGCGGCACGGGTCACGCTGCGCTCGTGCATCAGCGTTTCGAACACGATCAGCAGGTTGAGGTCTACGCGACGCAGGTCGTTTCGATTCATCGGTGCGCTTCGCCTAAAGTGGGGCAGGGGTGAATCTTAAGGCCAAAGGCTGTTACCCTGCACGGGTTTAGGGGGACCAATTGCAGGGAAAGTGAGGTGCCCAATCGATGACAAGCATGTCGACTATTAATGACCGCTGATGGTCTAACCGGTAAAGCCCGGATAGAGTCAGTGGTAATTAGAGGTTCACAAAGGCGAGGTATGCGATGTCCCGCATGATCCGTTTCCACAAGTTCGGCGCTGCCGATGTGCTCCGTTGCGAGGAGCAGGCCGAACCGTCACCCGCTGCCGACGAGGTTCAGATCCGCGTCGAGGCGGTTGGCGTCAGCTGGTATGACGTGCTTTGGCGCCAGAACCTGGCGCCGTCCCAGGCACGGCTGCCTGCGGGGATCGGCCACGAAATGGCCGGGGTGGTGACGGCGATCGGTGAAGGGGTAGAAGACATTGCCGTCGGTGATCGGGTTGCCAGCTTCCCGGCTACCAGTGCCAACGACCACCCGGTGTATGGTGATGTCATTGTGCTCCCGCGTTCAGCCATTACCCGCTACCCGGATGTACTCACCCCGATCGAGGCCAGCGTGCATTATACGCCGCTGTTGATCGCCTATTTTGCCTACGTCGACCTGGCGCGGGCCAAGACCGGGCAGACTGCGCTGGTCACCGATGCCAGCCATTGCGCCGGCCCCGCCTTCGTGCAGCTTGGCAAGGCGTTGGGGCTGAAAGTGTTTGCGGCCACCAAGGAAGCGGAACAGCGTGAGTACCTGCTGAGCCTGGGCGCCGACAAAGTGATTGTCACCGAAGAGCAGGACTTGCTGCTGCAGGTTGGCAAGTATACCGAAGGTCGCGGCGTAGACATGGTTCTCGATGGCATGGGTGGCCCGCAGATGTCGCTGCTGGGCGACGTGCTGGCACCGCGTGGCAGCCTGGTGCTGTATGGCCTGCAAGGCGGTAATCAAACGCCGTTCCCGGCGTGCGCGGCTTTCCAGAAGAACATCCAGTTCTATGTGCATTGCATCGGCAACTTCACCGGCAAGCCAGAGCTTGGCATCAGCCAGGACCAGGTGGCATTGCAGCGCGCCTTGCGCGACATCAACCAGTTTACCGCCGACCAGTTGCTGACACCGCAGATCATCAAGGTGTACCCGTTCGAGCAGGTGGTAGAGGCGCATCGCTACATGGACCAATGCCCGTGCGGTGGGCGGGTGGTGCTGGACATGGCACAACACTGACGGTTGCATGCGTTACTGGAAAACCCGGGTGAGCCCCGGGTTTTTTTGTGTCTGCGGGGTGGGGTTGAAACATTAAAAATAGGAACGTTCCTACAAATAAATATAAAAATTACTACATCTAAGTGGGATGTTTTCTAATTGTCGGAAATATTCCGCCAAATAATCTGGCTTGAACGCATTCGCCATGCGCTTCAATGTGCGCTTGTGCTTCTGGTGAATGGTTTTTTTACCGCGATCTGTATCTTCAATTCGCTCTGCATCCCTCGATAATGGCTCGGTAGTAGTTTGCGCAAGGAGCGTGAAATGAGCATGGCTATGCCTAGGCCAGGGCGATGTGTGTTAGCGATAGGTCATTGTCGTGGAGGGCTTTTCTCGATGGCTTGGCGACAGTGAAGGGTTACGTCATTACTTCCATTTGATTGTAGGAAATTTCTTCTGGGTAAGTTTGGCGCAGGTTCAAGCTCAATGCAGTGGGCTCGGCATGTGTCGGCTGAATGAAGTGGGCGAGGTGATTTCGTGACAGCTATTCACGACCAGGCAATGCATTACGTCTACGAACAAGTGCTTGAACGCTTGCTGAACCACATGTCACAGGCGCAGCGTGCTTCTTTGCAACTGTTGATACAACGGCTGGTGGTTGCGGCGGGTGGGCTCGAGTATATCGGTACCTTCCGCTTGCAGGTGTTGCAGGGCAGCGATCGCCACAGTGCCAGGCTGTTGGCGATGCTGCGTGCCGCACAATTGAGTATTGCCCTGCGTGCGCCGGTAACCTTCCAGCTGCGGGTGCTGGTGGTCAGCTTGCCGGTTGCGGACAGCGCCAGGCTGGACGCGCACGAGCGTAGCTTCAGCGCACTGTTCATGCAGGATGACCCCCGGGTGCAGTTGCAGATGATCGAGGGTGACGCAGTGGTGCCGTTTCGTCGCCAGCCCTCGGCCAGGCCCGAGCGTTGGGCACTGGCGAAAGACGCTTTGTTGATGTTCGGCCACTTGGTCGACGCCAGGCCTGAAGCCTTGCTGGGTTGCCGTCTGCACCTGGAGCTGGCGGGGGCTATAGGTTTTGCGCTGCAGGCACAGGCACCTGCCGATGCATTGGTCACCGCCATACCCGGTGCCCAGCGGCGCCGATACCTGGCATGGGCCCGGCGTAACCTGCGCCTGTCCGGCGAGCACGGCCCGTATGCGATGTACCAGTGCCTGGCGTTGCTGGCCCAAGGTCTGGGCCGGTTGCATGGGGTTGTCGGGGGCGCCCCCAATCGCCAGCCGGCATTGGGCGGCGCATCGGAAAGGGAGATGGTGCGGCTGATAGCCCTCGATGACCTGCTACCGTACGTAGTCGAAGCACAGCCGCTTGATAGCATGCTGGGTTGTAGTATCGAGAACGCCCCGGGTGCCTGGCCACTGTCGGCATTCGTCGATCCGCAAGCCACGGCACAGTTGCACGAGCTGCATGCACGCAGCCTGGACCCCCAGTCCAGCCGCCCCGCGCTGCGCCTGGCCGGGCAGTCGGGTGGTAGCAAGCAACACGAAATGCATCAGTCGCAACTCGGCAAAACCTACGGCCTCAATCAGACGCAGCTGGTGTGCTTGCTATTCAGCCCTTTTGCCCGGCAAGGGAAGAACCTCGAACGTTTCCTGCAATGCCGGCATGCCGATATGTTGGTGGCGTTGCCGTACCTACACAGGGCGTTGCAGGGCAAACCCTGCCCTGATGCGGTGAAAGCCTGGCTGGTGAACACCAGTGGCTTGCCGCTGGTGCAGTTGCGGGCGATTTATAGTGGGCAACTGCCGCTGACCGCCTGGCGCCTGATGAACAACCTGGCTCGCCGCGACGTGCACTTGAGGTTGATGCCTCGGCAGGCGTTGGGGCTGCGGCGCGGCTTTGCGGGGTTGTCCTGATGGGGCGAGTGGCCCCCGGCGAGTTCGCGTATCGCCAGGTATATCGCTACCTGGAAGCCATGATCGATCAGGCGGCAAGCGGTGGCCCATGCCGCTTACCGTCACTGCGCACACTGTCCCGACGGCTGCGGGTGTCGTTGGCAACGGTGCAGAGCGCCTACAGCCTGCTGGAAGAGGAGGGCCGCGTACGCTGCTTGCCGAGGTCAGGTTATTACGTACAACACGCTGGCAAAGTGCAAGCCGTGACCACGCCCTGTCTGCCACCCCCCGTGCAACCGCTGCTGGAGCGTGCCCTGTTTGGCCACGAACGGCGTTTCGCCCGCCAGCGTGACCGCGGCGTGGAGCCCTGGGGGGCGCTTGGCAGCACCCGCCTGCGCAGTGCATTGGCAGAACGCTATACCCGTTCTTCCAGCCAGTACTGGTGTCGCGATGACGTGCAACTGGCACCTGATGTGCCGGCGTTGCTGGAGACGCTGATGGCGGCGCTGGCCTTGCAGGGCGGTACCGTGCTGGTGCATTCACCCTGTTGCCGACAAGTGCTGCGCGCCCTGACACGTGCAGGCATGCGTGTGCTGGAGGTGCCACCGGATGCCCGTGGTAATCCGGACCTGCACACCTTGGCCACGCTGCTAGGGAGCGAGCCTGTAAAGATGTTGGTCATGCCATCGTGCCTGGGCATGCCGCAAGGGCGGCTGGTTTCACCGTACTATCAGCAACAGCTTGGTCTGTTGCTAGGCCAGCACCCTGTTTGGTTGTTGGAAAACGATCTGGACAGTGAGCTCTGTTACAACGGGCCACCGAAAAAGCGCCTGCGCGACTGGGTCGACCCGCGCTGGCTGCTGGTGATGGGCGCGTTCGAGTCCACGGTCGGGGCCGAAGCACCGTATGCCTATTTGTTGAGCAAAGACACCGTGCTGGCCAAGGCGTTTGCCGAACGCGCGTTTCGGCTCGCGCCACTGCGTCTGCAGGCGCTTGCGCACATGTTCGGCAAGGGGGAAATGGACGTACAACTGGTACACCTGCGCACAGACCTGCAAAGGCGAACTCACGGCCTGGCGCATGTGCTTGCGCTGCAATTTGGCCAACAGGTGAGGTTTGAGATGCCGCAAGGTGGGCACATGCTGTGGGTTTGCTTTCGCCAGCCGCTGGTATGGGAGCGTGTTGCCGTAGCCTTGGCAGGTTCAGCGTTGCGTGCACTGCCGGGCGAGCAGTTCTGCCTGCAGGGGCGTTACCCGCAATACCTGGCGTTGATGTGGCCGGGCGGGCTGCCGGACGACCTGCGCCAAGCAGTGGAGCGTTTGGCGCGGGCGCTGGAGCAAGGCTGCCGGCGCCGTGTCCGCCTCTCACATTGAGATCGAAGTGCCTGCAAGTGCAGCACAAGGCTGCGCTTGCAGGCGGTGCAAGCGTGCGTATTGCTCAGTGTTGCTCCTGCCCCTGGCGCAGGCGGGTGCTGACCAGTGCCGCCACTGCCAGCAACGCAGCAATGATCCACAAACCATTGCGGGTGCTGCCGGTGGTCTGCTCGATGAGCCCCATTACCGAAGGCCCGACGAAACCGCCAAACAGGCCACAGGTGGTAACGAAGGCCAGGCCGGCCGCCAGCGCATTGCCGCTCAGGCGGCTGGAGGGGAAGACGAAGATGATCGATTGCACCACGAACAGCATCAGCGCTGTCAGGGAGAACCCGATCAGGCCAACGAACGAGTTGGCCAGCGAGGCCAGCAGCAGCCCGGCCGCCATGGTCAGCAGGCCGAAGAACAGCAAGGTGCGGCAGCGGCGTGGTGAGGTGGCCAGCCGTGGGAAGGTGGCGGCACCGATGGCGGCGGCAACCCATGGCACCGCGGTCAGCAGGCCGACCTGGAAAGGCGATAGCGCAGCGTATGTGCCGATGATGCCCGGCAAGAAGAAAATCACCGTGTAGATGGTGATCTGGTGCACGAAGTACACCACGATCGCCAGCCAGATCTGCCGGTCGCGGAACATCTGCCCCAACTTGCTTTGCTGTGGCGCGGCAGCCCGCTCCGCAGCCAGGCGGCGTTCGATATCGTTGGCATCGGCGGCCGACAGCCAGGGCGCCGACGCGGGGCCGTCCGGCAACTTCTTCCACACCACCAAGGCCAGGGCCACGGCAGGCAGGCCCTCGAGCACGAACAGCCATTGCCAGCCGTGCCAGCCGAGTACGCCGTCCATTTCCAGCAGGGCACCGCCCAGTGGCCCGCTGAGGATATTGGCCAGGCACACGCCCAGCAGGAAATACCCCGTAGCACGGGCGCGCTGTTCGCGGTCGAACCAATAGGTCAGGTACAACATGACTCCGGGGAACAGGCCCGCTTCGGCTACGCCCAGCAACAGGCGCATGATGTAGAACGAGGTTTCACCCTGGACGAAGGCCATGCCCGCCGAAAGCAAACCCCACGTAATCATGATGCGGGTGATCCAGAAGCGCGCGCCCACCCGATGCATGATCAGGTTGCTGGGTACTTCGGCCAGCGCATAGGTGAGAAAGAACAGGCCGGCACCCAGGCCGTACGCCGCTGCCGACAAGCCCAGGTCGATGCCCATGCTGGCTTTCGCCAAGGCGATGTTGGTGCGGTCAAGAAAGCTCATCACATAGACGACGATGAGCAGTGGCATCAATTTGCGTAACAGCAGGCCGTTCAGGCGCTGCTCTGTGGTGGCGGCAGGGGCCGAAGCCGCTGCACGGGTGAGGGTTGTCATTGTTTTTTTCCCCGTGAAATGTGCTGGTGGCGTGCCGCGTAACCGCGACACGCCAAGGTCTGTGGGTCAGGAGCGGTTGATGTCGAGCCACACGGCGCCGTTGGGGTACTGGTAGCGCTCCAGGGTTTCAGCGTGCATTTCGATGCTGTAGCCCGGGCGTTGTGGCGGCATGTAGCGCCCGCGGCGGATCACCACCGGGTCGATGAAGTGCTCGTGCAGGTGGTCGACGTACTCCAGCACCCGGTTGTGCAGCGAGGCAGACACTGCGATGTAGTCGAACAGGGCGATGTTCTGCACATATTCGCACAGCCCGACGCCACCCCCGTGCGGGCACACCGGTACGTCGTACTTGGCCGCCATCAGCAGCACGATCAGCACCTCGTTCAGGCCGCCCAGGCGGGCAGCGTCCAGCTGGCAGAAGTCCAGCGCACCGGCCTGGAACATTTGCTTGAACATGACACGGTTGTGGCAATGTTCACCGGTGGCCACGCCAATCGGCGCGATGCGTTGGCGAATGGTGGCGTGGCCGAGAATGTCGTCCGGACTGGTCGGTTCTTCGATCCACAACGGTTCGAAGGCGGCCAGGCGGCGCATGTTGGCGATCGACTCCTCGACCCCCCACACCTGGTTGGCATCCATCATCAGGGTGCGCTCCCAGCCGATTTCGTCGCGCAGGATAGTGGCACGGCGAATGTCTTCTTCCAGGTCGGCGCCGATCTTCTGCTTGATGTGGGTCCAGCCATCTTCCACGGCCTCGCGGGCCAGTTTGCGCATTTTTTCTTCGTTGTAGCCCAACCAGCCTGGCGCGGTGGTGTAGCCGGGGTAGCCTTCACGCAGCATCTGTGCCTCGCGCTGGGCTTTGCCTGGCGCCTGGCGGCGCAGCAGGGCAATGGCTTCTTCGGGGGTGAGCACGTCGGTGACATAGCTGAAGTCCAGGCAGCGCACCAGTTGCTCCGGCGTCATGTCGGCCAGCAGTTTCCATACGGGCTTGCCTTCGTGCTTGGCCCACAGGTCCCACACGGCGTTGATGATGGCGGCCGTGGCCAGGTGGATCACGCCCTTTTCCGGGCCCAGCCAGCGCAGCTGGCTGTCGCTGACGGTAAAGCGGTGCCAGAAACCACCCATGTCGGCGGTGATTTCATCGAGGGTGAGGCCGACGATCAAGGGCGCCAGTGACTGCACCGCGGCCGCGCATATCTCGTTGCCTCGGCCGATGGTGAACGTCAGGCCGTGGCCTTCGAGGGCCTCGGCGTCGGTGTGCAGCACCACATAGGCCGCAGAATAGTCGGGGGCGCTGTTCATGGCGTCTGAGCCATCCAGCGACAGTGAAGTGGGGAAACGGATGTCACGTACGCTGAGGTGGGTAATACGAATGCTCATGGTCGGCTCTTGTTCTGTTCAAGCACTGGGAGCGCTGACTGTAGGTTGTCGAGCGATACAGGCATAATCGCCAAATCTTAATCAGCGATACCGGATTCGATATGTCTCGCTTGCCGCCCGATAACGCCCAGGCGCCTGCCAGCCTTGGCGCACTGAAAATCTCCAGCCGGCAGATCACGCTGCTCAATGCCTTGGGCGAATTTGGCAACCTGCGCCGCGCTGCGGCAGCGATGCACACCACGCAACCGGCGGCCAGCCTGTTGCTGCAACAACTGGAGGAGCGTCTTGGCGTACGGTTGTTCGAGCGTTTGCCAAGGGGCATGCAAGCAACGCTGTACGGCGAGGTGATGATCCGCTACGCACAGAACGCGTTGCATGAGTTCGAGCATGCCCAGGCGCAAATCGCCGAGCTGGCGCGCGGGGCCTTGGGCCTGGTGCGCGTGGGCAGCGTCATGGGGCCGGTGCCGGGCGTGCTGACCAAGGCGATACTGGCTTACAAGCACGACCACCCCAAGGTACGCATCGCCCTGGAAGTCGGTACCAGCGATACCTTGCTGCCCGCCTTGCTGCGCGGTGACTTCGACATGGTGGTGGGGCGCCTGCCGGACCAGAGCGACAGCCAGGCGCTGAACATCGAGCTGTTCGAAGGGGGTGAGCAGATGCGCGTGATTGCCCGCGCAGGCCACCCCTTGGCCCGCGCCACCGGGTTGCAGCTGGCAGACCTGGTGAGCCTGACCTGGATCCTGCACCCCATCGGCAGCCCGATGCGCCGCCGCGTCGAAAGCGCGCTGCAGGCCGGCGGCATGGTGCAGTCGCTGGACATCGTCGAAACCGCCTCGATCCTGGCAACCACGGCCATGCTCGAAGCCTCTGAAATGATTGCAGTGGTGCCCAATGACGTAGCCGAGCACTATGCCCGCTATGGGATGGTCGCCATCCTGCCGGTGGAACTGCCGCTGGCCATGGCCAACCTCGGTGTACTCACCTTGCGTTCACGGCCCCACTCGGTTGCCCTCGATACTTTGCTGCGCTACTTGCGGGCGCAATGACCTTCACCCAGCATGAGGCCCTGCGTCTATGCCGCCGGACATGACCCATTCCAGCTTTTGCAACTGGATTCGCTACAAGCACCTGGTGCTGATCGACACCCTGGCGCGCACGCGCAACATGCATGCAACCGCAACCCGCATGAACCTTAGCCAGCCGGCCCTGAGCAAGATGCTGCGCGACCTTGAGGAGCAGTTCGGCTTCGCCCTGTTCGAGCGCTTGCCGCGCAGCATGCCACCTACCGAACTGGGCGAGTACGTGGTGCGTTACGCTCAGGGTGCGCTGGCCGAGTCGCAGCAGTTCGTCGACCAGGTCAACCGCCTGCGCAACGGCGGGCACGGCTTTATTCGTGTTGGCGGTATCTTTGCCGCGACTGCATTGGTTCTGCCGCAGGCCATCGCCGCCATCAAGGCGCGCAGCCCGTTACTGTCGATTGAAGTGGTGGAGCACTCCAGCGATCACCTGCTGGCCATGCTTGAGCAGAACAAGCTGGACATCATGATCGGCCGCTTTACTGAGGAACGCTTCAGCCAGCTGTTCGACTTCCAGCCCTTGGAGCCCGAACCTTTCAGCCTGGTAGTGAACAGCGAGCACCCGCTCAACCAGCTCGACAGCACACCCCTTGAAGCGCTAGGCGACTGGCCGTGGGTGCTGTACCCGGTGGGCACGCCGATCCGCAACCGCCTGGAGCAGGCGTTCCGGGTGGCCGGTATCGCCACGCCTGCCGACAGTGTCGAGACCATCTCCATGCCGATGTTCCTGCAGCTGCTGCAATCGGCACCTATGATTGCCATGTTGCCGCGCTCGATGGTTGCCGCACAGCTGGCCAGCGGGCAATTCAAGGAGCTGCGCAGCCCCTTGCATGTACCTGCGCTGGAGTATGGTGTGGTCACCCGTAAGGAGGAACCGCTGAGCGCTTCGGCTGGGGCGTTTGTCGAGATCCTGCTGGAGGGTGCGCAGCGTCGCAGGGCCTTATAGAGATAGCCCCGAGGCCGTGTAGCGCAGCCCTCATGGCCTCACAGGTGATTGATAATCAGGTGCTGAAATCCTCTTGCGATAACCTCAGGTTATCGCTTGATCGGATCATCTCATTGGGAATGCCACGCAAGGCTTCTTAAAGTGGCCACAGCCATAACAAGAAGTCAGCCGCACCGCCCTGAGAGGTCCCATGCAACTGATTGCCAAATCCGGTGACCCTGCCGTCATCCGCCTGAACCCGCTGGACAATGTACTGATCGCCCGTCAGCCGCTGCCGCAAGGCCTGCGCCTGGAGGCCGAGGCGATTACCGTGCGCCAGCCTATCCCCTCGGGCCACAAGCTCGCCACGGTTCGTGTGGAGCAGGGCCAGCCGCTGCGCCGGTACGGCCAGATCATCGGTTTTGCATCGCAGGCCATCGATGCCGGCGACCATGTGCATGTGCACAACGTCCAGATGGGTGACTTTGCCCGCGACTATGCCTTCGGTGTCGATACCCGCAGCCAGCCGGGCAGCGCAGCGCAGTTCCAAGGCATTGTGCGCGCCGATGGCCGGGTCGCTACCCGCAACTACATCGGTATTCTCACGTCGGTGAACTGCTCGGCCACGGTAGCCCGGGCGGTGGCCGACCATTTCCGCCGCGACATCCACCCCGAAGCGCTTGCCGATTACCCGAACATCGACGGGGTGGTGGCCCTGACCCACGGTGCCGGCTGCGCCGTGGACCCCAGCGGCGAAGCCCTTGGCCTGCTGCGCCGAACCCTGGCCGGGTACGCCGTGCATCCCAACTTCGCTGCCGTGCTGATCATCGGCCTGGGCTGCGAAACCAACCAGATTGAAAGCCTGCTGGAAACCCAGGGCCTGCAGGCCAGCGCACAGTTGCGTGCCTTCACGATCCAAGGCATCGGTGGCACCTCGAAAACCATCGCGGCAGGCATCGAGCAGGTTCGCAGCCTGCTGGCCGAGGCCAACCAGGTGAGGCGTCAACCGGTCAGCGCACAGCATCTGGTAGTCGGCCTGCAATGCGGCGGCTCCGATGGCTACTCGGGGATTACCGCCAACCCCGCACTGGGCAATGCGGTTGACCGCTTGGTGGCCGCCGGTGGTACCGCGATCCTTTCCGAAACCCCGGAAATCTACGGCGCCGAGCACTTGCTGACGCGCCGCGCAGTCAGCCGTGAGGTGGGTGAGAAGCTGGTGGCGCGCATTCGCTGGTGGGAAGACTACTGCCAGCGCATGAACGCCGAACTGAACAACAACCCTTCGGCCGGTAACAAGGCAGGCGGGCTGACCACCATCCTCGAGAAATCCTTGGGCGCGGTGGCCAAGGCGGGTTCCAGCAACCTGGTCGACGTGTATCAGTATGCCGAAGCCGTGCGCGCACAAGGCCTGGTGTTCATGGACACCCCCGGCTACGACCCGGTCTCGGCCACCGGCCAGGTGGCCGGCGGGGCCAACCTGATCGCCTTCACCACCGGTCGAGGCTCGGCTTACGGCTGTGCCCCCGCGCCGTCGATCAAGTTGGCTACCAACAACCGGGTGTTCGAGCACCAGCAAGAAGACATGGACGTCAATTGCGGTGGCATTGCCGATGGCTCCACCAGCATCGAGGAGCGGGGTGCGTACATCTTCGATCAGATGCTGCGCATTGCCTCCGGGGCGCGCAGCAAGAGCGAACAGCACGGCTATGGGCAGAACGAATTCGTGCCCTGGCAGATTGGCGCCGTGACCTGATCGTCCGCTCCCGTCCCATTTTCGAGGCAACCGTAATGACCCAACCCACACGTTACAACGTGCAAGCGCTAACCGCCTTTGTCGAGCAACTGTTCGTAAAAGCCGGTGCCGATAGCGAAGTCGCCCAAGTGGTCACCCGGGTGCTGCTCGAAGGCGAACTGCTCGGGCACCGCACCCATGGCCTGAACCTGGTCAGCCGTTACATCGATGGCATCCTCAGCGGGCAGGTCAAGGCCCGCGCACAGGCGCTGGAGCACGTGTCGGACAGTGGTATTTCCAGCGTGTTCGATGGCCACTATGTACTGGGGCCATACTGCGTCAGCCGTGCACTGGACTGCGCAGCCAAAGGTGCAACCGCGCAGGGCATCGGTATCGCCGTGGTGCGCCGGGCTTCGCACATAGGTTGCCTGGCCGCCTACCTGAAGCCCTATACCGACCAAGGCCTGGTGGCCATGGTCTACTCGTCGGACCCGTCTGTGGCGTTGGTCTGCGCCCATGGCGGTATCGACCCCGTGTACACCCCCAACCCGATTGCTGCCGGTGTACCGACCCAGGGCGAGCCGATACTGCTGGACGTCAGCATGTCCACTGTCACCCTCGGGTTGGTGGGCCAATGCCGCGATGCCGGCAGCCGCCTGCCGCACCCGGTGCTGTTGAGCAACGACGGGCAACTGAGTGACGACCCGCGCGATTTTTTCACTACCCCGCCAGGCAGCATCCTGCCTCTGGGGGGGCAGGCCTTTGGTCACAAAGGCTTCGCCTTGGCGCTGCTGGTCGAAGCCCTGACCTCGGGCCTGGCCGGTCATGGACGCAAGGACGAACCCACCCAGTGGGGCGCCTCGGCCACTGCCGTGGTCATTGACCCGCGCTTCTTCGGTGGCCTGGAGGCGTTCACCCACGAAACCAGCTTCCTTGGCCGCCTGATTCTGGCAAGCCGCCCGCTCGATCCCGAACGCCCGGTACGCCTGCCCGGGCAAGCCGGCCTTGCCCTGCGTCGCCAGGCACTGGCGCAGGGCGTAAGCCTGTCGCCGCAGTTGATGGCCGACCTCGACCGCCTGGCCGGGCTGATGGAACTGCCGACATTTTCCCAATGATGCACAGTAAGGGTACACAGATGACTGATGATCGATCGAACACCCATCAACCGCTACCGCTAAGTTTTGATGCCAGCGTGTTCGACAGTGGCAGTTGGGTAGGGCGCGTCTGGTTGCCGGAACAGGGGCCGGCGGTGGTGCGGGTGAAGGCTGGCGCCGTCTACGATATCAGCAGCCATGTGGCGACGGTCTCGGCGCTGCTTGAAGTGGATGACCCGGCCGCATACCTGCGTGCCTTGCCGTTGGCCGAGCCGCTCATTGCGCTACCGGCGTTACTGGCCAACAGCGACCCCGCCCGGCGCGACCCGCGCCAGCCATGGCTGTTGGCACCCATCGACCTTCAGGCGGTGAAGGCCGCGGGTGTGACCTTCGCCACCAGCCTGCTGGAGCGTGTGGTGGAAGAGCAGGCCAAGGGTGACCCGGCCAAGGCCGATGCGATCCGTGACACCTTGGCCAGCCGCATTGGCGCCGACCTTTCGCAGATCGTGCCGGGTTCGGCTCAAGCCGAAGCGCTGCGCAAGGTGCTGGTGGAGCAGGGCCTGTGGTCGCAATATCTGGAAGTGGGCATTGGCCCGGATGCCGAAGTATTCACCAAGGCCCAGCCGCTGTCGGCGGTTGGCCATGGCGCGGACATCGGCATCCACCCCAAGTCCAGCTGGAACAACCCGGAGCCGGAAGTGGTGCTGGCGGTGTCGAGCGATGGCAGTATCAAGGGCGCCATGCTCGGCAACGACGTCAACCTGCGCGACTTCGAAGGGCGCAGTGCCTTGCTGCTGTCCAAAGCCAAGGACAACAACGCCTCCACTGCATTGGGGCCGCTGCTGCGGCTGTTTGACGAAAGCTTCGGGCTGGACGACGTTCGCACTGCCGAGGTGGACCTGCGGGTGGAGGGTGAAGACGGTTTCGTCCTGTCGGGTCGCAGCTCCATGCGCCAGATCAGCCGCGACCCCCAAGACCTGGTGCAGCAGACGCTTAACGAAAACCATCAATACCCCGACGGCCTGGTGCTGTTCCTTGGCACCCTGTTCGCGCCCAAGCAGGACCGCGACCAGCCGGGCAACGGCTTTACCCACAAGCCGGGCGATGTGGTGAGCATCAGCAACCCGCAACTGGGCACCTTGTGCAACCGCGTGACCACCAGCGACCTGGCACCGCAATGGGCGTTCGGCCTGCGCGCGCTGATCGACAACCTCGGCCGGCGTGGCTTGCTGGAGGTTGCAGCCACTGCACGCAGGCCCTGAACGACACGCTGCGCCAGGGAGGGGCGCAGCATCAACGAGGGATCGCCAAGGCGCTGACAGCGCGGCAACAATAATAATAAAGGTCGACACATGAACCCTATGAAGAAGTACCAGCGCATCACCGTCGTGTTCCTGCTGCTGATCGGCATCGTCAACTACCTGGACCGCAGTGCGCTGTCGATCGCCAACACCTCCATCCAGAAAGACATGATGATCAGCCCTTCGCAGATGGGCATTCTGTTGTCGGCGTTTTCCATCGCCTATGCCTTTGCCCAACTGCCGATGGGCATGATCATCGACCGCCTGGGCAGCAAGATCGCCCTCGGTGCCTCGTTGCTGGGCTGGTCGGTTGCCCAGGCTGCGTTCGGCATGGTCAGCAGTTTTGCCGGTTTCATGGGCCTGCGGGTATTGCTGGGGATTGGCGAGGCGCCGATGTTCCCGTCGGCCGCCAAGGCTTTGTCGGAGTGGTTCGATGCCAACGAACGCGGCACGCCAACCGGCGTGGTGTGGTCGTCGACCTGCCTTGGTCCCTGTCTGGCACCGCCGTTGCTGACGCTGTTCATGGTCAACTTCGGCTGGCGCGGCATGTTCATCATTACAGGCGTGATCGGCGTGGTACTGGCGGTGTGCTGGCTGAGCTTCTACAAAAGCAAGGCGCGATACCTGGCCGAGCTGGCAGCCGAAGGCAAGCCGCTGCCGGGGGAGCACCAGGCGCCCGCGTCCTCGGTGCACGCGCCGAAGCCTTCTTACTTTGCCGGCTGGCTCGACCTGTTCAAGCACCGCAGCACCTGGGGGGCGGTACTGGGCTTCATGGGTGTGATCTACATGCTGTGGCTGCACTTGACCTGGTTGCCGGGTTACTTCGAGCGTGAGCACGGCCTGGACCTGTACAAGACCGCCTGGGTCGTGTCGCTGGCCTACGGTTTTGGCGCGGCAGGTACTATCGTTGCCGGCCGCTTCTGCGACTGGCTGGTAAAACGTGGCATGAGTGTGCTGGGCAGCCGCAAGTTCAGTGTCATCACCGGCCTGGTGCTGGCAGCACTGTTCACCTTGCCGCTGTCGTTCGTCACCGGCCTGACCGGCTGCATCATCCTGCTGTGCCTGGCGCTGTTCAGCATCAACATGGCCAGCGCAACCGCCTGGATGATCGTCAACACCATCGTCGACAGCCAGCGCGTGGCCTCGTTTGGTTCGATCCAGAACTTCGGCGGTTACATCGCCGGCTCTGTCGCGCCGATCGTGACCGGCTTCAGCATCCAGTATTCGGGCTCGTTCACCACGGCGTTCATGATCAGTGCGGTGGTGGCGCTGTGCTCGGCGGTGGCTTACTTCCTGCTGCTGCAGGCGCCGCTTGGCAGCGTGAAGGCCGAGGCGGGGGACATGGTCACCGCGACGGAGTGACCCACGGTACTTGCCAGGCGCGCTGGTCTGTATGTATAACCAGTGGTTGTTCCAGCCGCCTGACTCTGTACTTGTGATCGCTCATTCCGTCGACGACCCGTTCTACTACCTGCACAATTTCCGCCAGGTGCTGCTGTGGGTAGAACAGCGCTACCAGGACCTGCTCGATGACCAGGAGCTGGCGTTCATCCAGGCCTTCAATCAACTGGAGGCACCCGCTCAGGCCTTGATGGTGCGCATGGTCATGCGCAAGGGCGAGTTGTTTCGCAGCGACCGGCTGGACTACGTCGAAATCGGCGATACCGCGCTGGCGCTGCAGCCGTTGCAGGCCCTCGGCTGGGTACGGGAGCCCGAGCAACTGGCACTGGAGCAACTGTTCGCCTTGCTGCGCAAAGACGAGCTGGCCCGTTGCTTCGCCCCGCAATTGAGCCGCCCCCGCGCCGCCAAGCAGGATCTGCTGGCACAGCTGCAACCCTTGGAGCTGGCTGCCCGACCTCTGAGCGAGTGGTTCCCTGACAGCGAGGTACGCATTGTCCAGTGGTGCCTGCAGCCCCTGTGCGACCGCATGCGTCTGCTGTTCTTCGGCAACCTGTACCAGGACTGGTCTGACTTCGTCCTCGCTGACCTGGGGGTACTGCGTTACGAGCAGGTACCGTTCAGCACCGATTCACGTGCCTTGCAGCAACGTGCCGAAGTCGACCTGGCCATGGCGCTGCACCAGTGCGCCGAGCGCCTGGAGCAGGGCGGCGACCCGCTGCCAATCCTCGCGGCGTTGCAGGGCCTGCACAGCGACAACCCCTGGCTGGCGCGGCGCCATGCGCGGTTGCAATTCGCCCTGGGCCAACACTGCGAGCGCCTAGCTGAATGGGACCTGGCCATGGCCGTGTATGCGCAGTGCAACCATGCTCAGGCACGTATCCGCCAGGTGCGGGTGCTGGAGCGCAGCGAACAATGGCCCCAGGCCCACGCATTGGCGTTGCAGCTGGCTGCGGCACCTGCCAATGCGCTGGAGGTGCAGGCGCTGGAGCGCATGCTGCCGCGCCTGGCGCGAAAACTCGGCGGCCCGCCACAGCGGCGCCAGCGGGTTGCGCCACTGGAGCTGATCGAACTCGAACTGCCCCGCGAGCACGCAGCACTCGGCGTGGAGGAAGCCGTGCGCCAGCATCTGGCACAAGCGGGAGGCCAGGCACACTACGTGGAGAACACGCTGTTCAACAGCCTGTTTGGCCTGTTGTGCTGGGAGGCCATCTTTGCTCCGGTGCCCGGCGCGTTCTTCAACCCGTTCCAGGCAGGGCCGCAAGACCTGCACGACAGCGACTTCCAGCAACGGCGCAGTGCGCTGTTCGATCACTGCCTCGGTCGGCTCGACGAGGGTAGCCATCGCCAGGCGATTCTCGACTGCTACAAGGCCAAGCAGGGTTTGCAGTCGCCATTCGTGTTCTGGTCCATGCTCAGCGAGGAACTGCTGGAGCAGGCCTTGGCTTGCCTGCCGGCGGCCCAGTTGAAGCAGTGCTTCCTGCGCCTGTTGCAGGACATTCGCAGCAACCGTGCCGGCATGCCCGACCTGATCCAGTTCTGGCCCGAGCAGGGCCGTTATCGCATGGTCGAGGTCAAGGGGCCCGGTGACCGCCTGCAGGATAACCAACTGCGCTGGCTGGAATTCTGCCGGCAACACGGACTGCCGGTCGCGGTGTGCCATGTACGCTGGAGCGAAACACCTTGAGCTACAGTGTGGCGGTGCGCGCCTTGTGCGAGTTCAGTGCCAAGGTCGGTGACCTGGACCTGCGCTTCACCCCGTCGCCCACCGCTCAAGAGGGCATTGAAGGGCACCAGCGGGTGGTGGCACGGCGTGCTGCCGGCTACGAGTCGGAAATTACCCTCGAAGGCCAGTTCGAAACCCTCAAGGTGCGCGGCCGTGCCGATGGTTACGACCCGGCCAGCAATCGCCTGGAAGAGATCAAGACACACCGTGGCGACCTGGCGCGCCAGCCGGCCAACCACCGGCAGTTGCACTGGGCGCAGGCCAAGGTTTATGGCTGGCTGATGTGTCAGGCACGTCAACTGTCGGCCATCGAGGTGGCGTTGGTGTACCTGGACGTCGACAGCGATGGGCAGACGCTGTTCAGTGAGCATTTCACGGCTACTGAACTGCGGGCCTTCTTCGAAATCCAGTGTCAGCGCTTTCTGGGCTGGGCTCAATGCCAGCAGCAACGTTTGGCCGAACGCAATCAGGGCCTTCAGGCACTGAGCTTTCCCTACCCACAGTTCCGCCAGGGCCAGCGGCAATTGGCCGAAACCTTGTACAAGGCGGTGAGTACCGGCCGTTGCCTGATGGCCCAGGCCAGCACCGGCATTGGCAAGACCCTCGGTACCTTGTTCCCGCTGCTCAAGGCCATGGTGCCGCAGCAGCTGGACAAACTGTTCTTTCTCACGGCCAAGACGCCGGGCCGGGCGCTGGCGCTGGACGCCATGCGCCAGATTACCGATGCAACGCCCCAGCCCGCGTTGCGCACACTGGAGCTGATCGCCCGCGACAAAGCCTGCGAGCACCCGGACAAGGCCTGTCATGGCGAGTCCTGCCCATTGGCGGCGGGCTTCTACGACCGCTTGCCGGCGGCGCGCGAAGCGGCGGCAGCACTGCCGTTGCTCGACCGCGCCAACCTGCGTGAAGTGGCCTTGGCACATCAGGTATGCCCGTACTACCTGGGCCAGGAGATGGCGCGCTGGGTCGACGTGCTGGTCGCCGACTACAACTACTACTTCGATGCGCATGCGCTGCTGTACAGCCTTGCCCAGCTCAACCAGTGGCGCGTTGCCGTGCTGGTGGACGAAGCGCACAACCTGGTCGAGCGTGGGCGCGGCATGTACAGCGCCAGCCTCGACCAGGGCCAGTTGCTGGCATTGCGCCAGAGCAAACCACCCGGGCTTGGCAGTGCGCTGGACCGGCTGAACCGGCAATGGAACGCGTTGTATAAAGAGCAGCGTGCGCCGTATCAGGCCAGCGAGTCGTTGCCCGAAGGCTTGTTGCGCGCCTTGCAGCAGTGCATCGGGTTGATTCAGGATCAGATGAACCAGGCGCCCGCGCACATGGACCCGCAGGTGTTGCAGTTCTTCTACCACGCCTTGCAATTCACCCGGGTGGCCGAGCTGTTCGACGAGCACTTCCTGTTCGACATCAGCCAGCGCCAGGGCCCACGCAAGCGCCGGCTGGCCACGCTGTGCCTGCGCAATGTCACCCCGGCGCGCTTGCTGGCCCCGCGCATGCAGGCGGCGCGTAGCGTGACGCTGTTTTCCGCCACACTGAGCCCGCGGCATTTCTACAGCGACCTGCTGGGCATGCCAGCCGACACCGCCTGGCTGGAAGTGGCCGCGCCGTTTCGCGCAGAGCAACTTGAGGTGCGGATTGCCAGCCAGGTGTCTACCCGTTACCAGCAGCGTCACGCCTCTCTGGCGCCAATCGTCGAGCTGATTGCCCGGCAGTATGAGCGGATGCCGGGCAACTACCTGGCCTTCTTCAGCAGTTTCGAATACCTGCAGCAGGTGGCAGGGCTGTTGGCAGAGCAGCATGCGCAGATTCCGCAATGGGCACAGGAACCGGGCATGGACGAGGCGGCCCGTCAGGCATTTCTCGATCGTTTTGTCAGCGACGGGCAGGGCATCGGCTTCGCCGTATTGGGCGGTGCTTTTGGTGAGGGGGTGGATTTACCGGGCACGCGCTTGATCGGCGCGTTTGTCGCAACACTCGGGCTGCCGCAGGTCAACCCGGTCAACGAGCAGTTCAAGCAGCGCCTTGGGCGGCAGTTTGGTGCGGGGTTCGATTACGCCTATCTCTACCCGGGGGTGCGCAAGGTGATCCAGGCGGCGGGCCGGGTTATCCGAGGTGACCAGGACCGTGGCGTACTGGTGCTGATTGATGAGCGCTTTGCCGAGCCCCGGGTGCAGCAGATGTTTCCAGGGTGGTGGCCGACGGCCATTTAGTTGGCTGGCAGGCTTGGCGCCGTACGGGCGGCCCTTGACGCTGTAAATGGGTTAAGATCTGGCCCGTGTCAGTTATAAAATCCATGAATATCAAGATGATGGCACTTCTTCGGGTTCGAATGGCGTGCGCTTGAAACGTCATTGGCCCTCGTTCATCAATCGTTTCAACTTGCTTGAGATGCTGGCCAGCTCAATACCGGCCGCCGCTTCGCTACAGGATTCACGTTTTGTCCGATCTTTCCAACAATCCGCTGCTGCAGTACATGGCCCGCCTGGCCCCATCCAGCCAGCAAACCATGCGCTACATCCTTCAGGACGCCGCCGACCGGCTGGGCTTTGTCGACTGCAACATCGTCGATGTGCCTTGGCATCGGCTCGAGCCCGGCCATGTGATCGCGCTGGTGGCTGCCCTGCGTGCCGACGGATACGCCCCCAACAGCTCGTCGCTGTACGTCAACGCGATTCGCGGCGTGATGAACGAGGCCTGGCGCCAGGGCCTGATCGATCATGAGCAACTGTTGCGCATTCGCGAGGTCAAGCCGGCCACTGGCACCCGCCTGCCACCCGGGCGCAACTTGCGGCGCAGCCTGATTCGCGAATTGATGGACGTGTGCGCGGCCGACCCTCGGCCGCAGGGCGTACGCGATGCCGCGATCATTGCCTTGCTGTACGGAACCGGCATGCGCAAGTCGGAGTCGGTCGACATCGACCTGAACCAGGTCGATTTCGAGGCGCGCAGCCTGCAGGTGGTGGGCAAGGGCAACCACCAACTGGTCAAGTACGCACCACCGTGGGCATTCGAGAAGTTGCAGGCCTGGCTCGACCTGCGCCGCCAGGACCTGCCTGCCGGTGCGGAGGATGACCCGTTCCTGTTCAACCGCATCCGCCGTGGCAGCCACATAACCCGGGCGCGCATTACCAAACATGCCATCTACTACATCGCCCGCCAGCGCGGTGCACAGGTGGGGGTGAAGATCATGCCGCACGACTTCCGCCGGGCATTCATCACCCGGGTGATCGAAGAGCATGACCTGTCGATTGCGCAGAAGTTGGCACACCATGCCAATATCCAGACCACGGCCATCTATGACCGGCGTGATGACAACGAACGCCGCCGTGCGGTGGACCGCTTCGACTACTGAGTCTTGATGTGTTTGGGGCCGCTTTGCAGCCCCGATGGCACATCTGTTGGCACCGAAACAGGGCCAGTGCGCGCCCCCGCTTTGTGCGCCATTCCCCCGTATGCCCTGTGCCAGAGCGGCTACGAAAAAAGTTTCATCTGCCTTCACCTGCGGAGTTGGCCCGCAAACTGCTATATCCAGCCTGCGAATTTGATCGAGTGGTCAGGCCGTGCGCGCTAGCAGCCGCCCGCGCCGGACCCTCTAAACGGCCATCAGGCCACGGATTTCAGGGGCCGCAGGATGTCGCTCGCGGAGCAGATCGAACAACAACAAGACGATGCAGGCTGGAGCGCCCACCTGCAGTTGCGCTTTGTCAGGCGCGACGACGTGACCCGCCTTGGTGCGTGGCGCCATTTCGGACCTCTTTTGGTGCAGCGGCCTTTCTATCCTGAAGGTGCGCCGTGCCATGTCTATGTGTTGCACCCGCCGGGTGGCATTGTCGCCGGCGACCGCCTGGAACTGGATATCCACCTGGAACCTGGCAGCCACGCGCTGCTGACCATGCCCGGCGCCAGCAAGTTCTACCGCAGCATCGGCCCCACCGCACGGCTGACCCAGCGATTTCGGCTGGCGGCTGGCAGCACCCTGGAATGGCTGCCGCAAGACAGCATCTTCTTCTCCGGCGCCCGCGCCAGCCTCGACAGCCGTTTCACCCTGGAACCCGGGGCGCGGCTGCTGGCCTGGGAAACCTTGTGCCTCGGCCGCCCGGTCATGAGCGAGCGTTTCGAGCAGGGCAGGCTGGACAGCCGTTTGCACATTGAACTGCCCGACGAAGTCGGCCTGCACGAACGCCTGCGCATCGAAGGCGGGCGCCTGGACAAGCTCGGCGGCCACCCGCTGCTCGCCACGTTCTGTGCGGCACCGGCCGACCAGGCGGTGCTGGAGCAGGTTCGCCCGCTGCTGGATGAACTGGACACCCCGGCCGGCGCGACCCTGCTGGGGTCGTTGCTGGTCATCCGTGTGCTCGACCACGACAACCAACACCTGCAACGCACCCTGCAACGTCTGTGGCATGTGCTGCGCCCGGCCGTCCTCGGCCTGCCAGCTTGCCCACCACGCATCTGGGCCACCTGAGAGAGCGCCATGGAGCTGACCCCAAGAGAGAAAGACAAACTGCTGCTGTTCACCGCTGCCTTGCTGGCGGAAAGGCGCCTGGCCCGTGGCCTGAAGCTTAACTACCCGGAAGCGGTGGCGTTGATCAGCGCCGCCGTGCTCGAAGGCGCACGCGATGGCCGCACTGTGGCCGAGTTGATGAGCCTCGGGCGCGAAGTGCTGACCCGCGAGCAGGTGATGCCCGGCATTGCCGAAATGCTCCACGACGTGCAGGTCGAAGCGACCTTCCCGGATGGCACCAAGCTGGTGACCGTGCATGACCCCATCGTCTGAACCTGCCAAGGAGCCCCGCATGATCCCAGGTGAAATCCAGGTCGCTGCTGGCGACATCGAACTGAACAGTGGCCGGGAAACCGTCAGCGTCAGCGTGGCCAACCACGGTGACCGGCCGGTGCAGGTCGGCTCGCATTACCACTTCTTCGAAGTCAACGACGCGTTGGTGTTCGACAGAGCGCCCACCCTGGGCTTTCGTCTGGACATTCCGGCCGGCACTGCCGTGCGTTTCGAGCCAGGCCAGGCGCGCACCGTGCAATTGGTGGCCTACGCCGGCAAGCGTGAGGTCTACGGCTTTCAGGGCAAGGTGATGGGTGCACTGGAGGGCAGGGTATGAGCCGTATTTCCCGCCAGGCCTATGCCGACATGTTCGGCCCCACGGTGGGCGACCGCGTGCGGCTGGCCGACACGGCGCTGTGGGTTGAGGTAGAGAAGGACTTCACGATCTATGGCGAAGAAGTGAAGTTCGGCGGCGGCAAGGTGATCCGCGATGGCATGGGGCAGGGCCAGATGCTGGCCGCCGAAGCCATGGACCTGGTGCTGACCAATGCGCTGATCATCGACCACTGGGGCATCGTCAAGGCCGACATCGGCATCAAGCACGGGCGTATCGCGGTGATCGGCAAGGCCGGCAACCCCGATGTGCAGCCGGGCGTGAACGTACCGGTCGGGCCAGGTACCGAAGTGATCGCGGCCGAGGGCAAGATCGTCACCGCCGGCGGCGTGGACTCGCATATCCATTTCATCTGCCCGCAGCAGGTGGACGAGGCGCTGAACAGTGGCGTCACCACCTTCATTGGCGGCGGCACCGGGCCGGCCACCGGCACCAATGCCACAACCTGCACGCCCGGCCCCTGGTACCTGGCGCGCATGCTGCAGGCCGCCGACAGCCTGCCGATCAACATCGGTTTGCTGGGCAAGGGCAATGCCTCGCGGCCTGAAGCGCTGCGTGAGCAGATCGCTGCGGGCGCTGTCGGCCTGAAACTGCATGAAGACTGGGGCTCTACGCCTGCAGCCATCGACTGTTGCCTGGGCGTGGCCGAGGAAATGGACATCCAGGTGGCGATCCACACCGACACACTCAACGAATCCGGCTGCATCGAAGACACCTTGGCGGCCATCGGCGACCGCACCATCCATACCTTCCACACCGAAGGTGCCGGCGGTGGCCATGCGCCAGACATCATCCGCGCGGCGGGGCAGGCCAACGTGTTGCCTTCCTCGACCAACCCGACCTTGCCGTACACGGTCAACACCGTTGACGAGCACCTGGACATGCTGATGGTCTGCCACCACCTGGACCCAAGCATTGCCGAGGACGTGGCCTTTGCCGAATCACGCATCCGCCGCGAAACCATTGCGGCCGAGGACATTCTCCACGACATGGGCGCCTTTGCCATGACGTCGTCCGACTCCCAGGCCATGGGCCGGGTCGGGGAAGTGGTACTGCGTACCTGGCAGGTCGCGCACCAGATGAAGCTGCGCCGCGGGCCTCTGGCACCTGACACCGCCTACAGCGACAACTTCCGGGTCAAACGCTACATCGCCAAGTACACCATCAACCCGGCACTCACCCATGGCATCGGCCACGAAGTGGGGTCGGTGGAGGCGGGCAAGCTGGCCGACCTGGTGCTGTGGTCGCCGGCGTTCTTCGCGGTCAAGCCGGCGCTGGTGATCAAGGGCGGAATGATCGTCACCGCACCCATGGGCGATATCAACGGCTCTATCCCCACGCCGCAGCCGGTGCACTACCGGCCCATGTTCGGCGCCCTGGGCGCGGCGCGGCATGCCACACGCATGACCTTCCTGCCCCAGGCGGCCATGGACCGCGGCCTGGCAGAAGAGCTGAACCTGCGCAGCCTGGTAGGCGTGGTCAACGGCTGCCGCCGGGTGCGCAAGCCGGACATGGTCCACAACACTTTGCAGCCGCTGATCGAGGTCGATGCGCAAACCTACCAGGTGCGTGCCGATGGCGAGCTGCTGGTCTGCGAGCCGGCCAGCGAGTTGCCGCTGGCTCAGCGTTATTTCCTGTTTTGAAGGAGCACCGATGATTGTCTTGACCCGCCGCATCACCGAGCCCGGCACGCTCACCGAAACCGGCACCGTCACCCTGGATGTGGACAGCCGTATCAAGAGCCGCCTGCGTGTGACCCTGGACGATGGCCGCGAAGCCGGCCTGATGCTCGAACGCGGCCACCTGCTACGCGGGGGAGAGTTGCTTGCCGATGCCGATGGCAGCCAGCTGATTCGCGTGCTGGCGGCACCCGAAACGGTGTCGACGGTGCGCTGTGCCGACCCGCACCTGTTGGCCCGTGCGGCCTATCACCTGGGGAACCGCCACGTGCCCCTGCAGATCGAGCCTGGCCTGCTGCGTTTCCAGCACGACCATGTGCTGGACGACATGCTGCGTGGTCTGGGCCTGACGGTGGAGGCCGAACAGGCTCCGTTCGAGCCCGAAGCGGGCGCCTATCAGAGCGCGCCGCATGGCCACAGCCATGCCCACGGCAACGATCACCCGTTCGTTCGCCTGCCTGCCCATTCCTGAACTGCCCTGGAGCAACCCATGAAAAAGACGTTCGCCCTGTTTCTACTGATGCTGGCGCTGCCGGCTTTCGCTCACCCTGGGCATGACAGCAATCCGTTGCACGATGGCCTGCTGCACCCGCTGACGGGCCTTGACCACCTGCTGATGCTGTTGGGCACTGGCGTACTCGCTGCACTGACCCGGCGCAGCCTGACACTGCCCCTGGCAACCCTGGCGGCGATGTTTGGCGGGGCAGTCTGTGGCCACTTGTTCGGTGACGTGCTGGGCATGGAAACCTTGATTGCCGGGTCGCTGCTGGTGGCCGCCGGGGCGGTGCTGCTACCAAGCCGGCAGTTGCTGCTGGCCATGGCCATGCCGGTGTTTGCCCTGTTCCACGGCTGGGCCCATGGCGTGGAAGCCACGCCGAGCGCGTTCTGGCAGTTCAGCGCCGGCTTTGTCACGGTCAGCGGCTTGCTGTTGGCGGCGGGCTTTGCCGTCGGGTGCCTGCTGCGCCGGCACAGTGGCCTGCAGAAAGCCTTCGGTGGTGGCCTGCTGGCCGGTGCCGCGCTGGTGCTGGCCGGTTGATGGACAGCGACCTGGCGTTGCTGCGCCTGTTGCAGCTGGCCAGTCCCGGCCTGCCGGTGGGCGGTTTCACGTATTCGCAAGGCCTGGAGTGGGCGGTCGAGGCGGGCTGGGTGAAGGGCGTGGATGGCTTCGCAGCCTGGCAGCGCGAGCAGGTCGAAGACACCTTGGCTTGCCTGGACTGGCCGGTGCTGGCGCGCCTGTATCACGCTTGTCAGGCCGAGGACGCCGAGGCCTTCGGCCACTGGAGCCGCTTCTTGCTGGCCAACCGCGAAACCGCCGAGCTGCGCCTGGAAGAGCAGCAGCGTGGTGCGGCCTTGGCGCGGCTTCTGGATGGCTGGCAACTGGGCCAGGCGCCGGCGTGGCGCACCAGCCTGGAATTGACCCAGTTGGGCGGTATGGCCTGGTTGGCTGCGCACTGGGGCATTCCACTGCGTCAGCTGGCCCTGGGCCATGGCTTTGCCTGGCTGGAAGGCGCGGTCATGGCCGGGGTCAAGCTGGTGCCGTTCGGCCAGCAGGCGGCCCAGACCTTGCTGCGCGACCTGGGCACCGAATTGCCCGCTGCACTTGAGCAGGCCCTGGCGCTGGCCGATGACCAGCTCGGTGGCGGCCTGCCATTGCTGGCCATTGCCTCATCGCGTCACGAAACCCAATACACCCGTTTGTTCCGTTCCTGAGGACTGCCTTCATGCAAAGCTATCAACAACCCCTGCGCGTCGGTGTCGGCGGCCCGGTCGGCTCTGGCAAGACCGCACTGCTGGAAGCGCTGTGCAAGGCCATGCGCGATCACTACCAGATCGCTGTGGTTACCAATGACATCTACACCAAGGAAGACCAGCGCATCCTCACCGAAGCCGGCGCCCTGGAGCCGGAGCGCATCGTGGGCGTGGAAACCGGCGGTTGCCCGCACACGGCCATTCGCGAAGACGCTTCGATGAACCTGGCCGCCGTTGAGGCGCTGGCGCGCAAGTTCGGTAACCTTGAGGTCATTTTCGTGGAAAGCGGCGGTGACAACCTCAGCGCCACGTTCAGCCCGGAGCTGGCCGACCTGACTATCTATGTGATCGACGTGGCTGAGGGCGAGAAGATTCCACGCAAGGGCGGTCCGGGCATTACCAAGTCGGACTTCCTGGTGATCAACAAGACTGATCTGGCGCCCTATGTGGGGGCTTCGCTGGAAGTGATGGAGCGCGACACCCAGCGCATGCGCCCGCAGCGGCCGTGGACGTTCAGCAACCTGAAGAAGGGCGAGGGGTTGCAGGCGGTGATCGACTTTATCGTCGAGCGCGGGATGCTGGGGGTTCGCGGCTGACTAAAAGCGGCCCTTGTGGGAGCGGGCGTGCCCGCGAAGCAGGCGACTTGGTGCCTGGCACCGGCTTTGCCGGTGTTCGCGGGCACGCCCGCTGGGGTGCCTTGGAGCTTAAGTGTGGCAGCAGTGGGGCTTGTCTGGCTGCCCCTGATACCGGTCGTGGTGCCGCACCCAGTCCATGGTCCCGCCTTCATTGCGCCCCAGTGGCGCAATGTCCAGGAAATTGTAGGTATTGACCAGAATGTCCAACCCACGGGCATAGGTCGAGTAGGTGTGGTAAACGCTGCCGTCCGCTTCACGGTAGAACGCACTCAGGCCAGGCAACTCGCTTTCATTGCCGTCATACGGCTCATAGTTGTACTGCCGTTCCCCCTCGCAGCCCACACTGACGCCAAAGTCCTCGTTGAAACCACTGCCCTGTGACGAGTACCAGGGGAACTGCCAGCCCATGCGACGGCGAAACGCCTGAAATTCGGCATAGGGGGCCCGTGACACCGCGACCAGCGACACGTCGTGGTGCGCCAGGTGCAGGTTGGCGCCGTCAAAGTGGTCGGCCAGGAACGAACAGCCGGGGCAGCCTTCGCTCCAGCCTTCGGCGAACATGAAGTGATAAAGCAGTAGCTGGCTGCGGCCTTCGAACAGGTCAGCCAGGCTCAGTTCGCCGTCCGGCCCCTGGAAGCGATAGCCTTGCTCGACCTTGACCCAGGGTAGGGCGCGGCGGGCTGCGGACAGCGCATCGCGGTGGTGGGTAAAGGCCTTTTCGTGCAGCCACAGTTGCCGGCGTGCCGCCAGCCACTGGCTACGGGAAACCACCGGGTGCCTGCTTTCGCTTGTGCTCATGGTGCTGTCTCCACGCTGGGGGTTCACACACTAGTCGAGCACGCGTTTGCCGATTCGACAGGCACCGGTAGCCGGGCGATGAGTGGTTATCCGCTCAGCCCGAATGGGCAATGTGGCCCTCGGTCAGTTCATCTGCGGCGTCATCCTCTCCGGGCAGCGCGGTGATCACGCTGAAGTCACTGACTTCCACCTTACCGCCGCCATACCCCAGCAAATGGAAGGAAAACGCCTTGCGCTCGGTCGGGTTGTCAAAGCTGAACTCCATCTCCAGCGGTTCGTCGGCGGTGACCTTCACCTCGGCAGGCAGGCCCAGTGGCACATCCTGCTCCAGTTGCTTGGCCTTGAGCTGGATGTAGGCGACACGCTTGGGGTCCAGCGAGCGCACCTTCACCCGCACGCGGGTGTGCGAGCCTTCCGGCATTTCAAGGTACTGGGCGCCGATCAGGTTATCGGCCCAGTCATCGTGAATGCGCTTGCGCAGCTTGATCGGCGAAGGGCCGCCGAACTGGTAACGCAGGTTGAGCGGGGTTTGCAGCAGTGACTGGTCGAGCACCCCGGCAAGGGCGCCGATCTGCTGGCCGAGCAGGCTGTCGCCCGGGCCCAGATAGCGGGCCTGGTCGGCAATGAAGCCCTCGCTGGCGTAACGTCGACAGCGCTGCTGGAAGTCACATTCGGTGAAGACGCCTTGGCCGTTGTGATAGCGCAGCATGCCATTGGTGTAGGAAATCATTTCGCGGCCGGTATCGTAGTCGCGGTACAGCGAGCGACCACCAAGCGCTATTGGAATGGGCAGTGCAAAGTAGTCGAGCACGGAGGTGGCCAGGTCGATATGGCCGTATGTGCCGCGCTTGATGTGGGGCAGTTGCGCCTGTTCCGGCGCCAGGGTGAGGTTGAAGCCCCAGGACGAGGCCAGGCGCACACCGTCGATGCCGTGGGACTCGTCGGAGGTCACCACCACCAATGTGTCCTTGAGCACGCCCTGGCGTTCCAGGTTATCGAGAAACGCCCCGAGCGCATCGTCCAGGTAGGCCACCGCAGCCTGCTTGGGCGTGTCATAGCGTTCCAGGTACTCGGCGGGTGCCGAATACGGCTGGTGCGTGCCCACGGTGAGCAGGGTCAGCATCCAGGGTTTGTCCTGCTTTTGCAGCTGGCCGACGTAGTCCAGGGCGCCTTCGAAGAAGGCCCGGTCATCCTTGCCCCAAGGGAAGTCCAGGTAGTTCTTGTTGCGGAACCACTCAAGGCCGTGCACCGAATCGAAGCCGATGTGCGGCATGATGCGGTCCTTGGCCATGAAGCGCAGGCCGGCACCTTGCAGGTAGTGGGTGGTAAAGCCGGCCTGGCGCAGTTGCGCCGGCAGGCAGGCCTGGTTGCGTTCGTTCTGGGTTAGCAGCTCGACGCCCTTGGGCGTGCCGTTGGCCAGTTTGTCGTAGTCACCACACAGCATCGCGTACAGGCCGCGGATGGTCTGGTGGGTGTGCAGCACGTAGTCCGGGGTGTTCATGCCGCGCTCGGCCCACTGGCTGACCTTGGGCATCAGGTCTTCGTCGAAGCGGCTGTGCAGGGCCTGGCGATTGGGCCGCAGGTAGGCCCCGGGGATACCTTCCACCGTGATGACCAGCAGGTTGCGAGCACTGCCTGGCCCGACCAGCAGGCGCTGGCCATGCAGGTCTGATTGCGTCAGGCCGCTGCTGGCCAGCGGCGTGAACGTTTGCGTGCGACCCATCCAGCCCTCGACCTTGCGCTCCAGGGTGCCGACCCCGGCAGACATCAGTTGGTGGGTGAGGTTGTATTGCCGCCATTGATCGGCGTCGCTGGGTACCAGCTGCTGGCTGCCCCAGTGGGTAGCGAACAGCAGCGCGGGAACGGCCCAGGCCTTGCGCGGCAACGGCTGGCTGCGCCGGGTGCGGCTGCGCCACGCGCAGGCCAGCCAGACCAACAGGCCTGCGCCCATTACCCAAGGCAGCCAGGCATGGGCCAGGCCCCCGCCGGTAGAGTTCTCCATGAATTGCGGGTCGACGAGGTACGTCAGGTCGGCGCTGGTGGGCAACCGGCCCACTGCGCTGACGAGTTCGGCCGAGGCCACCCACAGGGCTGCCCAGGCCAGCAGCACGGGCAGGGCCAGCCACCATGGCCGGCGGTGCAGCAGCAAGACCAGCAGGCTGCCGAGGGCGAGGTCGGACAGGTAACCGAGCGGGTTGGACCAACCCAGCATGGCGCGCGTACCCAGTGGGATCACCAGCACCAGGGCTGCCAAGGCGGCAAGCCGGGTACGTGGGTGGTCGGACAGGTTCTTCACAAAAACTTCCCTTTTGCCATTAAATCGTCATGCATCTGTGCTGGATGATAACAGGCCGGGAAGTGGAAAGCGGTTGGCTACAAGGCTGGTAACCAAAAGCCATGCCCGCTTGCACGGGCATGGCTGAAGGCAAGTATCAGAAGTAGTAGGGGAATTTCAGGCTGAAGGAGAAGTCTGGCGCATCATCGGTCAGACCAATGGACAGGTTGGGGACAATGGTCAGGTTGTTGGTGGCGGCGAAGGTCATGCCGATGTTGAAGTTGGCGGCGTTGTAGTCACTGTTGGAGATCGATTGCCAGTCACCACCATCCGGTTTGATCTTGCTCTTGCGGGCGAACTGGTCTGACACCGAGAACGACATACTCATTTTTTCGTTCAAGGCGAAGGCAATGCCACCACCAATTTGCCAGGAGTCGCCGAGCTTCACGTCTCCCGGCACCTTGCTGTTGACCTGTGGGCTTATGTCGCTGAACGAGTCTTGCATGTTGTAGGTGTAGGACAGGCTGCCAAACAGCACGGCCGGGTCGAAGGTCTTGACCAGCGAGATGCCCGGTGTGATCGACCACACACCGTTACCGGTCGGCAGGCTTTCCGGTACTGCCAGGTTACTGTTGCCGTCGACCTCGCGGAGCTTGATACCATAGGGGTCTTTGCCGGTCGGTGCCTTGATACGCAGGGTGGCCACAGCGTCAGGCCAGGTCTCGTCCTCGTCGAGGAACTTGTACGCTACGCCAACGTTGATGTCGCCGATTTCCGGGTCACGGGTCACGCTGGCGTCGGAGGTGCTGGCCCCGGCGCCACCCGCGCCGCCGGACGAGTAGGTAGACTCGCGGTACACCACGGGCACGTTGATATCGAACTGCCAACGCTGCGCCAGGTTGTAGCGCGCGGTCATGTCCAGGGTCCAGTTGTCGGCCTTGATGCGGTCCAGGTTGATACTGCCGAGGAAAATCGAGTCCAGCGCCAGGAAACCGTTGAGCGTGAGCGCACGGGTATCGTAATGGGTGTAGGTCAGGCCGGTTTCGAAGCTGAACTTGCCGCCACCGAAGAAGCCGCTGGCTTCGTCATACAGGTTGGACACACTTTGTGCCGGCTCCGAGTCGGCGGTGAGTGCTTGGCCGTAGGAGCTGCCGGTGGTGCCCGGCGCGCCGGATGCGACAGTTTGTGCCCCCTTGACCCCTTCAGCGGGGGATTTGACCAGGCGTTTGGGTTGCGCCGCCGCCGGGGCTTCCTCGACCTGTCGCACGCGCTGCTCCAGCACCATCAGCGCTTGCTGCTGGGCTTCGTAACGGCGTTTAAGCTCGATCAGTTCCTGTTTGAGGGCCTCGACCTGAGGGTCGGCAGCTGCATGGAGCATTGTGGCCGGGGCCAGGGTAGTCAAACACACAAAAGCGTTGAGCGTTAAAGATCGGTGCATGGATTTGCCGTCCCTTCCGACTACTTTTGATGAGACTGAGCGTAGATCAGTATCCGAAGGTGCGAAGACCTTTGAGCTGGTCGAGGCTACCGTTCAGCGAGGCGGCCGTTGGCACGCTTTCACGCATGACCACATTCAGGGAAGTGACGTTGTTGACCAGGTTGCCATTGCCGAGCAGCGTCGAATTCTGCATCAGGCCGCCCTGGGCGAGGCGCTGCACGCTGCTGCCCTGGTTGTTGCTGGCATTGATGTTGAGCTGCACGCCCACGCCGGTCGAGGACACGCTGAGCGAGCCGGCGCCGTTTTCACCGACCAGGGTCTGGCCAGCGGCCAGTACCTGGCCTTGCTGCTGCACAGCGGGGGCCTGGTTGGCTTTGGTGACGTTGATATCAACGTTGTTGTAGGCCGTATTGTTGTCGCCAGCTGCACGCACTACCTGGGTGACACCCTCGGTGGTGGTCAGCCCGTTTCCACCTGTGACCACGCCCGTGCCCGCAGAAGCGGCACCGCTCGACGCGGCACCGGTGCCTTTTTCGTCGATCATCGAGACATAGAACTGGGGCTTGATGGTCGACTGCTGGACTTGCAGCGTGGATGTCGCCCCGATCACGTCCCCTTTGGCATTTTGCCAGGTGCTAGACATGACAATCCCGAAGCTCACGATGCGCCCCGGCATCACATAGCGGCCACGCAGGTTGGCCAGCTCCTGGTCCTTGAGTTCGATGGGTTTCAGCGCCTCGGCGTGGCTTGGCAGGCTGGCGGCCAGGCAGGCCATGGCCAGCCACAATGAAGTCTTCATGAAATGCTCCCTGGAGCCTCATGCTCCTTGTCATTAGAACAGTCGTTAGAAGAAGTCGCTTTTGATGAAGCCGAAGTCCAGCAGCTCGGTGTCCTTCACTGGGGTGAAGTTGTTCACCCGGCCCTTGGCAGTCAGTGGCAGGGGCGGATCGAGCAGGACATTGTTCTTGTCGTACCCTTGGCCGATCACGGCGAAGATGATGCCGTTCCAGCCCTTGAGGAAATCATCGATCTTGTAGCGCTTGTGGCCCAGCACCGGGTCACCGATGTACACCCAGCCTTTGTCGACCTTTTGCATGACCACGAAGTGCTTGTAGCCGCGCACGTCCATCAGCACCACGACCGGGATGCGCACACTGTGCAGGGTGTCGGGTGCTACCCGGTAGCCGCGGGCACGCATCCCCAGGCTTTCGACGTAGCGTTTCATGTCGAGCATCGAGAAGCCTTGCGTGCGCACCAGGTTCTGGTCGGCGTGGGCCAGCATGCCCTCGATGATCTGATGTTCGTCCACATCCAGCCAGTAGGCCTGGCGCAGGATGGTCGCCAGCGCGGCGGCGCCGCAACTGAAGTCGGTTTTTTGTTGCACCAGGTCGGCGAACTTGCGTTCACGCACGCTCTGGATGGGTTTGAACACCACGGCGCCGCCCGGCAGGACGGACAGCGGCATTTGTGCGGCTTCGCTCACGCTGGCCAGGCACAGCAAAAACGCCAAGGCAATAATGCGCATGATCGGATGCCTTCCGGTGGGTGTTGAAGAAAGGCCCCCCGAAGGGGGCCTCAAGCGCAGTGTTTAGAACGAGGTGTTGGAAATGGCCAGCGAGTTGCTCTGCTGGTTGCCCACACCGGCTGCCACGTTCACGCCCAGGTTGCCGCTGCCACCGTTGACCGAACCGCTAAGGGTTGCAGTATTGGTAACAGGGTTGGCCCAGCCGGTCGGGGTCAGCACTTGGAAGGACACAGTATTGCTCAAGTCGTAAGCGCTGCTTTCGCTGTAGCTCTTCGAAACGTCGTTCGAGGATTGTTTCGATTTCTCGCCAGACTTTTCAAACGCCGAGGCCGAAGCATTCTCGTACGAAGAGTCGTGAGACTTGGTGTACGAAGAGTCTTTGGACTTGTCGTAAGACGATTCGCGCGTCTTGTCGTAGCTGGAGTCGAAGGCTTTCTCGAACGACGAGTCGTATGCACTTTCGTGCGACTTGTCGACCGATACGTCCAACGATGCACTGAGCGAGCCATCGAAGGTGCTGGAGCGGGTGCGTTCGCGGCGGCCATCATCAGTGGTGAAGGTGCGCGTAGCATTGGCTGCGGCATCCAGCGAAGCGTTCAGGCTGGCGCTGCTCGACGAGCTGTTGCTGCCGCTGGCAGAGCCACTGGCATTCCAGCCGTTGGAACCGCTTGCCGACATGCTGCTGGAGCCACTGGCGTTGCTGGATTTCGAGCCGCTGGAGTTCCAGCCGCTAGAGCCGCTGGAGCTGGCGCTTTGCGAGCCGGCCACGCTGAAGCTCGACGAGGAGCTGCGGTCGTCGGTCGAGTTGAACGTACCATCACGCGAGCTCGAACCGCTGGCCGAGGTGGTGATGGTGATCGTGTCGACGCGGTAAGTGCGGTCAGCACTGTTGTTCACGACCAGGCCTGGCCCGTCCTGTTCGGCAGAAGCCGTGGCAGTGGCGTTACCCAGAGGCGCACCGGTGTTGGCGATGGCCATGGTGTTTTTCTGTTGGTTGAGGTCGCCACCGGCGATGTTGATGCCGATGTTGCCCTCAGCCCCGCTGGCCGAGCCGCTCATCACAGCAGACGACTGGGTCGAATAGTTGTCGACCCGGTTGTTGTCGCTGGTTTGCACGACATCGGCAGTAGCACTGGCCATGCCGAACACGAAGCTGTTGTCCAGGCTCGACTCGGAGCCGGCGTTGGCAATGGCTGCGGCGTTATCCTGCTGGTTGCCGTTACCGGCCGCCACGTTGATACCGACGTTGCCACTGGAGCCTTCGCCCGACTGGTTCATCTCGGCTTCGTTGATGGTGCCTTGATTGCTGATACGGTTATCGGTGCTGGTTTGGGTATCCCAGGCATTGGCCGTTGCATACACAGGGATTTTGGTTGGAGGAGGCGTGTGATGACCATTGTTATGGTGGCCGTTGTGGTGGTCATTGCGCCGATCGTTCTGCCCAGCTTGTACAGCAACAGCCATGACCGCAGCAATTGCGAACACCAGAGGCTTGATTGCCATCGAGGGTTTCATGGTGATTCTCCGTACTCTATGTTGGTTAAGTGTCGTTCTTAACTGAAAGGGTCAATCCGCGACCCGGATGCTCAAGGTGTTGGCCATTCGGTTTCCCACCCCGGCACTCTGGTTCAACTGGATCACCCCGCGGCTACCGGTGAAGGCCTGGTCACTGGTGGTGACCTGGCGATGGCCTGTTGGGGTGTCAGTTGGACCGGAGTTGTTGAGCAGCGTCACGTTCTGTTGCATGAGGACGCTGTCGTCGATGCTTTGCGGTTGAGCACTGAGGGTTATGCTCAGGGCATTGGCTTGCTGGGTATTGGCGCCGGCACTCTGGTTGACGCCCAGCGCACCACTGCCGTTGCTGAACGCGTTGCCTTGAATGGTCGAGCGGGCATCCATCGTCGGGTCGGCGGGTGTGTTCAGCCGTTGCCGGATCTGCGTGCTGGCATTCGCTTGAGGCCCGACGGCGATGGCCCGCGCATTGGCCTGTTGCTGTTTGTCACCGGCGGCCTGGTTGACGGAGAGGTTGCCCTGATAGCGGCTGCCCGAGCTGTCGATGTTGGCATTGTTGATGACGGGAACCAGGGAATCGGCGAAGCCTGGCGTACTGCACAGGGTGGCCAGAATCAGCAGCATGTGCTTCATGTCACTTGCCCCCGCCGGTCAGAATCTGCAACGGCGCGAGGCCGCGTTGCACACTTGAGTTGACCATGTTGGAGATGCCGTTACCCGCGCCCCCGGTGCCACGGCCGCCAGACAGGTTGGGCAATTGGTTCTGGTTGCCGAGGTTGCCCCCCAGGTTGTTGGTCTGCTGGGTAATCATGTTGCTGATGCCGGCGCCACTGCTGATGCTGGCGAAATCGCCATCGCTCAGTTCGTTGGTTTGCTTGAGCACGTGGGCAGAAGGGTTGGCGTTGACAGTGGTCGGGCTCGGGTCAGGGATCAAGGGCGGGATCGTCGCGTTGCGCACCTGTACGTCGCGCTTGATGATGATGATTCCTTTGTCTGCGTGGGCCGTGAGGCTCATCGCCCCCAGTACACAACCCGCCAACAACAGGTGATAGAGGCGTTTGTCACTCTTCCTCACGACGGCAACTCCTTCTTTGAGCGCTGGCCTTGTTCAGCGATGCAAAGGACAGAGCAGATGGTGTGCCGCTTTTGAGAATCTTTTTCAGATCAGACAGTTAGGGCGAAAGGCTGACAAACTGCGGCGCATTCTGTCTCAGCGGTGAAACAGCCAGCCGTGCGCATTGCTGGCCAAGCCAGCTGTGGCCTTGATTGGAAGGGTTTTTGCAGGGGTGTTTCATGGGGTTGACACTGCCCCCGAAACGGGGGAAAAGCCCGCAATTCCGGGGGCTTTGCCCCACTAGAGTGTGTCAGTGGGTTAACACTCGGCGGGGCAGGATGGCGCATCGCTATCAAGTAGCGTAGCAACGGCTTGCAAGGCCAGCAACTGGCGCTGCGGCCAATTGCCCTCAACTATCTGGTGCGCCTGATTATGCTGTTTCAGCCAGGCCAGGCTGTCGTCGAAAAAACGCTGGCGGTCGTTGATGTCGGGTTGGCTGCGCTGGCCATCGGCAACCCAGTCCACCCCCTGTGGGCTCAGCAGCAGGTGCAGGTCGTAGTGCCGTTCAAGCAAGGCTTGTTCCAGCCAGGCCGGGCAGTCATTGAACAAGGCGCGGCTCCAGAGCATGTTGCTGAGCAGGTGGGTGTCGAGGATCAGCAGCGGTGGTGCCTGTTCGCGCGCCCGGTCTTCCCAGGCCAGCTGGCCGTGGGCGATGGCAGGGATATCGGCATAGCAGGTATCGCGGCACTCCTGGTCGATGAAGTGGCGCACGTACTCGGCCACCACCACACCGCCGAAATGCGCCTGGATCACACCGCTGAGCCAGCTCTTGCCGCTGGATTCGGGGCCGCACAGCACCAGGACCTTCATGGCGTGTTGTGTGCTCATGCTTGCGCCAACGCCGGGTCGCGGCGCCATTCCAGCCAGCCGCGTACGGCAATCAGGGTGAGCACGGCAAAGAAGCCTGCCGTGAAGTACAGCTGCTGGTGCAGGTACAGGCCTACATAGACGATGTCTACGGCCACCCACAGCGGCCAGCATTGCAGGCGCTTCTGGGCCATCCACAGTTGCGCCACCAGGCTGAAACCGGTCAGGGTGGCGTCGAGCCAGGGCAGGGCGGCATCGGTCCAGTTGGCCATGGCCGTGCCCAGGGCTGCGCTCAGCAGTACCCCGGCAGCCAGGCCGGCAAATAACGCTGGGCCTTGCAGGCGCGATACCTGGCGGGCATCTTCGGTGTGGCCGGGGCGTTTCCATTGCCACCAGCCGTACAGTTGCAGGATGGCGTAGGCCAGTTGCAGCAGCATGCCCGAGTACAGCTTTACCTCGTAGAACAGCCAGCCATAGATCAGCACCATGACCAGGCCGATTGGCCAGCACCAGGTGTTTTGTTTGACCGTGAGCCAGACAGCGGTGACGCCGAGGACGGCGGCGATGAGTTCAAGGCCGGACATCGGCGATCCTTGGCGGCTGTGGGGAGGGGCGCGATTGTAGCGGGTCGGCTGGGGAAGGTGTAGGGCGCAGTAGGTGGGATGCATCGGTTCTCTGTGGGAGCGGGCATGCCCGCTCCCACAAAAGAGGCCGGCGTCAAACCCGGAACTGGCGCAGCAACTGTTCCAATTCCTCGCTCAATTGCCCCAACGCCACCCCGGCATCACTGGACTGACGTGCCGCATCAGCCGTCTGTTGGGACAACCCGGCGGTATCCAGCACATTGCGGTTGATCTCCTCGACCACATGCGACTGCTGCAAGGTGGCGCTGGCAATGGAGGCATTCAGCACGGTCAGGTTGGTCAGTGCCTGGTTGATGGCGTCCAGGCTGGCGCCGGCTTCGCGGGCCTGCTCGACGGTTTGGCGCGAGGCTTCACTGCTGGTGTCGATGGCTTTGACCGCTGCATCCGACTGGCTTTGCAGGTGTTCGATCATGGTATGGATCTCGGCCGTCGATTGTGCCGTGCGCTGGGCCAGCAGGCGAACTTCGTCGGCGACCACGGCAAAGCCTCGGCCTTGTTCCCCGGCCCGCGCCGCTTCGATGGCCGCATTGAGCGCCAGCAGGTTGGTCTGCTCGGCGATGGAGCGGATGACATCGAGCACACCGCCGATGCGCGTGCTGTGGCCGGCCAGGTCGCGAATCACCTGCACGGCCTGGTCGATGGTCAGCGACAACCGGTCGATCTGCGCCAGGCTGCCATGAATCGCTTGCTGGCCATGGGTTACCTGCTGCTGTGCGGTGCGCATTTCCCCGGCGGCCTGTTCGGCAGTCTTGGCCACGTCCTGCACGGCATAGGTCACCTCGTTCACGGCGGTGGCTACCTGGTCCATCTGTAGCGATTGTTGGGCGCTGTGCTGCTGTGCGGCGCCTGCATTGTCGCCGACGTGCCCGGCGGACTGAGCCAGCGCGTGGGCCGCCCCTTGCAGCTGGCCGACCACACCCTGCAGCTTGCCGTTGAAACGGTTGAAGTGCTCGCCCAGGTGGGTGATTTCGTCACGGCCGTGGGTGTCCAGGCGCCGCGTCAGGTCGCTTTCGCCGCTGGCGATATTGCCCATGGCCTGCACAGCCTCCTGCAAGGGGCGGGCAATGCTTCGCGCAATCAGCAGGACCACCAGTGCCATCAGCAAGGCAATAGCCACACCCACCAGCGAGGCATCGCGCAACTGGCGGGCGAATTCGGCCTGCACGTCATCGACGTACACGCCCGAACCGATGATCCAGCCCCAGGGTTTGAACAGCTGTATATAGGAAGTCTTGGCCACCGGCTCGCTGGCACCGGGTTTGGGCCAGCGGTAGTTGACCGGCCCTGCATCCTGCTGGCGGGCCAAGGCGACCATTTCGTTGAACACGGCAAAGCCGTCGGGGTCGCGAATGGCAGAAAGGTCCTGGCCATCGAGCTTGGGGTTGGCCGGATGCATGATCATCTTTGGCCCCAGGTCGTTGATCCAGAAGTAGTCATCGTGGTCGTAGCGCAACGCACGTACCACCTGCAGTGCCTGTTGCTGGGCGGCTTCGCGGCTGAGCGTGCCGGCGGCCTCCAGCCCTTGGTAATAGGCCAGCACGCCAGCGGCGGTCTGCACCACATGGCGGGTTTTTTCCGCTTTGGCCTGGTAAAGGTCACCGTGGATCTGGCGCAGCATGAGCAGGCCCAGCACTACCAACATGGCCACCGCCACCACAAGGATCAGCCACAGGCGCCGGCTGATCGACATCGATCTCAACGTGTTCATCCAGGAGCTCCCGCATTGTTCTTTTTATTGAGGTGCATCCAAGCATGCTTTGCGACAGGCCCCCACCCGACTAATGGCTAAGTGCTATCTTTGAAATAGTCTGCAGCAGGTCGCGTAAAGCGATTGCAAAGGCGCTCTGCTAGGATTTCGGCCGCGCAAGATGAAACCTTTAGCGGGCGTGAACTTTTCTACTGGCGTTGCGCCCAACAGTCGCTGTAAAACAGCCGGGCCGCGTGCGGCAAATTCAAGCAAATCAAGAACAAGGGGCCCGCAGCAAGCGGCGCTCCATCCGGGGGAATGATGGATTTTTGGACTGCCTTCCAGGCAATCATCTTAGGCGTGGTCGAAGGGCTGACGGAGTTTCTGCCGATCTCCAGTACCGGGCACCAGATCATCGTCGCCGACCTGATAGGTTTTGGCGGTGAGCGGGCCATGGCATTCAACATCATCATTCAGCTGGCAGCGATCCTGGCGGTGGTGTGGGAGTTTCGTGGCAAAATTTTTGAAGTGGTGTTTGGCCTGGCCAGCCAGCCCAAGGCGCGGCGTTTCACCGGCAACCTGCTGTTGGCGTTCATGCCGGCGGTCGTTCTGGGCGTGCTGTTCGCCGACCTGATTCACGAGTACCTGTTCAACCCGATCACCGTGGCGGCGGCATTGGTGGTGGGTGGCGTCATCATGCTCTGGGCCGAGCGCCGCGAGCACCGCGTGCAGGTGGACCATGTGGACGACATGCGCTGGACCCATGCGCTGAAGATCGGCTTCATCCAGTGCCTGGCAATGATTCCGGGCACTTCCCGCTCGGGCTCGACCATCATTGGCGGCCTGCTGTTCGGCTTGTCGCGCAAGGCCGCGACCGAATTTTCGTTCTTTCTGGCGATGCCGACCATGGTCGGTGCAGCGGTGTATTCGGGTTACAAGTACCGTGACCTGTTCCAGCCCAGTGACCTGCCGGTGTTTGCCATTGGCTTCGTGACGTCGTTCATCTTCGCCATGATCGCCGTGCGCGCGTTGCTCAAGTTCATTGCCAACCACAGCTACGCGGCGTTT
This sequence comes from Pseudomonas sp. URIL14HWK12:I5, assembly GCF_900176445.1. NCBI lineage: Bacteria > Pseudomonadati > Pseudomonadota > Gammaproteobacteria > Pseudomonadales > Pseudomonadaceae > Pseudomonas > Pseudomonas sp. URIL14HWK12:I5. The sequence goes on from NZ_FWXQ01000009.1 coordinate 196,592, forward strand.
GCCTGGTATCGCATTGTGTTCGGCCTGCTGATTCTGGCGACCTGGCAGTTCGGCTGGGTTGACTGGTCGACAGCTCATGGCTGAGGTGTTGCGCGGGCAACGGGCGCAGGGCGTACGCAATGTGCGCCTGAAACTGCTGCTGTTGGGGGTATTGTGCCTGTTGCCCGGGTTGGGCGCTGCGCGCATGGCCTGGAACGACCAGGCCTGGTGGCCGCTGGCGCTGTACCCGGCCATGAGCCTGATCAGCCTGTTGCTGTATTGGCAGGATAAGCAACAGGCGCGTACCCAGGCCTGGCGTACGCCCGAGAAAGTGCTGCATGCCAGTGAGCTGTTGGGTGGCTGGCCGGGGGCACTGGTGGCGCAGCAGGTGTTCCGGCACAAGACCCGCAAGGTTTCGTACCAGCTGGTGTGCTGGGGGATTGTGCTGGTGCACCAGGTGTTCTGGGCGGACTGGCTGTTTTTTGAGGGGCGTTATCTGCCCTTCAATTGATTATTGCCTGTACCGGCCTCTTCGCGGGTAAGCCCGCGAGGAGGCCGGTACAGGTAGTTCACATCATCAACCCTACCTGCAAGCGCTTCGGCAGCCGGCGCACCACCAACTGGTGCGAGCGCTGCAGCAAATCTGTCAGCTCATCACGCCCCATGGAGTAGGGCTGCGCCATGCTGATCCATTTTGCCCGCGCCAGATAGGGCGCAGGTCTTACCCCTGGGCGGTCGCAGTAGCCGAGAAACAGTTCATCGGCCACCTTGAACGACAAACCCGCACCGGCCAGGTCGAGCACGGCGAACATCTTGTTGCCCGCTACTGAAAACACCCGAATGCCACCCCATTTGTAGTCTTCTCGGGCACCCGGCAGGCTCAGGCAAAACGCTGCCACTTCGGCTTCGCTCATCTTCCCCTCAGACATACCGTTCTCCACAGGCCTCGAATGATGCCGCCAGGTGATCGATCCATACCCGAACTGCAGGCAGTACACCCCGCCGGTGGGGGTATACCGCTTGCAGGTAGCCACCCGGTAGCGACCAGTCTGGCAGCAGGCGCACCAGTTCGCCGCGTTCCAGTTCTTCTTCGCAGAACATGCTGGGCAGCGCAGTGAACCCTAGTCCGGCCCGTACAGCAGCATTACGTACTACGAAATCATCAATGGCCAGGCGCGGCTCCAAAGCAATTTCCTGCTGCTTGCCCTGTGGACCGAGCAGGCGGAAGTGTACCAAGCGGTCGGCTTCGGCGGCCCCCAGCACGGGCAACGACGCCAACTCTGCAGGTTCGCGAATGTGATCGGCGAACCCGGGGGCAGCCACCAGCTGCATTTGCGCCTGGCGAAGGCGGCGGGTGACCAGCGCCGGGTCTTCATCGCCCAGGTCACGCACGCGCAGCGCCACGTCGATGCCTTCGGAAATCAGGTCGACCCGGCGGTTGAGCAGCACCATGTCCAGTTGCACCAGCGGGTACTGCTCAAGAAAACGGCTGATCACATCTGGCAGGAACGCGTGTGCCAGCGCCACCGGGCATGACACCCGCAAGCGCCCGCGCGGTTCACTGCTCATGCTGGCTACGGCTTCATCGGCAGCTTCGGCTTCCAGCAGCATGGCCTGGCAATGATGCAGGTAGCGTTCACCTACTGCGGTGAGCTTGAGCTGCCGCGTGGTGCGTTGCAGCAGGCGCGTGCCAAGGCGTTCTTCCAGTTCGGCGATGCGCCGCGACAGGCGCGACTTGGGGATGCCCAGCTGGCGCCCGGCTGCGGCGAATCCACCGGCTTCGACGACGCGCGCGAAGTAAAAAAGGTCGTTAAGGTCTTGCATGGGCCTGTCTCACTGTTCCACCTGTGGGACAAACTAACGCATTTTTGCCTCCTTATCAGCCATTGCGCACCCCGGTAGGATTCTCCCCATCGTGATCGCCCACTGACGCGGTCTTCAATCACAGGAGAGTCCCATGAAACTGTTGCACATCGATTCGAGCATCCTGGGCGACAATTCCGCCTCCCGCCAGCTGAGCCGCGAAGTGGTCGAGGCCTGGAAAGCAGCCGACCCAAGCGTGGAAGTGGTTTACCGTGACCTGGCCGCTGACGCCATCGCCCACTTTTCCGCCGCCACCTTGGTAGCTGCCGGTACCCCTGAAGACATGCGCGATGCTGCCCAGGCTTTTGAAGCCAAGCTCAGTGCTGAAACCCTGGAAGAATTCCTGGCTGCTGATGCTGTAGTCATTGGCGCGCCGATGTACAACTTCACAGTACCGACCCAACTCAAGGCCTGGATAGACCGCGTGGCCGTTGCCGGCAAAACGTTCCGCTACACCGAAGCTGGCCCGGAAGGCCTGTGTGGCGACAAGAAGGTGGTGCTGGTTTCCACCGCCGGTGGCCTGCACGCTGGCCAGCCGACGGGCGCGGGGCATGAGGACTTCCTGAAAGTATTCCTGGGCTTCATCGGTGTCACCGACCTGGAAATCGTCCGCGCCCATGGCCTGGCCTATGGCCCGGAACACCGTAGCCAGGCGATTGACGCTGCCCAGGCTCAGATTGCCAACGAGCTGTTTGCTGCTGCCTGATGGCAAGGATGGGGCCTGTCACGGCCCCATTGCGCTCCAGTGGAATCGCATGCTGGCAGGACATCACCGCGTAGTTGCCAAGCTCGTCGCCCAAGGCGGCACCGATTTTTGCGCCGCGGTCGACCACTACCACGCGTAACGCGGCGTCTTCACCCAGGATTTTGCGCAGCCGTGCCGGCCTCAAGGTAGACCCTATCGAGGGTCAGCAGTGTTACCAAGGCCTGCGGGAGTGCTTCAAAATGTTGGCGGCGTGATCACCCAGATCACCACGGCATCCACTTCGCCGGGGTTGCCATAGCGATGGGGTTCCTGGCTGGAAAAGCTGAAACTGTCGCCTTCACCCAGCTGGAAATGCCGCTCGCCCACCCAAAGCTCGAAGCTGCCGCTGAGGAGGTAGCCAGCTTCTTCACCCTCATGGCTGTAGCTTTGCTGGCTGTAGGTGCCCGGGGGGAAGCGTGAGTGCAGGATTTCCAGCTGGCGGTTGGGTTGCGGGGTAAGCAACTGATCGACAATGCCATCTTCGTAATGCACGCTCAGGCGGCTGTTGCGCCGGACAACGTAACCCTGGTCTTCGGGGGCGGTGGTGGCTTCGCTGGCAAAGAACCACTGGATGGTCACGCCCAGGCTGCGGGCGATGTTGAACAACGCGGGGATCGACGGATAGGAAAGGTTGCGCTCCAGCTGGCTGATATAACCGGCAGTCAGTTCACTGTGTGCAGCCAACTCCGCCAGCGTCATGCCACGGCGCTTGCGCAGGCCGCGGATGCGGGTGCCCAGGAACTGCGGCGCTGCGCCCCCGGCTTCACTGGCGGGGGGCTGGGGAAGTTGGCTCATGCACGTCGGTCCATCGTAAAAGCCGCAGTATGTACAGCCTCAGAGCGACCAGGCAACCGTCAGGCCGTCGTGAATCGCTTCTTCGGCGGTGCGCGGCGCCAGGCAGTCGCCAACGCGCCGCACTTCCACCAGGCCAGCCAGCTCGCTGGCCAGCCTGTCTTCAGGCTGATGACCCAGGCACAGCACCAGGGTGTCGATACCCTCGAAGATCATCGGCTCGCCACTGGCGGTGTGCTGCAAGTACACCGTGTTGTCGTCGCTGCCATACAGGCGCGCGTAAGGGGTGATGGGGATGCCCAGGCGATGCAACTCGCCGGCCAGTTGATCACGCACGTACAGCGGCAGGCTTTCGCCGCAATGGGTACCGTTAACCGCCAGCTGCACGTGATGCCCCTCGCGCACCAGGCGTTCGGCGATGCCTGGGCCGATCCAGTCGCAGCGCCAGTCGATGACCAGCACCGAGCGCCCCGGCTTCACTTCATTGCGCAATACCTGCCAGGCGTCGACCACCTGCAAGTCACCGGTGCGTTCGAACGCTGGCCAGTAAGGGGTGGCACCGGTGGCGGCAATGACCAGGTCGGGGCGCTCGCGCTCGACCAAGGTGCGGTCGACCCGGGTGTTGCGCACGACTTCCACGCCGGCCAGGGCCATTTCCCGCTGCAGGTTGGTGCTGGCCCCACCGAACTCGGCGCGGCGCGGTAGCAACTGGGCCAGCAGCACCTGGCCGCCGAGCTGGGGGCCGGCCTCGTACAGTGTTACCTGGTGCCCTCGGGCAGCGGCCACGGCGGCGGCCTTCATGCCAGCTGGCCCGCCGCCGGCCACGAGGATGCGCTTGGGGCTGGCCGTGGGCGTCAGTTGCCCGTATTGCAGTTCTCGGCCGGTTTCGGGGCGCTGGATGCAGGAGATGGCCAGGCCACGGTGGAAGTGGCCGATGCACGCCTGGTTGCACGCGATGCAGGCGCGTACATCTTCGACCTGGCCGCGTTCGGTCTTGTTCGGCATCAACGGGTCGCAGATCAAGGCTCGGGTCATGCCGCAGACATCCGCCTGGCCGCGGGCCAGAATCAGTTCGGCTTCCTGGGGCTGGTTGATGCGCCCGGTCACGAACAGCGGGATAGCCAGCTGTTGCTTGAAGGTAGCGGCCTCGCGGGCCAGGTAGGCGGGCTCGATGGCCATGGGCGGCACGATATGCAGGGCGCCACCCAGTGATGCTGAAGTGCCGGCGACGATGTGCAGGTAGTCGAGTTGGCCCTGCAAGGCAACTGCGGCGGCCAGTGACTCATCCTCGCTCAGGCCCTGGCTGTCACGTTCGTCGGCGCTGATGCGCAGGCCGATGATGAACTGCTCGCCGGTGGCGGCTCGCACGGCGGCCAGCACTTCACGCAGGAACCTCAGGCGTTGTTCCAGTTCACCGTTGTAGCCGTCGCTGCGCAGGTTCACACGTGGGTTGAGGAACTGCGCGGGCAGATAGCCATGGCTGGCCACCACCTCGACACCATCCAGCCCGGCCTGGTGCAGGCGACGGGCGGCGCTGGCGTAGCCCTGGACGATTTCATCGATCATCGCCTGGTCCAGCGCGCGCGGCATGACGCGGAAGCGTTCGTTGGGCACCGAAGACGCCGAGTACGCCACCGCCAACAGGCCGTCTGCCGACTCCATGATCTCCCGCCCGGGGTGAAACAGCTGCGAGAGCACCACGGTACCGTGCGCATGGCAGGCCTCGGCAAGCTGGCGGTAGCCGTCGATGCAGGCATCGTCGGTGGCCATCAGCACATGCGAGGTGTAGCGGGCGCTGTCATGCACCCCGGCAACTTGCAGCACGATCAGGCCTACGCCCCCGGCGGCGCGGTCACGCTGGTAGGCGATCAGTTTGTCATTCACCAGATTGTCGGTAGGCAGGCAGGTATCGTGGCCGGTGGACATGATGCGGTTCTTCAGGCGTTTGCCGCGGATCTGCAAGGGTTCGAACAGGTGAGGGAAGGCGGTCTGCATACAGGCGGCTCCGGTGCGGTGTTGTTCTTGTTTTGTTTATGAAAGTGTAGCGCCAGTAAAAAATCAACTTGTTTTTTTACTGGTGCGCGACTAGGTTTTGTTCACCCTCACGGCGAGGGCGTGACCTCACAACAACAAGAAAACGGGCCTTCGCGGCACCGGAAGGAGGAAACTACGATGCAGGTATTCCCATGTGTGAGCGGCCTTTGTACGGCGCTGCTGGCCCTTGGCCTGGGCAGTGCGCAGGCCGCGCCAGAGATGGTCGTGGTCGCTTATGGTGGTGCTGGCCAGAAGGCTCAGGACGAGGCGATCTTCAAGCCGTTCAGTGCGCAGGACGGCAGCAAGTTGATCCAGAGCGAATACAACGGCGAGATGGCGCGGATCCAGGTGATGGCCGACACCGGTAACGTCGACTGGGACGTGGTGCAGATCGAAGGGCCGGACTTGATGCGTGGCTGTGACGAGGGCGTGTACGAGCACCTTGACTGGAAACGCCTGGGCCATGCCGCCGAACTGATCCCTGATGCAGCGCAGGACTGCGGCTCGGCTGCGCTGGTGTGGAGCGTGGCGATCGCTTACGACCGCAACAAGCTGGCCCAGGCACCGACATCGTGGGCCGACTTCTGGGATGTGAACAAGTACCCGGGCAAGCGCGGCCTGCGCAAGCGTGCGGTGTACAACCTGGAGTTCGCCCTGCTGGCCGATGGGGTCAAGGTTGAAGATGTCTACCAAGTACTGTCGACTCCGGCCGGGGTTGAACGTGCCTTCGCCAAACTGAGTGAACTCAAGCCCTACATCCAGTGGTGGGACGCGGGCGCCCAGCCAGCGCAGTGGTTGACTGCAGGCGATGTGGTGATGACCTCCACCTACAGCGGCCGCATCGCCGTGGCAGCACAACAGGGCAGCCCGCTGGCCGTCGTGTGGCCCGGTAGCCTGTATGGCATGGATTACTGGGCGATCATAAAAGGCTCGCGGCATGTGGATCAGGCCAATCGGCTGATTGCCTATGCCAATCAACCGGATACCCAGGTGCGTTATGTGCAGCAGATTCCGTATGGGCCTACCAATACCCAGGCTGCTGCCAGGCTTGACCCGGCCTTGGCCGACTGGGTGCCCACTTCGCCACAGAACCTGCAAGGGGCGCTGGCGATGAATGTGGAATTCTGGGTTGACCATGGCGAAGAGCTGGAACAGCGCTTCAATGCCTGGGCGACCAAGTAGTTTCGTGCCATTTCATCAATCAGGGCAATGACCATGACCGCAACGGAACAGCACTTGCGCCAGGAGTTGGCGGCTTGTTATCGGCTGATCGCGCACTTTCGCATGAGTGACCTGATCTTCACCCACATTTCCCTGCGCCTGCCGGGGCCGGAGCATCACTTTCTCATCAACCCGTACGGCCTGCTGTTCGATGAAATCACGGCCTCCAGCCTGGTGAAGATCGACCTGCAGGGCAGGCTGGTGGAACCCACGCCGCACTCGGTCAACCCGGCCGGCTTCGTCATTCATAGCGCCATTCATGCCGCCCGCGAGGATGCCCAGTGCGTGCTGCACACGCATACCCGGGCCGGGTGTGCAGTAGCGGCGCTGGAATGTGGGCTGCTGCCGGTGAACCAGATGTCTATGGAGTTTTACGGCAAGGTGGCTTACCACGCTTACGAGGGTATTGCGCTGGACATGGATGAGCAGCAACGGCTGGTGGCCGATCTGGGCGACAAGCCGGTGATGATCCTGCGCAACCATGGCCTGCTGACAACCGGGCGCAGCGTGGTCGAAGCTTTTCTACGCATGTATTACCTGGAGAAAGCCTGCGAGATCCAGTTGGCGGCGCAGAGTGCCGGGCAACTGGTTTTTCCGCCCCCGGCGGTGTGCGCGCATACCGAGCGGCAATTCAATGACCCGGGCAGGGGGGTGAAGCAGGGGGAGCTGGCGGACCCGGATGCACTGCAATTGGCATGGGCGGCGCTATTGCGGATGCTGGAAAAGACCGCGCCTGGCTTTCGGGATTGAACGGATGCAGTAACAGTCACTGTTGCGCAACCCTTGGCCACAACTGTGCTGGTCGCTGCCGAAGGAATAGCCTTATGCTGTAACGAAATATGTCTAGAAAAGCCTGAAGAAGGAACCCGCAATGCCGCTCAAGGACCTGCTCATCGCCCTGGTGGTGATTGTCGCCTGGGGAGTCAACTTCGTGGTCATCAAGGTTGGCCTCGATGGCTTGCCGCCGATGTTGCTGGGAGCATTGCGCTTCTTGTTGGTGGCGTTTCCGGCGATCTTGCTGGTCAGGCGGCCCAAACTGCCGTGGCGCTGGCTGATCGCCTACGGGGCCACCATTTCGCTGGGCCAGTTCGCCTTCCTGTTCCAGGCCATGTACAGCGGCATGCCGCCAGGGCTGGCCTCGTTGATTTTGCAGTCGCAAGCGTTCTTCACCCTCGGTTTCGCGGCATTGTTCCTGGGTGAGCGGCTGCGCCTGGCCAGCGTGCTGGGGCTGCTGGTGGCGGCCAGCGGCCTGGCATTGATCGGCAGCGAAGACGGCGGCCATGTACCCATGCTGGCGCTGGTGCTGACCCTGTGCGGCGGTGCCATGTGGGGCCTGGGTAACATCATCACCCGGCGGTTTGGTTCGGTTGACCTGGTAGCACTGGTGATCTGGGGCGGCCTGATCCCGCCGTTGCCGTTCCTGGCGTTGTCCTGGTGGCTGGAAGGGCCTGAGCGCATTGGTCATGCGCTGGCCAACATCAGCTGGAGCTCGGTGCTGGCGTTGGCGTACCTGGCCTTTGTCGCCACCATGCTTGGCTACAGCTTGTGGAGCAAGCTGTTGTCACGCCACCCGGCTGGCAAGGTGGCACCTTTTTCGTTGCTGGTGCCGGTGATTGGCCTGAGTTCGTCTGCATTGCTGCTGGGCGAACGGCTGACCGCAACCCAAGGTTGGGGGGCATTGCTGGTGATGGCCGGGTTGCTGGTGAACGTGTTTGGTGCGCGGCTTGGCCAACGCTTGCGCGCGGCCAACGCGTAAAGCGGCCCCATCTGCCGGACTGCGCTCTGTTAGAATCGGCCTCTTTTGCCAGGCCAGCGGAGCGCACCCATGATCATTTCTACCACCAGCCAGCTCGAAGGCCGCACGATTGCCGAATACCTGGGCGTGGTCAGCTTCGAATCGGTGCAGGGCATCAACTTCGTGCGCGATTTCTTTGCACGCTTTCGTGATGTGTTCGGCGGCCGTTCGCAAACCCTGGAGCGCGCGCTGCGCGAGGCGCGCGAGCAGGCAACCGAAGAACTCAAGGCTCGGGCACGCCAGTTGCAAGCCGATGCGGTAGTGGGTGTGGATTTCGAGATCAGTATTCCGTCGGTACAGGGCGGTATGGTCGTGGTATTTGCCACCGGTACGGCAGTGCGCTTGAAGTAGAGCGGGTTGCCACTGGTCGGGTGCCGGAATCTTGTCCGGGCGGTCCGCAAATGACCAGCTAGTCTCATTTTCACAGGCCGCGTTTCCTGGGCAGCTCTTCTGGTTGCCGACGCGACCGCCACTGGAGGGAGACAGGGCATGAGCGAATCCTTTTTCGAAGACCTGAATGACGCGTTCCCGATCAACAGCCAGGTGCGTTGCGGCCAGGCGGCCTTTCGTCTGGGCTTCGCCCACATGACGCTGGATGATTCCGAACAGCTCCAGCCTGCACACCTGCAGCGCAGCAAAAAAGGCCGCTTCATGCCGCGGGTTCCGCTGAAGAAGTGAATCCCGCCCCCTACATGACCCCGCTGAATGGCGGGGTTTTTATTGCGCTTTGTTGATCCGCCTCATGGCATTGCCGGGTAGCACTCGCCGGCTGGCCGAGGTTGTGGTTTTCTGGTGGGGCATTCCAGTAACGGAGGATTGAATGCTCATGCGAGTCAGGGAACAGACCTATTGGCAGTGGGCCGACGCCCAACTGCACAGCCGCAGCCACGATGAAGCCCTCAGTGACGGCACCACGCTGGATGTGCAGGTGCGCCTGTCACGCCTGGGGGCCACCCAGCTGTTTTTGGGGTTGTACGCTGGAGATGGGCGCGCACTGCTGGAGGAGTACTACCCGACACGGCCGGGTGAGACCATGACCCGCGCCCTGGTATGGGGTGTCAACCGCGCCCGGGCGATGGCAACCGGTGCCTTGCCCTTGCCAGAAAACTGCAGCCAGCGGCGCCAGGCATGAAAAAGCCCGGCCAAAGTGGGCCGGGCTCAGGTATAGGCGGGAACCCTCAATTGAGCGGTTCGATCACCTTGACTGCCTGCTGCTCACGGGCAGCGGGCCATTCTTGTTGCAGGGTCTGCAGCACGCGGCCAACGAACTCGGTGTCGGCGGCGGCCTTCTTGCCGACGTAGCCCTGGCCACGGCGGTAGACCTTGAAGCGTGCACGCATGCTGGGCAGGTGCTCTTCAAATTCATCTTCGACGGTGTTCGGTGGCAGGCGGTCGAGGCGCACTTCACCGGTTTGGCTGACCCACAGCAGGTGGTCGTCAAGGCTGTCTTTGCGCACGGCGAACAGCTGGGCCAATTGGTCGATAGTCGGATTGTTGTTCAAGTTCATCATAAAGCCCCCATTACCCATTCGTAGGTGATTTTCACAGTTGGCGCTACCACGGTGTAGCGCACTACCAAGGCTGCTACAGCAGCATCGCAACAGGGGCTTTCTCACGCTGCCTTTTGGACAGTTTCCCTCTCCACGGACGGCCTGCGTTACCGCGCAGGCCGTCTGGAACACCCTTGCCACCGCTCCCGATCGGGGAGACGGCTTCATCATGCACAAGGGCGATGAACGGCGTCAACCATTTTGTAGTGAATATTTTTTGGCACTACATTTCTGTCGTTTTGTTCGACAATCGCTGCTCGTACTACAGGCCGGACAGTATCTCGAAGGCGGCGCGCACCCGCGCTTCGTTCGGGTAGTTTCGGTTGGCCAGCAACACGATCGCCAGCTGTTCGGAAGGCACGAACGCGGCGTAGGCCCCAAAACCGTTGGTTGAACCGGTCTTGTTGTACCAGGCAGCCGGCTGGGCGGGCAGGGCCGGTTGCAAGCGTGTGGTTGCCTGGGGTTCACGGATCAGCCGCGGGCTGTTGCCATCGACCAGCGTGGCCAGGGTTGCCGGGTAGGGGTAGCGTTCCCAGCCCAGGCCCTGCGTCATGGCGCCGACCTGGAAGTAGCCTTGCTGGGTGATGTCGATGGCTTTCACCAGTGCCGGTGGCAAGCCTTCAGGCTGCATCTGCAGGCGCACGTAACGCAGCAAGTCGCTGGCACTGGTCTTGATGCCGTAGGCTTCGTCGGCGTACGGGCCGGGGCCAACGCGCACCGGTTTTTCGGCGGCATCGTACCCTTGGGCATAAAGGCCCTGGGCGCTGGCCGGGATGTGCAGGTACGTGTTCCCCAGGCCCATTTTCGGCAGCAGGCCTTCGGTCATCAGTGTGGCGAACGGCTGGTGCTGCGCGCGGGCGGCAAGGTCACCAAACAAGCCAAGGCTAGGGTTGGAATAGCAGCGTTGCGTACCGGGCTTGGCGTGGGGCTGCCAGTGTCGGAAGAAATCGACGACCTGCTGCGGGCTTTGCACTGCATCCGGGAACTGCAAGGGCAGGCAGTCGGCACTGTAGGCGCCCAGTTCCAGCACCGTCGCGTCGCCGATGGGCGTGCCGGCCAGCGCCGGGTGGTAGCGCTTGGCCGGCGCTGTGAGGTCCAACTGGCCCTCGGCACTGGCCAGTGCAGCCAGGGTGGCGGTGTAGGTCTTGCTCACCGAACCGATCTCGAACAGCGTGTCACGGCTCACCGGCACGTTGTCGGCCTTGCTGGCCACGCCGTAGCTGAAGTAGTGCGCGTGGTCGCGGGCGTAGATGGCCACGGCCATGCCACTGATGCCTTGCGCCTGCATCAGTGGGCGGATGATACGGTCTACCTTGGCTTGCAGCTGGTCATCGGCCTTGGCGTTGGCATGGCCCAAGGTGAGGGTAATGGCGGCCGCGAGCGCGGCCAGGCGGGAGAGGGGCATGGTGGGGGTCCTTTTGTGGAGCGTGTCCGTTGAGCGATACCAGTGGGGGTTCCGGCGTTAGCGGCGAAAAGCCGCAGACCTTATCGTTTGCCCTTGCACAATGACAAGATGGACACAGTGATGAAGTATTTGCGCATGTTATTCGACAATTTCACCCTGGCCTTGCTCGGGGTGGTGCTGATAGCCACCGTGCTGCCTTGCTCGGGCGATGGCGCAGTGTATTTCGGTTGGCTGACCAACCTGGCCATCGGCCTGCTGTTCTTCCTGCACGGCGCCAAGCTGTCGCGTGAGGCGATCATTGCCGGTGCCGGGCACTGGCGCCTGCACCTGCTGGTGTTCTCCTGCACGTTTGTGCTGTTCCCGCTGCTGGGCCTGGCCTTCAAGCCGCTGTTCGTGCCGCTGGTGGGTAATGAACTGTACCTGGGCGTGCTCTACCTGTGTGCCTTGCCTGCTACCGTGCAGTCGGCCATCGCGTTCACTTCGCTGGCCCGTGGCAATGTGCCGGCGGCCATTTGCAGTGCTGCCGCGTCCAGCCTGCTGGGCATCTTCCTTACCCCGTTGCTGGTGATGATGCTGCTGGGCGCCAGTGGCGACACCGGCTCTGGCCTGGATGCCGTGCTGAAGATCACCCTGCAACTGCTGGTGCCGTTCGTGGCGGGGCAGATTGCGCGGCGCTGGATCGGCGCCTGGGTCAAGCGCAATGCCCGTTGGCTCAAGGTGGTGGACCAGGGCTCGATCTTGCTGGTGGTGTACACCGCCTTCAGCGAGGCAGTCGTCACCGGGCTGTGGCACACGGTATCGCCGCAGCATCTGGCCGGGTTGTTCGCCGTGTGCGGGATTTTGCTGGCGGTGGTGCTGTTCGGCACTCGTCTGCTGAGCAAGGTGCTGGGCTTTGACCTGGAAGACCGTATCACCATCCTGTTCGCCGGCTCCAAGAAGAGCCTGGCGACCGGCGTACCGATGGCCCAGGTGTTGTTCGTGGGTAGCGGCATTGGTGCGATGATCTTGCCGCTGATGCTGTTCCACCAGATCCAGCTGATGGTCTGCGCGGTGTTGGCGCAGCGTTATGCCAGCCGAGAGCAGGTGGCAGAAGAGGCATCGGCGGCGTCCTGAAAAACCAAGCGCAGCGGACGCGCCCACAGCGTCGCGCACCGCTGCTGCTATCTGGCCTGGCCCGAGCCGCGTTCGCGCAGTGCTTTGCCCACCTCTGCCTCGATCTTGTAGGCCGGTCCCTCCAGGTCGTCGTAGTCGCGCGTATAGCGCCGGGCGAATTCCTCTACCCCCAGTTCCTGATATTGCTGCACATGCTTGAGCTCATGCGCCCACAAGGCCACGTTGTTTTCGGCGTCGTCGGCCCGGCGGAAGATGATCGTGTCGATCAGCGTCACAGCGTTCACATCAGGGTTTTGCAACAATGCATTGGCCGCGCTCATCTGCTGTTCGTCACCCACCCGGAAGCGCGCTGCGTCAAGCACGGCAAAGTCGTACCAAGGTTCGAGTTGCGCCCGGATATGCAGCGGGATTGGCTCGACGCCGTTGGCGGTGGCCTCATCCCTGGCCTGGCGCAAGGCGAACGTCAGGCTGGAAGACGCCATGACCTCCACATCCTTGAGAATCTGGCCGGCCTGACCAGGGTCTATCGGTGCACAAAAACACCCCATCAGGCACACTTGGTATTGCCCGGGTGGGCACGCTTGTTCGGCAAGCGCGGGCAGCGCCAGCGTGAGGCCCAGTAGCAGGCTAATCCGCTTCATGCAGAGCCTTTTCGACAAACTGGCGGCTTGCGTCCAGCACCTGCGACTGCACCCGCTCAGTGGCCAGCATGCGCCCGACCATCAACGCACCGACGCATTGGCTGATGAGCACCCAGGCCAGTTGATCATCCTCCAGTGTTGCACTCCAGGCCTGATGCAGGCTGACCAGCCAGTGCTCGGCCTCTTCGCGCACGGGTGCGGCGGCCCGGGCGATTTCCACACCCAGCGGCGGCAGCGGGCAGCCACCCTCGGCATTGTTCAGGTGGGCCAGGCTCAGGTATTGCTGCAGGCAACGGCCCAGCCGCTCGCGGCTTGCCCCCGAACTGGCCAGGCGTGCCAGCGGGCTGTTGCACAGCTCCTGGCGTACCACTTCAGTGAACAGGTCGTCTTTGGACGGGAAGTGGTTGTAGAAGGCGCCGCCGGTCAGGCCGATCGCTTTCATCAGCCCGGCCACGCCGGTGCTGGAAAAACCTCCCCGCTTGGCCAGCGCGCCGCTGCTGGCCAGCAGCCGCTCGCGGGTTTGCTGTTTGTGTTCATGGGAGTAGCGCATTCACATGCCTCTGCACACGGACTTGACGATGATCGCGATCTTAACATAGCGTTCGTTTACTAAACGATCATTCACCAATGGAGGCAGGCATGGCAGAACAACAAAAAGTAGTGCTGGTGATTGGTGCGGGCGACGCCACCGGGGGTGAGATTGCCAAGCGCTTCGCCCGCGAGGGTTATGTCGCTTGCGTGACCCGGCGCCAGGCCGAAAAACTGCAACCGTTGCTGGAGGAAATACACGCTGCCGGCGGCCAGGCCCATGGGTTTGGTTCTGACGCGCGCAAGGAGGATGAAGTGGCCGCGCTGGTCGAGACTATCGAGCGTGATATTGGCCCTATCGAGGCGTTTGTCTTCAATATCGGTGCCAATGTTCCCTGCAGCATTCTTGAAGAAACCCCGCGCAAGTACTTCAAGATCTGGGAAATGGCCTGCTTTGCCGGTTTTCTCACGGCTCAAGCAGTTGCCCGGCGCATGGTCCAACGTGAGCGTGGCACCATTCTGTTCACTGGCGCCACGGCTGGCACGCGTGGTGCAGCCGGGTTCGCCGCTTTTGCCGGGGCCAAGCATGGCTTGCGTGCCCTGGCCCAGAGCATGGCGCGCGAGCTGGGGCCGCGGAACATCCATGTCGCGCATGTGGTGGTAGACGGGGCCATCGACACGGCATTCATCCGTGACAGCTTCCCCGAGCGTTACGCCCTCAAGGATCAGGATGGCATCCTCGACCCCGCGCACATTGCCGACAGTTACTGGTTCTTGCACGCCCAGCCGCGAGACGCCTGGACATTCGAACTGGACCTGCGCCCCTGGATGGAACGTTGGTAAGCCCCTCTCACCCAGCAAGGACCGAAACCCATGCACAACACCCTCGATTTCTATTTTGACCTGGGCAGCCCGGCCAGCTACCTGGCCTGGACGCAACTGCCGGGCCTGTGCGCTCGCCAGGGTGCCACACTGCGCTACCGGCCAATTTTGCTGGGAGGCGTTTTCCAGGCGACTGGCAATGCTTCGCCGGCCATGATCCCGGCCAAGGGCCGCTACATGTTCACCGACCTGGCGCGCTTTGCCGCTCGGTATGGCGTGCCCTTCGGCATGCCGCCGGGGTTCCCGGTCAATACGCTGAGCTTGATGCGCGGCGTGATCGGCACCCAGTTGCATTCACCGGAGCGGTTCGAGTCATTGCTGTCGGCGCTGTTCAATGGGCTGTGGGGGCAGCGGCGTAACCTGGGCGACAGCGCCGTTCTGGATGAAGCACTGACAGCGGCAGGCTTCGATCCACAGGCTTTTCACGCACTGACGGCTGACGGTGAAGTGAAGGCGGCGCTCAAGCAGGCGACCGAAGCGGCTGTGGCGCGTGGGGTGTTTGGTGCGCCGACCTGTTTTGTGGGTGAGGCGATGTTCTTTGGGCAGGACCGCCTGGACTTTGTCGAGGAGGCGTTGAGTCAAGGGGCTAGCAGCTTTTCCAGCTGAGTGCGCTCCCCCGGTACTGCACAAGGCTCAGGCTTTGTGCAGTACCGGGGGAGCTGGCTTGCCTGCGATAGGGCCTTGAGTCAGAAGAAGGTGCCGACAATCAGTTGCATATAGGCTCCGGTATCCCGGCTACCCAGTTGCGTGCCCCCATTATCCGCACTGCGCTCCGGCTTGTAGAACCCCACCAACGGGCTGATCAGCAGGTGGTCGTTGACCATCCATTCCACATACAGGTCCAGCTCCCGCCCGCCGAGGTTGCCCGGGTCCGTGTCCAGCGTGTCGAAGTCGAAGTACAGTGCGCCCACAGTCAGGTTGTCCCGCGGCTTGCCTTTGAGCGCCATGTGGTGCACTTGGCTGTTCTTGTTGAACGGCCCGGCATAGTTGGCCGCCACTTCACCCTGGAACCAGGTGCCATAACCCCGGCTCAGGCCATAGAACAGTGGGTCGAAACCTTCGGAAAAGCGGCTGTAGCGGTAGGTGGCGGTGGGCGACCAGGGGAGCTCGGAGAACGTCCAGCTGCCCTCCAGGTACCAGGCATTCTCACGCCCGCCGGCCTTGTCCTGGGTCACGTATTCGGCGGCCAGCTCCAGGTCTTTCACGCCCAGGTTACCGCGCCCGCGCAGGCTGGCGGTGTCCATGCCGTCGCGGTGCTCCAGACCCATGATCTGCGCGTAGCGCTGGTCAACGTCCAGGCCGCGTATCCAGCTGAGGCCCACGGTGCCGGCGTCGGCGACGTGTTCCAGGTTGGCTACTGCCAGCGACGTGTCGGCCTGGTAATGGTTGTCGGACTTCAGCCACATCAGGTCGCCGCGCCAGCCTTGTTTGCCGCCCAGGCGCAGGACTGCGGTGCGGTCGAAGGCTTTACGGGCGGCCAGGTAGTAGGCGCCGCCACGGTCGAAGTTGGCGCCCAGGTCGACCTTGCCCAGGTTCACCGGGTCACCCTGAATGAGGAAGCCGTCACCCAGTGTCACCACCTGGCGGCCGCCAGAAATGTCTACGCCATCTTCGCCCAAAGCCGGGAACAGGTTGGCCGAGCGCCAGCCCAGGTAAAGGTCTTCGATGGCGGTGCGGCGTTCGTCGCCCAAGGTCAGGCCGGCGGCGTCGCCGTCGCCCCAGGTGGCGGAGCTGAGCAGGTTGAACGCGCCGTAGAATGCGCCTGCATCGGGCAGGGCCTGGCTGCCGCTGAGGCCGTATTTGACGTAGCCCTCCTGCCAGGCGGTGCTGCCGGGCTGGCGGTTGCCGGCCTGGTTGAAGCTTTCGTCGCTGTGGAACACGCCAAACAGGGCTTCGAGGTCGGCGTTGAGGGTGGTGCCGTTGTGGTTGTACAGCTCGTGGGCCTGGGTGAGGGGGGCGGTGATCAGCAGGGTCAGCGTGCAGGCGAGAGTGTGCCTCATGGTGTGCTCCATGGTTTTTTATTGTTGTTTTCGGGCTGCCTGTGCCGGCCCTTTCGCGGGTGAACCCGAAGGGCCGGTACAGGAAAAAGATCAGAGTTTGATCAACACCGATTTGAGCTCGGTGTAATGTTCGATGGCCGCTGCGCCCATCTCACGGCCGACGCCAGACATCTTGTAGCCACCAAATGGCAATGCCGGGTCCAGCGCGCTGTGGCAGTTGACCCAGACCGACCCCGACTTGATACGCGGGATCATCCGGTGCACCGCTGCCAGGTCGTTGGACCAGATGCTAGCGCCCAGGCCATAGGGGTTGTCGTTGGCCATGCCGATCACTTCGTCGATGTCATCGAACGGCATCGCCACCAGCACCGGCCCGAAGATTTCTTCCTGCACCAGGCGGTGGCGCTGGTCGACATCGACAATCACCGTCGGCTTGACGAAGTAGCCCGGGCCAAAGCTTTCGCCTCCGCAGGCGATGGTCGCGCCCAGCTCGCGACCCAGCTCGATGTAGCCGGTGACGCGGTCCTGCTGCTTGGCCGAAATCAGCGGCCCCATTTGCACGGCCGGGTCCAGGCCGCTGCCCAGTTTCATGCCATTGGCGATGCCGGCGATGTCGGCCACCACGTTGTCGAAGTGCTTGCGGTGCACATACAGGCGCGAGCCGGCGCAGCACACCTGGCCCTGGTTGAAGAAGATCGCTGTGGCCGCACCCGCAGCCGCTTCCTGCAGGTTGGCGTCGGGCATGACGATGGTTGGCGACTTGCCGCCGAGCTCCAGGGTGACGCGGGTCATGTTGTCCATGGCCGCCTTGCCGATCAGCTTGCCGACTTCGGTAGAGCCGGTGAAGGTCAGCTTGTCCACGCCGGGGTGGCGGCTGAGCGCGGCACCGGCATTAAGGCCGGTACCGGTGATCACGTTGAACACGCCCGCCGGGTAACCGGCTTCGTCGACCAGTTCGGCCAGCTTGAGCACGCTCAGCGGGGTTTCATCTGCTGGCTTGAGCACCACGGTGCAGCCGGTGGCCAGGGCCGGGCCGAGCTTCCAGCAGGCCAGCAGCAGCGGGAAGTTCCACGCGACGATGGCGCCAACCACGCCGACGGCCTCACGGCGCACGAAGCCGTGGAACTGGTCGTTGGGCATCAACGGCATGGAGGCCTCGACAGTGCTACCCTCGATCTTGGTGGCCCAGCCGGCCATGTAACGCAGGAAATCGATGGCCAACTGCACGTCCATCACCTGAGCCACGGCGGCGCTCTTGCCGTTGTTCAGGCATTCCAGCTCGGCCAGCTGGCGGGCGTCGCGCTCCATCAGGTCGGCCAGGCGCCACAGCAGGTTTTGCCGTTCACGCGGGCGCAGGCGGCTCCATGGCGAGTCGTCGAAGGCCTGGCGTGCGGCGCGCACGGCGCGGTCGACGTCTTCGGCCTCGGCGGCGGGCACTTCACCCAGCACTTCGCCAGTGGCCGGGTTACGGAACGACAGGGTGCGACCGCTGGCGGCCTCCTGCCAGTCGGCGCCGATGCGCATCTTCAGCTTGCGTTCGAGAAAGGCGCGGGTGGCGGGCAGGATGGGCAGTTCAGAAAGCATGGGGCTGTGCCTCTTGTCATTGGGTGTGACGGGCACAGGCGCAATGGCCGTGCCAAGGTGGGCAATTGGTCGCAAGGTGTTGAAGGCATTGGGTTTTGCCTGAGTGCAAGGCTGTGATTGCAGGTGTGCGCTGTTGCACATTGAGACGCTGTGAGACGGTGGTGAAACAGTGGCTGTACTCAGGCATTTCGCAATTGCTGTGGGAGCGGGCGAGCCCGCGAAGGCCTGTGCAGCAGGCCCTGTCTCAGGATGAAACACCCTGTCGCGAAATGGCACGCTGCAATTAGCCATCCTGGATGCTGGCCAAGACCAGAAAACGGCCTAAAAGCCTGAAAGACAACGCTTTTGCAGCATCTGGCACAGTTCCTGTATCACAACTGCCACATGCACACCTGCTGTACCAAAGCGTGCGAAAAACGATAAGAACAACAACCGTGGAGGTCTGACCTTGAAGACGACTCGACTCCGGCGGCATGCGGGCAAACTGGCGCTGGTCGCCGCCGCGCTGCTGAGCACCCAGGCCATGGCGGCCGAGCAGGGCCCGAGCCTGTTGCAGAACAAGTGTATGGGGTGCCATATCCCCGAAGGCAACGATACCTACAGCCGCATCAGCCACCAGCGAAAAACGCCGGAAGGCTGGCTGATGAGCATCGCCCGCATGCAGGTGATGCACGGCCTGCAGATCAGCGACGACGACCGTCGCACGCTGGTCAAGTACCTGGCCGACAAGCAGGGCCTGGCGCCCAGCGAAACCGATGGTGTGCGCTACGCCATGGAACGCCGGCTGAACACCGTCGAGCACTTCAATACCCAGCTCAGTGAAACCTGTGGCCGTTGCCACTCCGGTGCCCGCGTGGCCTTGCAGCGTCGCCCGGCCAAGGAATGGGAGCACCTGGTCAACTTCCACCTCGGCCAATGGCCGTCCCTCGAATACCAGGCCCAGGCGCGTGACCGCGACTGGCTGCCGATTGCCCTGCAACAGGTGGTACCGGAACTTGCCAAGCGTTACCCGCTGGACAACCCGGCCTGGGCCGAGTGGCAGAAGGCCAAGCCGAGCGCCGATGTGCTGCCGGGGCAATGGGCCTTCAGCGGGCACATGCTGGCCAAGGGCGATGTGCGCGGGGTGATGAGCGTCACCGCCGACCAGGGCGATACCTTCAAGGTGGAGGTCAAGGGCGCTTATGCCGATGGCACGCCGTTCAATGGCAGTGGCACGGCAATCCTGTACAACGGCTATGAATGGCGCGGCAACGTCAAGGTGGGAGACGCCAACCTGCGTCAGGTGTTCGCGGCACTGGATGGCGAAATGAAAGGCCGCATGTTCGAGGCCGAGCACGATGAACGTGGCCTGGACTTCACTGCGGTGAAGGAAGGCAAGGCACGCCTGCTTGCCGTACAGCCGGCATTTATCAAGGCGGGCGGCGAAAGCGAGATCACTCTGGTAGGCAGCGGCCTGGACGGCAAGCCCGACCTGGGTGCCGGGGTGGAGGTGACCGAAGTGCTGGAGCAAACCCCGACCCTGGTGCGGGTCAAGGCCCGCGCAGCCGCCGATGCCAAGCCTGGCCAGCGCGAGGTTGCAGTGGGCGCGCTCAAAGGTGCAAGCCTGGCGGTATACGACAAGGTCGAGGAAGTGAAGGTCGTGCCGGCATTCTCCATTGCCCGCATTGGCGAGAACGGTGCTTCGGTACCGAAAGTGCAGGGCCGTTTCGAAGCCGAGGCCTGGGGTAAAGACGCCAGCGGCCAGCCTCTGCGCATCGGCTACCTGCCAGCCACCTGGAAAGTCGAGCCGTTCAACGAACGTGCGGTCGAGGATGAGGACGTGAAGTTCGCCGGCAAGATGCAGGCCGATGGCGTGTTCGTGCCAGGCGGTGCCGGCCCCAACCCTGAGCGCAAAATGATGACCAACAACGCCGGTAACCTGAAGGTCATCGCCACCTTGGCCGACGGTGGCCAGACTGGCGAAGGGCACATGATCGTCACCGTTCAGCGCTGGAACAACCCGCCGCTGCCGTAACGGCAGGGCGCAACGGTTTTCCAACGGATCGATTATCGGGAGGTCGCCATGGGCGCGCTACTGAACCTGGTCGAACGCAACCTGCATGAAGTGCAGGTCGATGCCGACCGCATGCTGTTCCATATTCCCAGCAGTTCGCTGTTTGCCACAGATGCCGTGACAGGCAGCATCATCGACGCCTTGCGCCAGCAAGGTTGTTCGGCCGAGGAGCTGATGCAGCGCCTGGGCCAGCAGTTTGCCGGCGACGATATCCAGGACACCCTGCGCGAACTGATCGCGCTGGAGCTGGTCAGCGACGGCTCGCCGCTGACCCCGGAAATCGCCCTCAGGCAGGTCGAGCGCACTGCGCTGAATACCGTGGTGCTCAACGTCAACACCGGCTGCAACCTCAGCTGCACCTATTGCTACAAGGAAGACCTGGACAAACCGTCCGCCGGCAAGAAGATGAGCACCGCCACCGCCGAAGCCTCGGTGGAGATGCTGCTCAAGGAATCGCCCAACGAGGACCGCTACAGCGTGGTGTTCTTCGGTGGCGAACCGCTGTCCAACCGGCCGTTGATCGAGCACATGGTGGCTTACTGCGAGCGGCGTTTCGCCGAGGCAGGCAAAGCGGTGGAGTTCATCATGACCACCAACGCCACCTTGCTGACCGAAGAGATCATCGACTGGCTCAACGCCCATCGCTTCGGCCTGTCGATCAGCATCGACGGCCCGAAGACCGTGCACGACCGCAACCGCATCACCGTGGGCGGGCAGGGCACCTATGACGTGGTGCGGCGCAAGGCCGACCTGCTGCTGTCGCGCTACACCAGCCGCCCGGTGGGCGCGCGGGTCACGCTAACCCGTGGCATCACCGACGTCGAGACCATCTGGAACCACCTGTTCAACGAAATGGGCTTCGCCGAAGTGGGCTTTGCCCCGGTCACCTCCGGCGACATGGCCGACTTCAACCTCACTGGCGAAGAGCTGGTGCAGGTGTTCGCCAATATGAAAGCGCTGGGCCGCAAGTATCTGGAGGCGGCGCTGGAGCACCGCAACATCGGATTCTCCAACCTGCACCAGTTGATTACCGACATCCACGAAGGCCACAAGAAGGCGCTGCCGTGCGGCGCCGGGTTGAAGATGCTGGCGGTGGACCACGAAGGCGAGCTGAACCTGTGCCACCGCTTCACCGGCTCTAGCCTGCCGACCTTCGGCAACGTGCACCAGGGCGTGAAGCAGGCGCAGCTCAACAACTTCCTGTCGCAGCGCCTGGACCGCAGCAACACCGGCTGCGAGAGCTGCCGTATCCGCAACCTGTGCTCTGGCGGCTGCTACCACGAAAGCTATGCGCGCTACGGCGACCCGCAGCACCCGACGTATCACTACTGCGAACTGATGCGCGACTGGGTCGACTTCGGCATCGAAGTCTACAGCCGCATCATGGCCGCCAACCCGGCCTTCATCGATCGCTACATCACTCCGCGGAAGGCGCACTGACATGAAGCACTTGAAGCCCCTGAACAACAAGGCGCGCATCCTCGAACAGGCCGCTGCCGAAGACCGCGTCGAAGAAGTCATGGCCATGAGTGCAGTGGCCGGCTGTACGGCCACCACCGACCCGGGTTGGGAAGTGGACGCCTTTGGTGGCGTGAGCTCGCTGTGTCAGCCGATGGAAGCCGACCTGTATGGTTGCTCCGACCCTTGCTGGTGGCCGGCCCAGGTGCCGGACATGATGAGCACCTATCAGGACTGGAACGCCCAGGCCACCAACTCGGCGGATGACTGGCGCAACCTCGGCACTGTGTTCCCGAAAGACAAGTGACCGGCCCAACAAGAATGACAAGGGGAAACCGCATGAAAGCTGGACGCTGCGCGTCACTCGCGCTCACCATCGCCGCCATGGCGTGTACCGGCCTGGCACAGGCCGACGATACCGGGCCGGCACTGAAGGCTGGCCACGAATACATGATCGTGACCAACTACCCGAACAACCTGCATGTGGTCGATGTGGCCACTGATACGGTGTACAAGAGCTGTGTCATGCCCGACAAGTTCGGCCCCGGCACCGCAATGATGGCGCCGGACAACCGCACTGCCTACGTGTTGAACAACCACTACGGTGACATCTACGGCATCGACCTGGACACCTGCAAGAACACCTTCCACGCCAACCTGTCCAGCGTGGCAGGCGAAGTGGGCCGGTCGATGTACTCGTTCGCCATCAGCCCCGACGGCAAGGAAGTGTACGCCACGGTCAACCCGACCCAGATGCTGAACGACCACTACGTGGTCAAGCCACCACGGCTGGAAGTGTTCAACACCGCCGATGGATTGCAGGCAAAGCCAGTGCGGACCTTCCCGATGCCGCGTCAGGTGTACCTGATGCGTACCGCCGACGATGGCACCTTGTATTTTGCCGGGCCGGATATTTACAAGATGGACGTGAAGACCGGCAAGCATTCGGTGGCCTTGCCGCTGCGCAACTGGAACCGTAAAGGCTACAGCGCCCCGGACGTGCTGTACTTCTGGCCGCACCAGAACCCCCGCCACGAGTTCTCGATGCTGTACACCATTGCCAAGTTCAAGGATGCCAAGCAGGACCCGAACGAGGCCGAGCTGTTGTACGGCTACCTGAGCGTCGACCTGAAGACCGGCAAGACCCACACGCAGGAGTTCGCCGACCTGACCGAGCTGTACTTCACCGGCTTGCGTTCGCCCAAGGACCCGAACCAGATCTACGGCGTGCTCAACCGCCTGGCCAAGTACGACATCAAGCAGCGCAAGCTGATCAAGGCGGCTAATCTGGAGCACACCTATTACTGCGTCACCTTCGACAAGAAGGGCGACAAACTGTACCTGGGCGGCACCTTCAACGACCTGGCGGTGTTCAACCCGGATACGCTGGAGAAAGTGAACAACATCAAGTTGCCGGGTGGTGACATGTCGACCACGACGCCGCAGGTGTTCATCAGGTAGTTCAGTGCTGGATCCTTCGCGGGGCAAGCCCGCTCCCACAAGACTGCACCGCATGCGGATCTTGTGGGTTCTTTGTGGGAGCGGGCTTGTCCCGCGAAGAGGCCAGTCAAAACAATACAAGAACAACAAGAGAGCGCCCATGCCCCAGCCAAGCTACTCCCAGGGCAACCCCGACAAAGCCCTGCTCAGCCAATGCATCGGCGATGCCTTCGACGCGACCGTCGCCCGCTACCCCGACCGCGAAGCGTTGGTAGTCCGCCACCAAGCCCTGCGCTACACCTGGCGCCAACTGGCCGCTGCAGTCGACCAGCACGCCCGCGCCCTGATGGCCTTGGGCGTACAACCCGGCGACCGCCTGGGCATCTGGGCACCCAACTGCGCCGAGTGGTGCATCACCCAGTTCGCCAGTGCCAAGGTTGGCGCGATCCTGGTCAACATCAACCCGGCCTACCGCTCCAGCGAGCTGGACTACGCCCTGGGCCAGTCCGGCTGCCGCTGGGTGATCTGCGCCGACGCGTTCAAGACCTCCGACTACCACGCCATGCTGCTGGGCCTGGTGCCGGGCCTGAGTACAGGCCAGCCGGGGGCGCTGATCTGCGAGCGCTTCCCGGAGCTGCGCGGCGTGGTCAGCCTGGCGGCCGTACCACCATCAGGATTTCTGGCCTGGCATGAATTACAGGCCCGTGCCGATGCCATCAGCTGTGAGGCCCTGACCGAGCGCCAGGCGCAACTGCGCTGCGACGACCCGATCAACATCCAGTACACCTCGGGTACCACCGGTTTCCCCAAGGGCGCGACCCTCAGCCACAGCAACATCCTCAACAACGGCTACATGGTCGGCGAAAGCCTGGGCCTGACCGAGCACGACCGGCTGGTGGTGCCGGTGCCGCTGTACCAC
Organism: Pseudomonas sp. URIL14HWK12:I5; assembly: GCF_900176445.1. Taxonomy (NCBI): domain Bacteria; kingdom Pseudomonadati; phylum Pseudomonadota; class Gammaproteobacteria; order Pseudomonadales; family Pseudomonadaceae; genus Pseudomonas; species Pseudomonas sp. URIL14HWK12:I5. The sequence goes on from NZ_FWXQ01000009.1 coordinate 220,594, forward strand.
TGCTTTGGCATGGTCATGGCCAACCTTGGCTGCATGACCCACGGCAGCACCCTGATCTACCCCAACGATGCCTTCGACCCACTGGCCACGCTACGCGCTGTGGCAGAGGAAAAGGCGACCGCGCTGTATGGCGTGCCGACCATGTTCATCGCCGAACTGGACCACCCGCAACGCGCGGAATTCGACCTGTCGAGCCTGCGCACCGGGATCATGGCCGGTGCGACCTGCCCGATCGAGCTGATGCGCCGGGTAATCGGCGAAATGCACATGGCCGAGGTGCAGATTGCCTACGGCATGACCGAGACCAGCCCGGTGTCATTGCAGACCGGGCCGGACGATGACCTGGAGCGCCGGGTGACCAGTGTCGGTCGTACCCAGCCACGGCTGGAGAACAAGGTGGTCGACGTTGACGGCAACACCGTGCCGCGTGGCGAGATAGGCGAGCTGTGTACCCGTGGCTACAGCGTGATGCTCGGTTACTGGAACAACCCCAAGGCCACGACCGAAAGTATCGATGAAGAGGGATGGATGCACACCGGTGACCTGGCGGTGATGGACGAGCAGGGCTATGTGCGCATCGTCGGGCGCAGCAAGGACATGATCATTCGTGGCGGCGAAAACATCTACCCGCGCGAGCTGGAAGAGTTCTTCTTCACCCACCCGGCGGTGGCCGATGTGCAGGTGATTGGCGTGCCGTGCAGCAAGTACGGCGAAGAGATCGTGGCCTGGGTGCGGCTGCACCCGGGGCATACCGCCAGTGAGGATGAACTGCGTGAGTGGGCGAGGGCGCGGATTGCGCACTTCAAGGTGCCCCGGTACTTCCGCTTTGTCGACGAGTTTCCGATGACGGTGACTGGCAAGGTACAGAAGTTCAGGATGCGAGAGATCAGTGTCGAGGAATTGTCTGCCGGATGACTTACTGCCTGTTCCGGCCTCTTCGCGGGCTCGCCCGCAAAGAGGCCGGAACAGGCGGGAGATGCCTTCAGCCTTTCAGCAACTCCGGGCTATTGAAGTTGCTCAACCGGGAATCATTTTCGGTACATTCCAACCCCTGAACCGACTCGCGCAGCAAGGCCCTCTGCAAACTCCGCTCACCCTGTGCCCAAGCCTGCTCCAGCACCGGCAGCACCCGCCGTGGCAACACGCTGAACATCGGCTGCCAATACCCACCCTGGCGCACCATCGCCGCACTGTCATTCGCCACTGCCAACCGCAGCAGATCCTCGATCAACGCGCGGTCAACCTGGGGCGCATCGCATGCCAGCAGCACCACCCACTCATACCGCGCCACCTTGAGCCCGGCAATCACCCCCGCCAGCGGGCCGGGGAAGTCCGCCTCGGCATCGCCCACCAGCTGGTCGGCATACGCCCGGTAGGCCTCCTGGTTGCGGTTGCAGGAAATCACCAGGTCGTCGCTCAGTGGCCGCACCACCCGCTGCACATGCGCCACCAGCGGTTCGCCCTTCCATTCGATCAGCCCCTTGTCACGGCCGCCCATGCGCTGGCCACGGCCGCCGGCAAGGATGAGGGTGGAGCAGGGGGGGAGTGAATCAGGCATGAAAAAGGGCTCCGGGCAGTCATTGCCGGGAACCCTCCCATGTCACGCGGGGCTTGTCCAGTCAGCTTTCCTTGGCAACCGGTTGTGTGTCGGCGTAATGCGCCTGGCGATGCCCCGCCAGCCGCATCACCACTACAAAGAACACCGGCACAAACACCACCGCCAAGGTGGCGCTGAGCATGCCGCCGATCACCCCCGTACCGATGGCCTGCTGGCTGGCCGAGCTGGCGCCGCTGGCGATGGCCAGCGGTACCACGCCGAGGATGAATGCCAGCGAGGTCATCACGATGGGGCGCAGGCGCAGGCGGGCGGCCTGCACCGCAGCGTCGACGGCATCCACGCCCTGGTCGACCAGGTGCTTGGCGAACTCGATGATAAGGATGGCGTTTTTCGCCGACAGACCGATCAGGGTAATCAGGCCAACCTTGAAGAACACGTCGTTGGGCATGCCGCGCAGGGTCACGGCCAGCACCGCACCCAATACGCCGAGGGGCACTACCAGCAGCACAGCGGTGGGTATCGACCAGCTTTCGTACAGCGCCGCCAGGCACAGGAACACCACCAGCAACGACAGCGCCATCAGCATCGGTGCCTGGCTGCCGGACAAGCGTTCCTGCAGCGACAGCCCCGTCCATTCCAGGCCGGCGCCAGGCGGCAGCTGGGCGACCAGGCGCTCGACTTCCGCCATCGCCTCGCCCGAGCTGTAGCCTGCTGCCGGTTCGCCGGAAATCGACACTGCCGGGTAGCCGTTGTAACGGGTCAGCTGCACCGGCCCGCTCACCCACTTGGCCTGGACGAACGCGCCCAGTGGCACCATCTTGCCGCTGTTATTGCGCACGTGAATTTTCAGCAAGTCTTCGACCTGGCTGCGCTGGTCGCCTTCGGCCTGCACCACCACCCGCTGCATGCGGCCCTGGTTGGGGAAGTCGTTGACATAGCTGGAGCCCACCGCCACGTCCAGTACCGAGCCGATATCGGCAAACGAAACGCCCAGGGCATTGGCCTGGCGGCGGTCGATTTCCAGTTGCACCTGCGGGCTTTCGGCCAGCGATGCTTCACGCACGTTGGTCAATACCTTGCTTTTGCCGGCACTGGCCAGCAGCGTGTCGCGGGCAGCCATCAACGCGGCGTGCCCCATGCCCCCACGGTCCTGCAGGCGGAATTCGAAGCCGGTGGACTCGCCCAGGCCGTCGATAGGCGGCGGCAGCACGGCATAGGCCACGGCATCCTTGAGCTGGGTGAAGGCCATGGTCGCGCGGTCGGCAATCGACTGGGCGCTGTCGTCGGCACCACGCTCGGACCAGTCCTTGAGCGTGGTGAATGCCAGTGCTGCGTTCTGCCCGCTACCCGAGAAGCTGAAACCCAGGATCAGCGTGGTGTTGCCTACGCCCGCTTCCTCGGCGTTATGCGCCTCGATCTGCGCGGCCACCTGTTCGGTGCGCATGCGGCTGGCGCCGGGTGGCAGCTGAATGTCGGTAATGGTGTAGCCTTGGTCTTCGGTGGGCAGGAACGCTGTGGGCAACTGACTGAAACCGTAGCCCAGCACCGCCAGCAGCACCGCGTACACCAGCAGGTAGCGGCCGCTGCGCTTGAGCGCCTGCATCACCCAGCCCTGGTAGCCATTGCTCAGGCTTTCGAAGCGGCGGTTGAACCAGCCGAAGAAGCCCTTGCGTTCATGCAGCTCACCCTTGGCGACCGGTTTGAGCAAGGTGGCGCACAGCGCCGGGGTCAGGCTGAGAGCCAGGAATGCCGAGAACAGGATCGATACCGCCATCGACACCGAGAACTGCTGGTAGATCACCCCCACCGAACCTTGCATGAAAGCCATGGGCAGGAACACCGCCACCAGCACCAGGGTGATGCCGACGATCGCGCCGCTGATCTGGCCCATGGCCTTGCGCGTAGCCTCTTTGGGCGGAAGGCCCTCTTCGGCCATGATGCGTTCGACGTTTTCCACCACCACGATCGCATCGTCGACCAGGATACCGATGGCCAGCACCATGCCGAACAGGGTCAGCACATTGACCGAAAAGCCCATCGCCAGCATGACCGCGAAGGTGCCCATCAGGGCCACTGGCACCACCAGGGTCGGGATCAGGGTGTAGCGCAGGTTCTGCAGGAACAGGAACATCACTGCGAACACCAGCAGCATGGCTTCGAACAGGGTGTTGATGACCTGCTCGATCGACACCTTGACGAACGGCGAAGTGTCGTAGGGGATGTCGTACTTGACGCCTTCCGGGAAGTAGCGCGCCAGGTCCTCCATTTTCGCCCGCACCAGGGTGGCGGTTTCCATGGCGTTGGCCCCCGGCGACAGCTGCACACTGAACGCGGTGGCCGGCTTGCCATTCAGGCGCGTGCCGTACTGGTATTCCTGGGCGCCGATCTCGACCCGGGCGACGTCACCGACAGTGACCGTGGAACCGTCCGGGTTGGCGCGCAGGACGATGGCGGCGAACTCTTCGGGCGTGCTCAGTTGACCCTTGACCACCACGTTGGCGGTGATCTCCTGGGTACCACGGCTGGGCAGGTCGCCAATGCTGCCGGGCGCGACCTGGGCGTTCTGCGCGGCAATGGCCTCGGCCACATCGTTGGGCGTGAGGTTGAAGCCGATCAGCTTGCGCGGGTCGATCCAGATGCGCATGGCGCGTTCCGAACCGTACAGCTGGGCTTTACCGACGCCCTTGAGGCGGCGGATTTCGTCCATCACGTTGCGCGCGAGAATGTCCGACAGCGCGGTTTCGTCGAGTTTGCCATCTTCAGAGGTGAGGGTGGCCAGCAGCAGGAAACCGGTAGACACCTTTTCTACCTGCAGGCCCTGCTGGGTGACCGGGCGCGGCAGGCGCGACTCGACCACCTTCAGGCGGTTCTGCACGTCAACCTGGGCCAGGTCCGGGTTGGTGCCCGGGGCGAAGGTGGCGGTGATGGTGGCGCTGCCCAGGCTGCTTTGCGACTCGAAGTACAGCAGGTTGTCGGCGCCGTTGAGCTCCTGCTCGATCAGGCTGACCACGCTTTCGTCCATGGTCGCGGCGGAGGCGCCTGGGTATACGGCGTAGATTTCCACCTGCGGCGGGGCCACGTTCGGGTACTGGGCTACCGGCAGCTGCGGGATGGCCAGCGCGCCGGCCAACAGGATGAACAGTGCGACCACCCAGGCGAACACCGGGCGGTCGATGAAGAATTGCGGCATGAATCAGGCCCTCACTGGCCGGTGTGCTGTGCGATGGGCGCTGTGCCCGTTGCGTTGTCGACCTGCACCTGGTCACCGGCCTTGACGTGTTGCAGGCCTTCGACCACCACCTGCTCGCCTGGCGTCAGGCCTTCGCTGACGACCCAGCGATCACCCTGGGCGCTGCCCAGTACCACCTGGCGGTCGCTGACCCGGGCCTGTGCGTCGACCACCAGCACCTTGGGCACCCCGGCACTGTCGCGCAGGATGGCCCGCTGCGGCACGCTCAGGCCTTTGGGTTGTACGGCCTGCTCCAGGCGCACACGCACATAGCTGCCGGGCAGCAGGTCGAGGTCCGGGTTGGGGAACTCGCTGCGCAGGGTGATCTGGTTGGTGCTGGGGTCGACGCTGATGTCGGAGAACAGCAGCTTGCCTGGCAGCGGGTAGGCACTGCCATCGTCCTGGATCAGCGTGGCGCGGGCCTGGCCGTCGCCCACCTGCTGCAGCTCGCCTGCGCGCAAGGCGCGGCGCAAGGCGTTGAGCTCGCGGGTGGACTGGGTGACGTCGGCATGGATCGGGTCCAGCTGCTGGATGGTCGCCAGCGGCGTGCTTTCGTTTTGCCCGACCAGGGCGCCTTCGGTGACCTGGGCGCGGCCGATACGGCCGGAAATCGGCGCGGTTACCGTGGCGTAGCCGAGGTTCAGGCGGGTGCGCTCCAGGGCGGCCTTGGCGGCGGCCACGTCGGCGTCGGCCTGCAGGAAGCTCGCTTTGGCGTTGTCGTATTCCTGGCGGCTGACGGCCTTGTCGTCGACCAGCTCGCGGTAGCGCTGCTCTTGCAGGCGTGCCTGGTACAGGGTGGCCTCGGCCCTGGCCAGGGTGGCGCGGGCACTGTCATGGTCGGCCTTGAATGGCGCCGGGTCGATCAGGAACAGCACATCGCCTTGCTTCACGTCACTGCCTTCGCGGTAGACGCGTTTGAGTACCACGCCCGCGACCCGTGCGCGCACTTCGGCGGTGCGCGGGGCGAGAATGCGGCCACTGAGCTCGCTGCTTATCGCCAAGGGCTGCAATTGCAGGGTTTCCACCCGCACCTGCGGGGTAGGGGCCTTTTCGTCTTGCTCGGCGCTGTCGCCACAGCCGGCCAGGGACAAGCTCATAAACGTCAGAAGCGCCACTGGGCGCAGGCGAGGGGGGAAGTTAGTAGGCATGCGGATCTTCCGATGATGACCGGGTGTATGCTACGGCAGCTGTTGCACTGGCGGCTGTTAATACCTGTAGGGTGAGTGTGAAAAAGTGTGAAGATCAATCCTCTGGGCCGGTAGGGTTATATATTCTGCGTACACCTGCACCCGGATTCTCTATCGCCTATGCCGAATATTTTCCTGGTCGAAGACGACAGCGCCCTGTCCGAACTGATCGCCAGCTACCTGCAACGCAACGACTTTCATGTCCAGGTGATCGCCCGGGGAGACCATGTGCTGGACGAGTACCGCCGGCAAAAGCCGGACCTGGTCATCCTCGACCTGATGCTGCCGGGCATCGACGGCTTGCAACTGTGCCGCCTGTTGCGCCAGGAGTCGCAGAGCCTGCCCATCCTGATGCTGACGGCTCGTGATGACAGCCATGACCAGGTACTGGGTCTGGAAATGGGGGCCGATGATTACGTGACCAAACCCTGTGAACCACGCGTGCTGCTGGCCCGGGTGCGTACGCTGCTGCGTCGCAGCAGCATCAATGAGCCGCGCCTGGACCACGACCTGATCCTGATCGGGGGGTTGCGCATCGACCTGGCCGAGCGCACGGTCAGCTGGCGTGGCGAAGAAGTGGAGCTGTCCAGTGGTGAGTACAACCTGCTGGTGGTGCTGGCACGCAATGCGGGCGAGGTGATGAACCGCGACCGTATCCTGCAACAACTGCGCGGTATCGAGTTCAATGGCACCGATCGTTCCGTGGACGTGGCCATCTCCAAACTGAGGCGCAAGTTCGACGACAACGCCGGCGAAGCACGCAAGATCAAGACCGTGTGGGGCAAGGGTTACTTGTTCAGCCGTGTCGAGTGGGAGTGCTGATCGACCATGCTCAAGATCCTGGTGCGGCTGTACCTGGTGATCATCGTTGCCTACGCCGGTGCGTTGCTGTTCATCCCCGACACCATTGTCGGCCTGTTCCGCGACCGCTTCATGGCCTACAACCTGGACCAGGCCAAGGGCGTGCAGGCGTTGATCGTGCGCCAGTTCCGCCAGGCCCCGCGCGAGCAGTGGCCAGCCGTGGCGCAAGAACTGGCCAGCGATTTCGCGCCGCTGGAATTGCAACTGCTGCGCATTGACCAGGCCAGCCTGAGCGATGAGGAACAGGCGCGCCTGGAGCATGGTTTGTACGCGGTGCGCATTGCCGAGTGGGGTTACTACGAAACGGTGCTGGCACCGCTGGACAAGGAATGGCTGGTGCGCCTGCACTCACCGCCAGACCCGCTGGACATCAACGTGTTGTCGTGGGGGGTGACCGTACTGATCGGTGCGGCCATGCTGGGGTGCCTGCTGCTGTGGGTATGGCCGCACTGGCGCGACCTGGAGCGCCTGAAGGAAACCGCCCGGCGCCTGGGCCAGGGGCAGATGGCCGAACGTACGCACATTTCGCCGCATTCCAACATTGGTGAGCTGGCCGGCGTGTTCGACACCATGGCCAGCGACCTGGAGCGCCACGTCAACCAGCAGCGCGAGCTGCTGAATGCAGTGTCGCACGAATTGCGCACACCCCTGACCCGGCTGGATTTCGGCTTGGTATTGCTGTTCGACGAAGTACCGCCGGCCAGCCGCAAACGTCTGCTGGAACTGGTGGGGCATGTGCGTGAGCTGGATGAACTGGTGCTGGAACTGCTGTCGTACAGCCGGCTGTACAATGCTGACCAGGCCCGCGAGCGGGTTGAAGTATCGTTGCTGGAGCTGGTCGACAGCGTGCTCGGTGGTTTTGCCGAGGAACTCGATGGCCGGGGTATCCGTTGGGAAGTGCAGGCCGAGGGTAATCTGCCCCGGTTCGTGCTGGACCCGCGCTTGACGGCGCGTGCGGTGCAGAACCTGGTGCGCAATGCCATGCGTTATTGCGATGAAAGCCTGTTGCTGCGCCTGCGGCTGGAGGGCGATGGTGCCTGCCTGCTGACAGTGGAGGATGACGGCATTGGCATACCGGTTGAGGAGCGCGAGCGGATTTTCCAACCGTTCTACCGCCTGGACCGCAGCCGCGATCGCAACACCGGCGGGTTTGGCCTTGGCTTGGCGATCAGCCGGCGAGCGATCGAGGGGCAGGGCGGGACCTTGACGGTCGCGCAGTCGGCACTGGGCGGTGCGCAGTTCAGGATTCGGCTGCCAGCCGGGTAGTCCACAACACAAACCGGTCTTTGCCCGTGTGCTTGGCTTCATACAGCGCCTGGTCAGCCTTGATCAGCGCCATGGTCAACGTATCGCCTGGGGACACCTGCGCCAGGCCGATACTGATGGTTACCGGGTGTGTGCCTGCATCTTCACGCACTCTGCGTACCAATGCCTCCACCTGCTGTTCAGCACTTTGCTGGTTGAGCCCTTCAAGAAAAATGGCAAATTCCTCACCGCCCAATCTTGCAAACTCGGAATCGACCATCGCCGCCTTGATGTGCAGTGCCACGCGTCTGAGCACTTCGTCACCCACGTCGTGGCCAAAACGGTCATTGACCTTCTTGAAATTGTCTATGTCGACCATCGCCAGATACTGCCTGGGCGTCGCCCGTTTCAATTGCTGCTCTGTTTTTGCCATGAACGAGCGGCGGTTGGGGATTCCGGTGAGGGCGTCGACATAAGCCTGCTCAAGCAGCACCTTCGACAGGTAGAAATTGTGCAGCTTGGCCTTGCGGATTTGCAGGTAGCTGTAGCTCACCAGGCTGCTGAGAAAAATGGCGTAGCTGATGAGCATGGCGCCTTCGAGTGCGTCCGGTTCAATGCGCGTGTGGTAGAAGGGGTTGAGCATCACCCAGGTGATGACCATGGCGCAGAAGAACGACCAGCGCCGCACCGGCTGCACCGACACGGCATACAGCACGGTGGAGACGCCGAGCACCAGCCACACCGGGCGCAGGGCTACCGGGATGCCTTCGATCACCAGGCGCATGCCCAAGGTGATGACGGTAATGAACAGCAGGTTGAGCACGTCGAAGTGATGGCTGCGCCGTGTGAAGCGCAGCACGATGGTCAGGCAGCCCAGCAGGGCGATGAACAGGTAGGACAGCCAGGTGAAGCCCTGGCCGCCGAGGAAGCTGACGATCAGGTCGAAGACCAGCCAGATCAGGATACTGATGCAGAACACCAGCAGGCAGAACGGGCGCATGGACTCGAATTCGTGCTGGCGGAATTCGGCGCGCAGGGCGGCGGGGGCGACCTGCTGGCGTACGTGTGCTTCGATGGTCTTGAACATCGGTGGGCTCCTGAGACTACTGCTTGTCCAGGCCCGGCCCTATCGCTGGCCGGCGATAGGGCCGGGCCTGGTGACTCAATTCTGTGGCAACACACCTCGGGCCCAGGGCCGGTAGCGCAAGGCGAACACCGCCTCGGCATGGCACCCGCTACCCAGCTTCGGTTCGGCAGGCTCAGCCCTGAATGCCTGCCCTGGCCCGCTCACCTGGCGGAACGCCTCGCGCACCACGCCCACCCGGCACGGCAAAGCCTGTTCGTAGCTTTGGCGCACCAACGCGGGCAAACGCCCGGTCCCGGCGCCATCCTGCCACCAGACAGTCAAGCCCAACCCGGCCAGTTGCTCCAGCCACGCGGCGTTGATTCCTGGCGACAATCTGCCCGCGCTGAACGCACTGATATGCAACGGTTTGTCCAGCTGGCGGTTGAAGGCCTGCAACTGGATGTACAGCGCATCGCGCCGTTCAGCCTCGCGAAAATGCTGGTCGTCCAGCTCCATGGGGAGGTACCAGCCATCCACCGGCAACTGCCAGGCGTTGCGCAGGTGCTGGTATTGGCTGAGCGAGCGGCCCAACTGCGCTTTCCAGTAGCTGTTCTGACCTTCGCCGTCCAACGCTTCAAGGCGTTGGTAATAGGCCGGGTCCATGTACAACCCCAAGACCAGTTGCAGCCCTTGGGCATGCGCCGAGCGCAGGCTGTTTGCCAGCCAGCCCTGGGCACCGCCAAAATCGCTGTCACCATACGCGCTCCACTGCACGATCAGGGTCTTGCCACCCTGCGCCACGGTGGCGTGCCACAGCTGTTGCCACTGGGCAGGGGTGATACTGGCGTCGCGGTTCAGGGGTTGGTAGAACAGGCGTTGGTCAGCTGTGGCCGGCAGGCACAGGGCAAGCAGGCAGAAGGCGAGGATCTTGCGCATCAGAAGGTCATCTCCGCACGGACCAGCACGCCGTTGGCGCGCTCGTAAAGATTGCCGCCCAGCGACTGCTGGTATTCGGCGCGCACTTTCAGCGAGCCGCGGTAGGCGTTGTAGCGGTCGTCGTCGAACCACCATTGCCAACGCACACCCACCCCCGCACGGGCGTCCTGGCGCCAGTCGTTGCTCGGGTCCTGGCTGGAGAACTCGACAAAACCGTAGGGCATTATGGTTTGCGGTGAGCTGCCCGGCAGCTTCCAGGCATGCCCCTGCTGGTAGCGCGACAGCCAGGCATGGTCGCCGGCGCGTGTCCACCAGGCGGCGTCGAGATACAGGAAGCGCTCGTTCCAGTCGTCTTCATCCACCCGCCAGTCGTTGCGCCAGTCACCTTGGTCAAGGAATGAGGCCGTGGCGCGCAGCAACAGGTCGTTGCTCGACTCGGCGTTGTGGCGCAGGTCGCCCCAATTACCGCCGACCTTGGCCGGGCTCAACAACTGCCCCAGGCTCAGGCCGCGATAATGATCTTCGTCGATCTGTCGTTGGTGATACAGCTCGGCGTACAGGTTGAGGTTGGCCTGGCCGAGCGGCTTGTAGCGCAGGCCAACGCCGGTGCCCATGCTTTGCGCGTAATCGGTACGGCTCTGACCACCGAACAGTACCCTGCCATAGACCGAGAAGGTGCTGCCGTTGCGGCTGGGCTCTTCACCCAGGGCGTGGTCCCACATGGCCAGTTGCACGTTTTGCGATTGTGCGCGGCGCGAGCTGCCGCTGCGCTGGCCGTTGTCGAGGAACTTGTCGTTGGTCGAGGTGCCGGCGGGCGACCAGGTGCTGGCCAGGGTGATGGTGTCACGGCGTGACAGGGCTTCATGGGCCCTGCGCTGGCGGTATTTGCGGGCTTCCAGGCTGCCGTACTCGTCGTCACCGTCGACCAGGTTCTGCTCCACATCGAGGATACGGCGCAGTTCGCGGCGTGCCGAGGCGCTGTCTTCGGCTTCGTCGTAGCGCAAGGCCAGCGTTTCGCCGAGGCGGTAGTCCTCGGGGAAGTCGTGGGTCGCCCGCTCCAGGTATGGGATCGACTGGCGGCGCTGGGCCTTGTCTGTGGCGCCGGCCAGGCGCATGCCGTAATCGGCGCGATAGCGTGGCTGATCGGGGGCCAGGCGCACCGCTTCGGCCAGCCAGGCCATGCTCTGCGCGCTGTCGCCGGCCAGCTGCGCGGTGCTTGCGGCCGCATAGTAGTGGTCGGCGCGAGGGTTGCTGGCCAAGGCTTGGCGTTGGAAGCCCAAGGCGGACGGGTAATCGCCCTGGCGCTGGGCAATGGCGGCGCCCAGCGCCCAGTCATCAGCGCTGTGGTGCGCGGCGGCGTCCCAGTAGCGTCGAGCGGCTTCTGCATCGCCGGCATTCAGCGCGCCACGGGCGGCAGTGAGGCGGGCGTTGTCGGTCCAGGCGCCGTCCGGGACGCTGCGCCAGATGGGCAGGGCCGCCTCGGAGTCGCCCGCCGCTTCGAGGGCATAGGCCAAGGGCAGGCGATCGCCGCCGCCGCCAAAACGTTCGGCGGCCTGGTAGTAGACCACCGCTTCGCCGGGCTGGTCAGGCATGGCACAGCGGCCCAGTGCGCGGTACTGGCCGGGTTCGCTCGGGGTGGCCGGTATCGCCTGGTGTACGGCATCGCACTGGCCGGCTTCGGCCAGGCGGCCGAGCAACTGGGCGCGGGTGTTGGCATCCACCCGGGGTATCAGGCCAAGCATGCGGCGGCTGTCCAGCGCCCCGTCAGTACGTGCATACAGGTTGCCCAGGCGCTGCAGCAACGACGGGCTGAGGCGGCCTTGGCGGCGGTCGTAGGCGTGCTCCAGCAGTTCCCGGGCATGTGCCACCTGGCCTTGTTCCACCAACAGGAAGGTGGCTTGCTCCAGCGCGGCCAGGTCGCCGCTTTGTCGGTAGCGCTTTTCCCATTCGCTGGCGGTACGCGGTTGCGGCGGCTGTGGCGGGTCGCCGTACAGGCGTTGCTTGAGCACAGCGTAGGCGCGTGGATCGGTGCTGGGGGTGCAGCCTTTGAACTGCTCGCGGGCTTGGTCAGGGTCCTGACGTGACAACCAGTCGACGGTTTCCAGGCAGGGGCGCTGCAGGTCGTTGCTCAGGCGGCGCAGCAGTACGGCATCATCACCTTCGCGGGCCAGCTCCCACAATTCCTGGCGCTGGTCGGGCTGATTCAGCTGATCGGGCGGCAGCGACTGCAACCAGCGTTGGGCCTGTTGGTTGTGGCCCACGGCAATGGCGCGGTTGGCCATGGCCAGGCGTGCCTGGTTGGCTGCCTGGGGGGAAGGCGCGCTGGCCAGCAGCCTGTTCAGCCCTTTTTCGTCCACCTGCTGGATATACGCATTGGCCAGGCGTTGCCAGTCTTCGGCGGGTAACTGGCCCTTGTCGGCGAGCGGCTGCAGTTGCTCGATGGTTTCCTTCCAGTTGCGCAGCTGTTCGGCAAAGTTGGCGCGGGCCAGGCGCAGTACCTGACCATCATCGCGCGGTGGCAGCTGGTTGAGCCATTCCAGCGCTTTGCCAGCACCCCCGAACTTGGCCAGGCTCAGGCTGTAAGCCTGCCACAGGCGTACCCGGTGCATGCCATCCCTGCTGGCCAGCCATTGCTCGACATGGCTGGCTGGCGGTGGATCCTGCTCGATCCACGTCAGGCGAAGTTCGAGCAGCGCGTCGGCGTATTCGGGGCTGCCGTCCAGTTGTTCGGCCAGCGCTTCGGCCTCCTTGTAGCGGCGTTGGTGGGCCAGGGCCTCTACCAGCAGTGCGCGGGCTTCGTCGTTGTTCGGCACGCGGCCCAGCACGTGACGGGTCAGGCGCTCGACCTCGGCCCAGTTCTCTTTCTTGGCCTCACGATAACTGCGGTCCATGAACGGAAAGCTGGTGAACCGCTGGAAATCAGTCATCGGTGCCGAGGCGGCGACGGGCAGTGCGGCGGAGCACAGCAACAGGCCAGTGAAGGTGAGAGTAAAACGCGGCTTCATGCCACCTCCCGGGTCAGGTCAAGGGCAGCCTGCTGTTCGCTGGCCTGTTCGTCGAGTGCTTGCTGCAACACCTGCTCGGTGATGATGCCGCGAGCGATCAGGTGCTCGCCCAGGCTCTGGTGTTCGGCGTCGAAGTCGATCAATGCTTGGTTGAACAAGGTGACGGGCACCATACCGCGCACCTGCAGCAGGGTACCGAGCATGACCTGGTGGTGGCTGACCCGTTCCAGCAGCGCCTCGTCGTCCTGATGGCGTGCGAGCGTGGCCAGCATGTCGCGGGTTTCCGGCTTCTGCCAGGGGCTTGGGTAGTGGTAGCGCAGGCCCAGGGTTACCCGGCCTTGTGGTGCCAGGCGCACGCGTACCGGGCGCTTGAGGTGGCGGCTGATTACCCCCAGTGACACTTGGCTGACCGGGCTTTCGCTGGCCAGGATCAGCGTGTCGCCGTCCTCGGCCACCGGCAGCACGCCATAGTGCGTCGCCAGTTTACGCGGCAGTTTGGCGATCAGTTGCGGTTCGAGCTTGAACGGGTTCAGCGGGGCCCATGGTATGTCTAGCTGCTCGGCCAGGGTGGCCACCAACTGTTCGCTGCTTACCCAGCCACGCAGCAGCAGTTCGCGGCCCAGGCGGCGGCGTACAGGGCTGTTGATTGCCTGTTGCAGCTGTTCGTCGCTGATCAACCCTTTGGCCACCAGTCGCTGGCCCAGTGGCGTGCGGGCAGGGGCAGCGATGGCGGGGAACTCGTGCGTGGTCTTGTCCCAGGCCACACGCCGCGAGTCGCCCATCTCCATAACCTGGCGCAGGGCACGCAGGTTGGCGAAGAAGTTGACGAAGTTGCTCCACATCATGCGCGGCGCCGACAGCAGGCCTTCGCCAATGCCGTAGAAACGGGTAACGAACCAGCCGCGCTGGAACAGGCGGTTGAACAGCATCAGACCGTTGAGCCACAGCAGGGTCGAGAGCAGCCAGCTGTCGCTAAGGATCGACATGAAGCGCCACGAATCCGGCGCAATCACCGTGACCAGCCACATCGCCAGCAATACCAGCAGCAACAGGTTGACCAGAAAACTCAGCAAATAGGCGAACAGCCCGCGGCGGTCGCGCCACAGGAAGTAGTTGAGCGCGCCTTTGCGGCTCCAGCCCAGGTTGCTGGTGCCCTGGAACACAATGCCGACGATCCACCGCGACTTTTGCCGGATGGCATGCTGCCAGTCGCGCGGGAAGTGCTCGCGCACGCAGATTACCTGGGAAAACTCACGGCTCATGCCCGGGCGCCATTCCTGTTTCAGGGTCAGCGCCGGGTCGCTGATGGAGTAGCGGGCGAAAATGCACTTCATGCCTTTTTGCTTCAAGCGAAAACCAATGTCGTAGTCTTCGGTGAGGCTTTGCACGTCGAAGGCGATGCCGTCGCCGTCCTCCAGCAGTGCACTGATGGCGCGACGGCTGAAACAGGTACCGACCCCGGCACTGGGTACCTGGCCCGTGAGTGCTTCGCGAACGACAACGTCCTTGCCGTGGTTTTCGGCGAACTCGTCGACATAGTGGCCGGCGGTAAAGCCCTTCCATTCGGGTGCATAGGGGTACACCGGGATCTGGATCATGTCCTTGTTCGGCAGCAGGTAATTGAACAGGCGCAGTTCCATCGGCGAAATCACGTCTTCGGCGTCGTGCAGGATAAAACCGGCGAACTCGATACCGGCGTCCTGCTGAAAGCGCAGCAGCGCGTCGATGATGTTGTTCAGGCAGTCGGCCTTGCTGGTGGGGCCGGGGCGGGCGCACACCACCTTGTGCACGTTGGGGTAGTGCAGGCACACCGCGTCGACGTCGGCCTGTGTTTGCGGGTCGTTCGGGTAGGTGCCGACAAAGATCTGGTAGTTCTCGTAGTCGATGGTGGAGGCCGCCAAGCGCGCCATTTCACCGACCACGCCCACTTCATTCCAGGCCGGGACCATGATGGCCAAAGGTTTTTCCGGGACTTCGTACAGGCGTTTCTCGTCGGCCTTCTCAAACTTGTCGTAGATGCGAAAACGCCGGATCAGCTTTCGCCCCCAGTAGCACAGGTCGATGAACAGGTCGTCCAGGCCCAGCAGGAACATCAGCGAGGCGAGGGTGATCGCCAGGATCTTCAGGCCGAACAGCACATAGGTGAGAAAATCGATGAATGCCAGGCTCATGCGGCAGTCACCGGCAGGGTGGAGTAGGCCATCGTCTGTATCCTCGCTCGGTTCCCTCGACGAAGTTGTACGACATGTCGCCGTTTGTACGGGATAGATACAAGCAGCCGAATACGAGGTTGTCCAAATTTCGGGCTTTTTCTTGTGGGCCACATCTTGTAGTTTTACAGGTCGTTTACCCAGGGAGCTGAACATGCAAGGCAAGGCGCGCAAGATCGTCCAGGCCATTCTTTACGAGGCCATCGCTGTGGCCTGCGTGGCGCCTGCACTGGAGCTGGCGTTCGGTGCAGGCATGGCGCAGTCGACCGTGCTGTCGGTGCTGATGTCGGGCATCGCGATGAGCTGGAACATGGGCTACAACTGGGTGTTCGAGCGTTGGGAAGCGCGCCAGCATCAGCGTGAGCGCACCTTCATGCGGCGCTTGCTGCATGCGCTGGGTTTCGAGGGTGGTCTGGTGGTGATTTTGCTGCCGCTGGTGGCGTACTGGCTGGACGTCAGCCTGTGGGCGGCGCTGCTGACCAACCTGGCGTTGTTCGTGTTCTTCTTCGTTTACGCCTTTGTCTTCCAGTGGGGGTTCGACAAGGTGTTCGATGTGCCGCTTTCGGCGCAGCAAGCCAAGTGTTGACTTTGTGCTGCGCTACCGGCTAAGTTCCTACCCCATGAATACATTCCCGCACGTGAACGCCATTATTATTACCGCCATTATCAGCTTGGCGGGCTAGCGCGTACGTGCACCGAACCCGCCCTGGAGGCGGGTTTCTTCTCTCTGACTCCTGGGCACACTGAAAACAGCCAAGGAGTCATCGATGACCAGCTTCAGCGTCCCGCGTACTGCAGTCACCCCCCAGCAACTGCTGTCGGAACAGGTGCGGCGCATTCTTGCCGCCCCGGTGTACGACCTGGCCATCGAAACGCCCCTGCAAGCCGCGCCTGCCTTGTCTGCCAGCCTGGGTAACCAGGTATTGCTCAAGCGCGAAGACCTGCAGCCGACCTTCTCGTTCAAGATCCGTGGTGCCTACACCCGGCTGTCGCGCCTGACCCGTGCGCAGCGTGAGCGGGGGGTCATTACCGCTTCGGCCGGCAACCATGCCCAAGGTGTGGCCCTGGCAGCCTCGCATCTGGGCATGAAGGCTACCATCGTCATGCCCACCACCACGCCATCGCTGAAGGTGGAAGGGGTGCGTTCGCGTGGCGGCCATGTAGTGCTGCACGGTGAGAGCTTCCCGCACGCCCTGGCACACGCGTTGACACTGGCCGACAGCGAAGGCGCTACCTTCGTGCCGCCGTTCGATGACCCGGACGTGATCGCCGGGCAGGGCACGGTGGCCATGGAAATTCTGCGTCAGCGCCCGGGTGCGCTGGATGCCATCTTCGTACCGGTCGGTGGTGGCGGCTTGATCGCTGGCATTGCTGCCTATGTGAAATACCTGCGCCCGGAGGTGAAGGTGATCGGCGTGGAGCCGGAAGACTCCAACTGCCTGCAGGCTGCCATGGCTGCTGGTGAGCGGGTGATCCTGCCGCAAGTCGGCACGTTCGCCGATGGTGTAGCGGTGGCGCAGATCGGCGCCCATTGTTTCGAGCTGTGCCGGCACTTCGTCGACGAGGTGGTGACCGTGAGCAGCGATGAGCTGTGTGCGGCGATCAAGGACATCTACGACGATACCCGCTCGATCACCGAGCCGTCCGGCGCCTTGGCGGTGGCCGGGATCAAGAAGTACGTGGCACGCGATGGCGTACAGGGGCAGACCTTGGTGGCCATCGATTCCGGGGCGAACGTCAACTTCGATCGCCTGCGCCATGTGGCCGAGCGGGCCGAGCTGGGGGAACAGCGCGAGGCGATCATTGCCGTAACCATTCCGGAACAGCCGGGCAGCTTCCGCGCGTTTTGCCAGGCGCTGGGCAAACGGCAGATCACCGAATTCAACTATCGCTATTACCCCGGCAAAGAGGCGCGATTGTTTGTCGGGGTGCAGACCCACCCTGTTCACGACCCGCGTGAGCAGTTGCTGGCCAACCTGCGCGAGCAGGGCTACAGCGTGCTGGACCTGACCGAAAACGAGCTGGCCAAGCTGCATGTGCGTCATACCGTGGGTGGCCACGCCGCGCCGGGTGCGGATGAGCGGGTCATGCGCTTCGAGTTCCCCGAGCGGCCTGGGGCGTTGTTGGGCTTTTTGGAGCGGCTGGGCAAGCGCTGGAACATCAGCCTGTTCCACTACCGCAACCATGGGGCGGCGGAGGCCCGGGTATTCGCGGCGTTGGAGGTGCCGGGGGACGAGGTAGCGGGGTTGCCGTTGGCGCTGGATGAGATGGGGTATTGGTATTGGGATGAGACGGATAACCCGGCTTACAAGCTGTTCCTAGGGTGACCTGAAAGCTTGGGGCTGCCTGTACTGAGTACTGCGTAGCTATTCAGCATTGCGCGGTCCCCGTGGGAGCTGGCTTGCCGGCGCTGGGCCGCGAAGCGGCCCTAGGATTTCAGCGTTCACGCATGAAAAAGCCGGCAACGAACTTGCGGAAGGTTTCCAGGCTCTTGAAGTCGGCATAGCGCTTGAAGTTCTCGGCATCTGGCTCGGGCCCGATCGGCTGGTCCAGCAATGACACCGACAGCACGCGGTCCTGGTCCGAGGTCAGCACCAGTTCATCCATGACCTGCCCGCCGATGACCGGCCGGCGCATTTGCACTTTCACACCTTTGCTGGCCATCCAGTCAATCAACGACACCAGCGCCTTGAGCGGCTCACGCTCTTCATCGCGATACACAGGGAACAAGTGGGCACGGGACAGCACCGGTACGCTGGCCACATGGATCAGCTCATAGAAATGGCTACCGGCGCTGGTGGGTGAGTAGATCATCAGCGCCAGTAATGGCCCGGTGGTACGGCTACCGCCCCAATACAGGTGGTGCCCCTGGAAGTCGAAACCATCTTCACTGCGGTTGTTGAACAGCTTGCGCCCTTTGATCTGGTCGACACAGTCCAGCAGCAAGCCGTGGCGGCGGTGGTTACCGAACACCGTGGCTTCGCGAAGTCGGGACTTGAGCATCATCATGTGCTTCATGTCCAGGCGGGTTTCCAGGTAATTGCTGGCGGGCACCCGCTCCAGCAGCGGATAGCGGCTGGCCACGCTGCGCAATTCAGCAAACTGGGTGGTCAGGTCCTTTTTCAGGTGGGTGGCGTAAAGATTGAGGCCGCTGGTTTCGATCCAGGTCAGCAACAGTGACAGCAGGCGCTGTTGTTCGCGGCGGTCGTTGCTATCGCCGCTGGCACTGCTGGTGGCGCTGCGAAAGTCGCCGATCAGGCGCAGTGGCGTGTCGGGCGGCAGCCAGGCTGCAGGGGGGGCAGGGTCGTTTTCACGCTCGTCGGCCTCACGCTCGTCCTTGGTGAACGGGCAGCCGGGCGTGTGTTCTGCCGTGCCCGGGTTGTTTTTGAGAAACAGCGTGCCGGTGCTGCCGTTGAGGGTGACATTGAGCACCGGCAAGGCGTCGCTGCGGCAGTCACAGGCCAGCCACTGGTTTGCATTGCGCACTTTCATCAGCAGCTGGTTGGCCTGCAGCAGGCGTGGGCCGCCGAGGCTGCCGGTGGCAAAGCCGACCAGCAGCTCTTCTTCGGCGGGGGTCAGGCTGCGCACCTGTGCGGCGGATTTGTCGATGATTCGCATGAAGCAGCTCCGAGCTACGAGCCTCAAGCTTCAAGCAAAGTCGCGCCGCTTTCAACTTGCCGCTCAGTTGCCGCCAAACATCTTCGCGGCGCGGGCACGAATTTCGTCCGGGGTGAGGTCCTCCTTGTGGGTGGAGACGAACCAGATATTGCCGAACGGGTCTTTCAGGGTGCCGCTGCGGTCGCCGTAGAACTGGTCCGTCAACGGATGCAACTGGGTGCCGCCGGCCGCCAATGCTTGGGCGTAGACCTTGTCGCAGTCCTCGACATACAGGTGCAGGCCCACGCCTGCGCCACTGAGTTTCTGGCTGGCGGTGAGGCCGCCCTCCATGTCGCAGGGGTCGCCCAGCATCAGTGACGAATCACCGATTTTCAGCTCGGCATGGCCCACACGGCCACCTGGCGCATCGAGGCGGAACATCTCGACCGCACCAAAGGCCTGCTTGTAGAACTCGATGGCCTTGGCGGCGTCGTTGATGGCCAAGTACGGGGTAATGCTGTGCTGGCCTTCGGGGATGGGTTTGGCTGCCATGTTCGACTCTCCTTCGCAGTGGGCGCCGGAGGGCGCCCTGTTGCTTAGAGTCGTTTGCACCGGTGGAAAATCGACAAGGGCGCTAGATCGATTTCCTATAAGCGCGGCCGTCAGAAGATGTAGTCGGTGGTCAGGAAGCTCGACTGGCGGTTGCGGATGATTTCGCTGATCAGCGCCTTGTTGGCCTCCTGGAAGCGGGTGGCGACCAGTGTGCGGATGGAGAACACACGCAAGGCGTCATGCACCGACAGGGTGCCTTCGGCGCTGTTCTTGCGGCCGTTGAACGGGTAGGTGTCCGGGCCACGTTGGCACTGGGCGTTGATGTTGATGCGCCCGACCTGGTTGGCGAAGGTGTCGACCAGGCTGCCGATGGTAGCCGGGTCGTTGCCGAACAGGCTCAGTTGCTGGCCGTAATCGGAGTCCAGTACGTAGTCGATCACGGTTTGCAGGTCGCGGTAGGGCACTACAGGCACCAGGGGGCCGAATTGCTCTTCATGGTATATGCGCATTTCGTGGTTAACCGGGTACAGCAAGGCGGGGTAGAAGAATGAGCCGCGGCTCTGCCCGCCACCTTCGTTGAGCACGCGTGCGCCCTTGGCCGTGGCATCGGCGACCAACGAGTCGAGGTAGTCGACCTTGCCAGGCTCGGGCAGCGGTGTCAGTGCTACACCGGGCTCCCACGGCATGCCAGGTTTGAGCGCGGCCAGTTTGCGCTGGAACTTGTCGAGGAAGGCGTCGACCACATCCTCGTGGACAAACAGGATTTTCAGTGCCGTGCAGCGCTGGCCGTTGAACGACAGCGCACCGGTCACCGCCTCTTCGACGGCGTTGTCGAGGTCGACCTGCGGTAGCACGATACCCGGGTTCTTGGCATCCAGCCCCAGTGCGGCGCGCAGGCGGTGAGGGCGTGGGTGCAGCTTTTTCAGGTCGCTGGCGGCCTTGTGCGTACCGATGAAGGCGAACACATCGACGTTGCCGCTGGCCATCAGCGCGCTGACGGTTTCCCGGCCTCGACCATAGATGACGTTGATCACCCCGGGCGGGAAGCTGTCACGGAAGGCTTCGAGCAGCGGGCGGATCAACAGCACACCGAACTTGGCGGGCTTGAACACCACGGTATTGCCCATGATCAGCGCGGGGATCAGCGTGGTGAAGGTTTCGTTGAGCGGGTAGTTGTAGGGGCCCATGCACAGGGCGACACCCAGCGGCGCCCGTCGGATCTGGCCCAGCGTGCCTTGTTCAAGCTCGAAGCGGCTGGAGCGGCGGTCGAGGTCCTTGAGGGCGTTGATGGTGTCGACGATGTAGTCGCAGGTGCGGTCGAATTCCTTTTCCGAGTCCTTGAGGTTTTTACCGATCTCCCACATCAGCAACTTGACCACAGCCTGGCGCTGCTCGCGCATGCGTGCCAGGAAGGTTTCGACGTGCTGGATACGCTCGGCCACACGCATGTTCGGCCAGGCACCGCGGCCCTTGTCGTAGGCCTGAACGGCAGCGTCGAGCGCGGTAAGGGCGGTGTCGGCATCAAGCAGTGGGGCGCTGCCAAGCACCACTTGGCGTTCTTCGCCGCCTTCCTTGAGCCAGACCGGGCTGCGCACCGTGGCCAGGGGGCCGTCCCAGCGCCTGAGCTCGCCGTTCACCAGGTAATCACGTTGTTCCAGGGGGGCTTCCAGGCGCCAGATTTGGGGGATGCTTTCGGCGTTGGGGAAGAGTGAATCGAGCAGACGGTCCATGGGTACTGCACCTCACTTGGCAGGGCGGTTTTCAAGCCGGGTGAATCGCTTCAGCTGCGAGCATGCACCGGCTGCCGAAAAAACACCAGTCTGGCTCAACATGGCCCCTCGTGCTTGTCGACAGGTCAACGTAGGGTTCCAGGGCTGTTATGCAAAGACGGCATCAAGGGTTATCAATTGATAGCGAAGTGATAATTGCAGCGGCGCGCGCCGGGCACGGTTATAGCAAAGTACTTGTTGGGTATGCACTTCATGCAGGAATTTTGACGCCATTAAACTTGATCTAAAGTTAGCGGGGAGCCGCTTGCCAAAGCGTTTGCAGGCATCTTAAATTGTTACTGAATGTGATAAAGAAGTTTAAGTCCATACTATAAAAATCAAGACGTTAGGTGTTTTTGCTGATTTTTTCTCTTTTTCCGATAGACCATAGAGCACTTCAAAGGACGTCGAAGAAGAAATGAAAGAGACCTTGACGGCTGTGGCGCGAAAATTCCTGTCGCCCTCCATGCGCTACGAAATGAGGCTGCTGGCCAGCAAGGTGCGTGAAGTGTTGGCGCGTGCCTGTTTCTGGCGTTGGGAAGTTGCCAGGTTTCGGATGCAGGAGGAAAGCCCGTACGAAATCCTCTACATAGGGCGCAAGCAGCAACGGGAAATGGCCAAACTGCTGATTGGCGGCAAGGGCCAGGGCAGCGCATCGGTCGTGGAGGGTGCAAGCGCGACTGCGGCGGCCAACCATGTTGTGGTGATCAGCGAAATGCCGACGTCGGGCGCGTTGTCGGTGCCACATTACCTGAGCGCCGTGGTTCCGCTGGGGCGCCCGCTGGAAGACATCACGGCCCGCTACGACAGCGAACTGCGCCGCAGCATCCGCAAGAACCGCCCGCTTTACCAGATGCGTAAAACCCTCTCGGACGACGAGATCGCCATGGCTGACCGGGACCTGCTGCGCCCCTATGCCACGGCCAGGCAAGGCATTCATGCGGCACAGTTCCCCACGGACGAAGTGTTCCGGATTGCCAAGAGCGTTGGCCGGCTCGACCTGATTACCTTGGGCGATGAGGTAATCGGCTGCCACTTGGGGTGCGAAGTGGTGCGCGGCGGCAAACGCTACTGGAGCACCTTGCGCTTTGGCTATTGCGAAGCGGTGTTTTCCGATGCCAAGAAGCTGCGTGAGGTGAACTCCATCACCACGTTCATGGCCCTTGAGTGGGCCTTGGAACAGGGCTTCGATTATTACGACATTGGCCTGTGCCTGGCGCGGCCAGATGACGGGCTGTTGAAGTGGAAGCGCCGGCGTGGCGGCGATATCGACTCGTTGGGCAACCATGCCTACCTGTTCGTTCGCTTGCCCAAGGCCGGCGCGGCGAAGTTTTTGTGGGACACGCCGATGTTCGCGGTCGAAGGCGACAAGCTCACGTTGCACCTGGGGTTGCCCGAGGGGCCGAGTGAAGAAGAATTTGCCAGCCGCTACCACGAAATGGTGTTTGGCGGGCTGCACAAGATTTACCTGTATGGCGGCAACGGCGCAGGCGAACCGTTCGTGGAAGCGCTGCGCAGCCGGTATGCCAACCTGCAATCCCCTCCCGCGATGGAAAGGGTGATGTCCAACTGAGTGTTAGCCAGGGATGCGTAGAGAGGGCGCGATGCGCCCGGTTTCTCATTTCGTTACCAAGGGAGGACGCTTCATGGGAAGCGACATCTCGCAGTTCAGTGCATCGCTCGCAGCCAGGCAGCACACCTGGACACTGGCTGCCTACCGCTACATGGCCCGCAAGCGCCTGGGCAAGAACACGGCCATCGACCTCAAGAGTGTGGCTGCCAAGAGCTGGGACATTGCGCCGGGCGAGACCACGGTGTCGCCACCAGCCATCTACCTGCCCGGCCAGCTGGAGCGGGTGACGGGCTGGGAGGGCAAGCGTTTTTACCCCTACGTACACCCTGCGCGCACCATGGAGGGCGGCATCAGTACGCTGCAAGGGCCAACCCGGGGCTACCTGATCAAGAATGTGTGGTTGGTCGATGGTGCGTTGTACAAGGGCAAGGCCAGCCATTGGTTGTCACTCAAACCCAGCACCTTTCCGGGCATCATCGTGGACAACGAAATTGACCGGGCAGCCATTTATTGCACGCAAAACGGCAATTCCTGGTTCGGTACCTGGCTGATGGAAGATTGCCCGACCTATGCGCTGGCTTGCAACGAGGGCGTCCCGGTGACCACCGCACCCTCTGCCAAGTACCCGTTGTTTACCCAGGCGCCCGCCTATGAAGACTGGCTGGATATGAAGCCGCTGCGCTTGCGCAGTGCGTTTTTCCGTGAGCTGGTGCTGTTCGACGACCAGAGCAACAACCGCAGCCGGCACGCCCGCTACCGGGCCATGGGGGACAAGCTGCTGTCGCATGTGCCGCATGCCCCACACCCGGGTGTGTTCCTGCTGCGGGGCGGTGATGGCGACCTGCGTCTGCTGCGTAATGAGCTGGAGCTTGCCGAACACTTGCGGGTTACGCGTGGTTTTCGCGTGGTCAACCCGCTCAAGTCTGACGTGCCGAGCATTGTCGCAGCCTGTGCCGGGGCAAAAGTGGTCATTGGCGTAGAGGGTAGCCAACTGGTGCATGGTGTGAATGTGCTGCAGCCTGGCGGTAGCCTGCTGACCTTGCAGCCGCCTAACCGGTTCGTCAGCTACTACAAATACCTGACGGACCGCGACCACCAGCAGTTCGGCTTTGTGGTGGGCATACCGGAGGGCGATGGTTTCAGGATCGATATTGGTGAAGTTGAACGCACGCTCGATCTGTTTGCGCGATAACCGTGTAGTATCGGGGGGATCTGAGCAACGTGTGGGCGAGGGGATGATCGAGGTATCACGGTTCTGGCGTGACCCTGCGTTGCCCTTTGTCGAAGCCCGGCGGGTAGGGGACGGGCGGCAGGTGTGTTATGCCGCACACTCCCACGAGAGCTTTTCCATCGGGGTGATCACCGGTGGGCGCAGCACTTACCTGAACGGGGGCCTGCGCATTGAGGTGGGGGCCGGCACCACGGTGCTGATGAACCCGGGCGTGGTGCATACCTGCAACCCCATCGATCGCGAGCCTTGGTCCTACCTGATGCTGTTCGTCGACTTGCCCTGGCTACAGGCGTTGGGTTTCACCTTGCCGACGCAAACCTGGAGTAGCTCGCCTGCGTTGTACCAACGTTTGATGCAGGCCTTTGCCGACCTGTTCGACGCCAGCGTGCCTGACAGGGAGGCGCGCCTGGCGACCCTGTTTAGTGCATTGCCGGGCTTTCTCTCGGGTGAAACTGGCACGGGTGAAGCAGGTAACCCACGGCTGGACGCGGCGGCAGCCTTCATACGTGCCCATCGTAGCGATCCGCTGAGCCTGGAAGACATCTGCACCGCCTGCGGCCTGTCACGTTCCTACCTGATTCGTGCATTTGGTCAACGCTTCGGGCTGACGCCGCATGGCTACCTGCTCGATCAGCGCGTACAGCTGGCCAGGGCGCAGCTGCGCCAAGGCCGCGCGATTGCCGAGGTTGCGCAGGAGGCCGGGTTTGCTGACCAGGCGCACCTGCAGCGGGCATTCAAGCAGCACCTGGCGGCGACACCGGGGCATTACCGCGATGCCGCTGGCGTCAGATAACCAGGTAGACCGCACTGCCCACCAGCAATACCGCCAACCCTCGATTGAGCAAGCGCACGTGCCGTGGGTTGCCCAGATACTGGCGAATCATGCTCCCGGCCCATGCCCAACACGCGACCGAAACAAAACAGATCGGGCCATATATCCAGGCAAAGAGCCACAGCAGGTGCTGCTCACCCCCCGTGTAAGCGCCGACCCCGGCCACTGCTGCCAGCCAAGCCTTGGGATTCAACCATTGCATCGCCACGCCGTGCCAGGCTGAAGGCGCTGTTGTCGAGTGTGTATTGGTCAGCCGGCCGTTGTCGCTGGCCAGCTTCCACGCCATGTACAGCAGAAACGCGACCCCGCCCCAGTGCAGCAGCATGCCCAGTAGCGGCCAGCGTAGCAGGAGTTGATGCAGGCCCAGCCCGACCAGCACCAGCAACAGGCAGAAGCCCAGCGTGGCGCCGGCCACATGCGCCAGGCTGGCGCGTAAGCCATGGTTGGCGCCGCTGCTCAGGGCAACGATGTTGACCGGGCCGGGGGAAATCGACGCCGCCAGTGCGAAGGCGGCCATGGACAGGGACAGGCTCATGAGAAAGATCCGGTGGCTGGAAGGAACCGTGATTTTCAGCCGTTGGCTGTCGAGGGTATTGAAGAAAAGTACCCCCAAATACCGCCTCACAACTGATACAGGTTTTGTAATAGTTTTGCGCTATCACAGAAACCAGCGCTGCTTGTACGATCATTTTCCCAATTTTTTAACAAGGTCTATATGAGCACCTTCGCGGAGCCCCCCAGTTTTCGGCCGTTCTGGCCATCCTTCCCCCGTCCTCGTGACGCTTCCCCGGTGAGTACCCGCTAATGGAATGGCTAGCCGATCCCACGGCCTGGCTAGGCCTGTTGACGCTTATCGTCCTTGAGCTGGTGCTGGGTATCGACAACCTGGTGTTCATCGCCATCCTGGCAGACAAGCTGCCGCCGCATCAGCGTGACCGTGCGCGGGTGATTGGCCTGAGCCTGGCCTTGATCATGCGACTGGGCTTGTTGGCGAGTATCTCGTGGATGGTCACCCTCACCGCGCCACTGTTCGAAGTGTTCGAAAAGAGCTTCTCCGGCCGTGACCTGATCATGCTGTTTGGTGGTGTGTTCCTGCTGTTCAAGGCCACCATGGAACTGCATGAACGCCTTGAGGGCCATGTAACCCAGGCCAGTGGGGCGGTACGTCATGCGGCGTTCTGGCCGATCGTTGCGCAGATCGTGGTGCTTGACGCGGTGTTCTCGCTGGACGCGGTCATTACCGCGGTGGGCATGGTCGAACATCTGTCGGTAATGATGATCGCGGTGATCTTCTCGATCGGTATCATGATCGTTGCCAGCAAACCGCTGACCCGCTTCGTCAACGCCCACCCCACGGTAATCATGCTGTGCCTGGGCTTCCTGATGATGATCGGTTTCAGCCTGACCGCCGAAGGCTTGGGCTTCCATATCCCGAAAGGCTACCTGTACGCGGCCATCGGCTTCTCGATCCTTATCGAGCTGTTCAACCAGCTGGCCCGTGCCCGCCGCAAGCGCAGCTTGCAGCAGCACCGGCCGTTGCGTGAACGCACTGCCCATGCCGTGCTGCGCCTGCTGGGTGGCCGCCGTGTCGAGGCGGACGAAGTGGGTGAGGAAATCGCCGACCTGGTCGAGGGTGGTGAGGAGCAGGTGCTGTTCGACCGGCGTGAGCGGGTGATGATCAGTGGCGTGCTGAACCTGGCCGAGCGGCCTATCCGTACGGTGATGACCGCCCGCACCGAGGTCGACATGATCGACCTGGCGCAACCGGCCGACGCCATTACCCAGGCCCTGGCCAACTCGCCGTACTCGCGCCTGCCGCTGATCCGCAATGGCCGTGTCGACGATCCTCTGGGCTTCGTGCACAAGAAGGAACTGCTCAAGGAGCTGCTGTCGGGCAGCCAGCCGGACCTGGAAGGCATGGCGCGTGTGCCGCTGAACCTGCTGGAGAGCTTCAGCATTCTCAACGCCCTGGAGCAGATGCGAGGCCAGTCGACTCACATCGCCTTCGTGGTCAACGAGTTCGGTGACTTCACCGGCCTGCTGACCATGACCGACATCCTTGAGTCGATTGCCGGTGAACTGCCGGATGCCAGCGAGGTTGAAGGCCCCGGCATCGTCCAGGAGGGCGAGGGCTTCGTGGTCAGTGGTGCACTGAACCTGAGCCAGGTCCAGGCGCGTACCGGCTTCAGTGCCCGTGCTACCGAGGATTACCAGACCCTCGCGGGCTTGGTGATGAGCCTGCTCGACCGCCTGCCGATGGTGGGTGACCGCCTGGCCTGGAATGGCTGGACGCTGACCGTGGAGGCGGTGGAAGAGCGGCGGGTGCGCCAGGTTCGGCTTACACCGAACGGCGACGTTGACGCAGCAGGTGCTTGAAACCCTCGAGCACCAGCACCAGCACTGCGGCCCAGATCGGCAGGTAGGTCAGCCACTGATCCGGGCCGATGGTTTCGCCCAGCAGCAATGCCACGCCCACCAGCAGTACGGGCTCGACGTAGCTGAGCAGGCCGAACAGGCTGAATGGCAGCATGCGGCTGGCCAGCACGTAGGCGATCAGGGCCGAGGCGCTGATCGCCCCAAGGATCGGGATCAACGCATACAGCCCAGGGTGGGTTTGCAGGTCAGCGCTGGAAAGCGGGCCCTGGATAACGAAGTACAACGCCCACGGTAGCAGCAGGCACATGTCGCACCACAGGCCGCCCAGGTGGTCGGTGCGGCAGCGTCGGCGCAGCACGAAATAGATCGGGTAGCCGATCGTCACCAACAGGGTTTCCCAGGCAAAACTGCCGTTTTGGTACAGCTCGTGGCCCACGCCCAGTGCGGCACAAGCCACGGCCACCTTTTGCAGGCGTGACAGGCGCTCGCCGTACACCAGCCGCCCGGTAAGAACCATGGCCAGTGGCAGCAGGAAATAGCCCATCGACACTTCCAGGCTGCGCCCATGCAAGGGTGCCCAGAGGAACAGCCACAACTGTACGCCCATCAGCCACGACGTGCCGACCATGCCCAGCAACAGCACAGGCGTGCGCTTTACCCGGGCCAGCAGCTCGCCCACCCGTTTCCAGTCTTTCGAGACCAGCATGAACAAGGTGAGGCAGGGCAGCGTCAGCAGGGTGCGCCAGCCAAAGATCTCTTCGCCATCCAGTGGCGTGAGCAGCGAGGTATAGAAGTACATCACAGCGAACAGACAGGACGCCATGACCGATGAAACGATGCCTTTTGACACGAGTGCCTCGAATAGGGGAGTTGAGCGGGTGGATCAGCCGCGCATGATCTCAGGGGCCGCGCGTTGCGGCAACTGCGCAGCGCCCGGGCGTGTGGCCAGTGCCTCCAGGAACTGGGCGGCCGGCATGGGCCTGGCAAACAGGTAGCCCTGCTGGAAGTCCACCCCATGGCAGGCCAGGTAGTCGCGCTGGGTGTTCGTTTCCACACCTTCGGCCACGATACCCAGGCCCAGCTTGGCCGACAGGTCGATGATGCTTTCCAGAATGTGCACGGACAGCGCATCGCCGCCGATCATGGCGACAAAGCTCTGGTCGATCTTCAGGTAGTCGACCTGGAACTGGCGCAGGTAGTTGAGGCTCGACTGGCCGGTGCCGAAGTCGTCGAGCGCAATCATCACGCCCATGGCGTGGAGCTTTTCGAACAGTTCCAGGGTCACCGGGGTAGGCTCGATGAGTTTGCGCTCGGTCAGTTCCAGGGTCAGCACCACCCGGCCCGGCGGAAAGTGCTGCAGGAAGGTGCGGCAGTCGTCCAGCAGGCTGAGGTCGCGGCAATGATCGGCGGTGATGTTGACACCGATATGGAACCCGTCCTCCAGCAGCCCGGCATAGGGTGCCAGGCTTTGCGCGGTATGCATCATCAGCGCCCGGGTCATGGCGACGATCTGCCCGCTGTGCTCGGCATAAGGGATGAACAGGTCGGGCCTTACCAGGCCCTCGCGCGGGTGGTTCCAGCGCATCAGCACTTCGGCGCCGGCCCAGCGGTAGTCGCCTTTGCGCACCACAGGCTGGAAATACGGCAGAAATTCGTCGGCCTGCAGCGCGCGGTCCAGCTCGGCGCGGGGTGAGGTGGCCCGGCGAATCTGCCAGCGGCATACCAGCGCCGCCACGGCACCCAGCACCAGCAGCAAGCTGATAAGGGCAGGGTAGTGGCTGCGTAACAGCTGGCCCTGTTTGCCGGTGCTGTAGCCGCCCTGCACGCTGAACGGGTAACGGGTCGAACCCAGCAGTACGTTGGCGCTGGCGGCGGCAGGTGGTACGCCTTTGTGCACGACACCGTCCTTGCCCATCCAGGCATCGCCCACGCGGATTTGCAAGTCTTCGTCAGGGCCGATCAGGCGCAGTGCCGTTAGCAGGTGGTCGCCATCCACCGTGGTGATTGCCCCTTTGTCGCCCTCGCTGGCACGGTACACCAGCAGCGCGTGCCCCGGGGTGACCGAGTTGCCGTCCATCAGCCACAGTTTGCCGTCGGTATAGTCGGTGGCGTTGACCGGTTCGTCGAACTCGCCGAACAGCGAGGTGCAATACAGGTTGTTGTGCCTGAACAGGTTGGTCGAGCGCACGAAGGCGTTGCGGGTCACCTGGGCACGCAGCGTAAGCTGGGTCTGATCGCAGGGGCTGCCAGCCAGGGGCAGCAATGCATTGGCAGCACTGGATAAGTTGTCGAGGATGCGCTCGACGTGCTCCACCGTCTGGCGGGTGGTGGCCTGGCTGCTGGCCTGCATCTCGCGCTCGACCTGCCAGTTCATGATGGCCAGGCCGCACACCACTGGCAGCACACCGACGCCCCAGGGCAACAGGGTACGCCAGCTGAATGCGGCGCGGCGTTTTACGGTAAGGGGCATGCTGACCTGGCTACGATGAGAGATAACGAGAGAATAGCCGTTTGTCGGCGCTCAGGACCAACTAAAACGCGACAAACCATTTTACGCAATGTAGAATCCGTTTACGAATACAACAATAAGGTCCTTCAGCTCCGAAGGATCAAGCCCGCCGAGAATGGGTCCATATGACATACCATGGGTTCAAGCTGATCATAGGTGACTTCCTCGCCCGCAGCGTGCGGGGCATCCCGTGCTCACCGCCGTTTCTGTTCCACATCCCACGCAATCAATAATTTTTCGCTGCAGATGAGGACACGAACATGGCTGATATCTTCGACAATCCAATGGGCCTGATGGGCTTCGAGTTCATTGAGCTGGCTTCGCCTACGCCTGGCGTACTCGAGCCGGTCTTCCAGATACTCGGTTTCACCAAGGTGGCTACCCACCGCTCCAAGGATGTGCACCTGTATCGCCAGGGTGGCATCAACCTGATCCTGAACAACGAACCCAAGAGCATCGCCTCGTACTTCGCGGCGGAACACGGCCCTTCGGTGTGCGGCATGGCGTTCCGCGTGCGCAATGCCCATGAAGCCTATGCCCGCGCCCTGGAGCTGGGTGCCCAGCCGGTAGAAATCGAAACCGGCCCGATGGAGTTGCGCCTGCCGGCAATCAAAGGCATTGGCGGTGCGCCGTTGTACCTGATCGACCGCTTCGACGAAGGCAGTTCGATCTACGACATCGACTTCAACTTTATCGAAGGCGTGGATCGCAACCCGGTAGGTGCCGGCCTGAAAATCATCGACCACCTCACCCATAACGTTTACCGCGGGCGCATGGCTTACTGGGCCGGCTTCTACGAGAAACTGTTCAACTTCCGTGAGATCCGCTATTTCGATATCAAGGGTGAGTACACCGGCCTGACCTCCAAGGCCATGACTGCGCCCGATGGCATGATCCGCATCCCGCTCAACGAAGAGTCGTCCAAGGGTGCCGGGCAGATCGAAGAGTTCCTGATGCAGTTCAACGGTGAAGGCATCCAGCACGTAGCCTTCCTCACCGACGACTTGCTCAAGACCTGGGACGCGCTGAAGGGCTTTGGCATGCGCTTCATGACGGCGCCACCGCAGACCTATTACGAAATGCTCGAAGAGCGCCTGCCTGGCCACGGCGAGCCGGTGGATCAGCTGCAAGCGCGAGGCATCCTGCTCGATGGCGCCTCGCAACCTGAAGACAAGCGCCTGCTGCTGCAGATCTTCTCGGAAACCCTGCTTGGTCCGGTGTTCTTCGAGTTCATCCAGCGCAAGGGTGATGATGGCTTTGGTGAAGGCAACTTCAAGGCGCTGTTCGAATCCATCGAGCGGGACCAGGTGCGCCGTGGTGTGCTGAGCACTGACTGATCCGACCTGAGGGGCGCCGCCATCATGCATGCTTGGTGGTCGCCTCACGCCTGTGGGCGCTCGCCCTGTACAGGCCCAGATACACGATCGAGCCGGTCACGATCCCTACCAGCATCAGTGAGGGAAAGATCTGCACCATTGACTGCTGTATTTCCTGGGCGGTGAAGCCTTCGGCGTAACCGCCTTTGACCCTATACCCATACTTGCTCGACAGCGCGCTCGCAAAAAACTCGGACTGCGAAGGGCGCTGTGGGTCTCGACTATCGCCTTTGCTCCAGATGTAGCGGTCGTCGAACTCCAGCAGCAGTGTCAGCCCATCCTGAAAAGCGTCCAGTTCGTTGCGTAGCGAAATGGCATAGGCGGTCACGATCACCCCGCCATGATTCCCCTGCAAGTAATAGTTGACCAGCAGCTTGCGGCGCTTGTCGGGTTGCCCATAGGACAACTCGACCTGCTGGCCGGATCCGGCAAAGGACGATAGGTATTCCAGAGAATCTGAAGTACTGCTGCAGGAGGCTTCATTACCTTCTACCAAGGTCAGCGATCTGATCATGGAGCGGCTCACAACTTGCTCCTGTAATGCGCTCCTGACCCTGTCGCAAGGCTTGCCTGCGAGCGGCAAGGCACGCTGGGCAGCTTCATGCATCCGGTTCAGCGCCTGGTCAATGCTGAACACTGCCTCCTGAACGGAGATGGCGGCATTTTCCGCAAGTTTCATTTCCAGTTGAACAACCATTACCAGCAAACCGGAGATCACAGGCACGAGGCCCACCGTGGAGAGCAGTAGCAGCTCTCGCAGGCGGTATCCTGCGTTCAGGATTTTCAACATAGGGCAATCGCTCTCCGGGCCGAGGCTGTTCGTGGTGAACAACTGAACCCTGAGCCTATGCACTCAATGACCGATCGGCTGTAGTCCTTTTGCAGTGTGCGGCAGAGGAAAACTACAAGGTTGATGTCAGGCTTTGGCCGGCTTGAGTTGCGCCAGCACGTGTTCGGCGAGCAAGGCGGTCGAGGCCGGGTTCTGCCCAGTGATCAATCGACCATCTTCGACCACGTGTGGCATCCACGGATCATCATGCTTGCTGTAAACGCCGCCGCGGCCAACCATCTCGTTTTCGGTCAGAAAGGGAACCACCTTATCCAGTTCGGCCAGCTTTTCTTCGGTGTTGGAAAAGCCGGTGACCTGACGGTGTTTCAGCAATAGGCTATTGTCGCTCAGTTTGATATTGAGCAGGCCAACTACACCATGGCAGACCGCCGCGATGATGCCTCCATTTTCGTAGAGTTTGCGCGCCAACTCTTGCAGCGGCTGATTGTCGGGAAAGTCGTACATCACTCCATGCCCACCGGTGTAATAGATGACGCTGTAATCGTCGGCCTTCACCTGCCCGGGGCTCAAGGTGGTGCCCAAGCGTGTCATGAAGCGTTTGTCGTCATACCATTGCCAGTCCAAGTCTGGCGCCATCTGCAGGCTGTGCGGGTCGATGGGCACGTAACCGCCCTGTGGGCTGACATAGTCCACCGTATAGCCGGCCGCATCGACCTTCTCGACAAAGTGCACGGCCTCACCCAGCCACAACCCGGTCGCCCGCTTGAGGGTTGGGTATTTGGCTGTGTTGGTCAGCACCACCAGCATTTTCTTGCTCATGACCGTGCTCCTTTCTGCAGCCTGGATAGCCGATGCTCCCTGGCCCAAGGGAAAACCTAATCAGCATAGCTGCCCCCTGCAAGTGCGCCATGGTAAGTGGTGCGTGCTGTGCTAACGTGAACAGATTCCATGGGTGAGCCTGTCTGTTCAGGCAGCACCGTGGCCAACCCGGAGCATTGCTGGAGTCACGATATTGGTCGCAAACAGTACGCCACGCGGGCCTTCGCAGCCGGCCATGCCGCAGCCGCCTGTTTCCCAACCGGTCGATTTGATGGCGCAGCGGATTGCACGTTTCGACTGGGGGCGTACTTCGCTCGGGCCATTGCCGCGCTGGCCGGCTTCGTTGCGTATTGCCGTCGACATGATGCATTTGTCACCGTTCCCTTGTGCCGTGGTCTGGGGGGCTGACCTTTGTGTGCTGCACAACGAAGGCTACAGGGCGCTGCGGGCCGTGCCGGACGCCTTGGGTACAGCGTTCGACAGGCTGTGGCACGATGTCTGGCCGGCAGTGGGACCCCAGGTGTTCCAGGCGCTGGAGGGGCGCTCGAGTTTTGTCGAGGATCCCCCCCTGAGTATTCCCGGCGTCGCGGACGAGGAGCCGATATGGTGCGCGTTCGGTTTTGCACCGTTGCATGATGAGCTGGGCAATGTGGCGGGTTTTCTGCATACGGTGATTGAAACCACGGCCAGTGTCGAGGCGCACCGCCATTGGCGCGCGCAGGCGCTGGGGTTCGAGCAGCAGGCCGAACGCTATGTTGCTGAGCGCGAACAGTTCTGGCAACTGTCGCGCGACGCGATGATGACGGTGACTGCGGAACTGAAACTGCGTGCCGTGAACCCGGCCTGGTACCGTATTCTGGGCTGGACCCAAGAGCAGGTGCAGGATATGCCGGTGCTGGAACTGGTACACCCGGCAGATCGCACCGACGTGCAGCTGGCAGTGTCGGGGCTGCTGCAAGGCATCAACCCGGAACAGATCGAGACCCGCCTGCGGCACCGTGATGGTCATTACCACTGGTTTCGCTGGAGCGCGCGGTTTGATGGCAGGCTGCTGACGGCGGTTGGCCGGGACATCACCGCAGACCGTGAAGAGGCTGTACGGCAGTCCAAGGCGCTGATTCGCAACAGCGAGCGTATGCAGGTGGTCGGCCAATTGGCGGGGGGCGTGGGCCACGAAATGAATAACCTGCTGTCCGGTGTTGGCGGCAGTCTTGAGTTGTTGCAACGGCGCCTGCAGGAGGGGCGCCTGGAGCGGGTGGAGGCCTACGTGGAAGTAGCCCGCGAGTCGGTGCAGCGCGCCATGGAACTGACCCGCCGCTTGCTGGCGTTGTCTAGCCAACAACCCTTGGCCAAGCGGCCGCTGGACTTGAATCGGCAACTGCGCCTTTGTGAGCCATTACTGCTTAAGACGTTGGGCGCGGAGGTCGGCTTGCACTGGCAGCTGGATGTAGTGGCATGGGCGGTAGACCTGGACGTTAGTGAGCTTGAAGGTGCCTTGATCAACCTTTGTACCAACGCCCGGGAAGCATGCCTGACGCAGGGCAATGTTACGCTGCGTACTGTCAACAAGCGGTTGACCGCCCCATTCACGGATGCATGTGGCCTGCCACCTGGCGATTATGTAGCGTTGGATGTCGAGGATGACGGCCTTGGAATGTCGGTAGCGGACATCGCCAGGGCCTTTGAACCGTTCTTCACCACCAAACCCATCGGTCGGGGAGCCGGATTAGGGTTATCGACCGTGTATGGTTTCGTCAGCCGATCGGGAGGGTATGTCTGGATCGAGTCTGCCCCGGAGCAGGGCACCAAAGTTTCCATGCTTTTTCCAAGGTGTCATGACCCGGTCCCGGAAGAGCCCAAGCCTGTGCCGCCGTCGCAGCGTATGGCCCGGGGCGAACGTCTGCTGCTGGTGGATGACGAAGTGAATTTGCGCGTGGTCATGCATGAATACCTGGCCGAGCGTGGTTTCAACGTGACGGTAGCAGGCGATGCGAATACTGCCCTGGCGCGCTTCCGCCATGATGGCCCCTTCGACCTGGTGATCACCGACATCGGCTTGCCAGGTGGCTTCAGTGGCCGGCAAGTGGCCAGGGCCATGCGCATGCAGATTGCGCAACAGAAAATCCTGTTCATCACCGGTTATGCGGACCAGCCCATCGAAGCGCAATTGCTTGATCAACCAGGCACCGCATTGATGAACAAGCCGTTCCTGCTGGCAGAGCTTGCTGACAACGCACTGCGCATGCTTGATGCATAGTGGGCATCACGGCTTGCCAAGAATCTGCGTCACTTGTGCTTGCAGCTGCTTCAGCTCGAACGGCTTGCAGATCAAGTGCATGCCTGCCCCCAGAAAGCCGGCTCGGGCCATGGCCGTTTCCGCGTACCCAGTGATGAACAGCACCGGCAGCTGGGGGCGCAGTGTGCGGGCTATCTCGGCCAGTTGCCGGCCGTTCATACCGGGTAAGCCGACATCGCTGATCAGTAAATTTACCGTTTGCGCCGAGCGCAGCATCTTCAGCCCCTCGTTGCCGTTGGCGGCGCTGTGGCAGGTGAAGCCGTCATCGCGCAGCGCTTGGCACAGCAACTGGCGCACATGCGGGTCGTCCTCGACGACCAGTACATGTCGGCCGCCGTCAGGGTACGCAGGTTGCACCGGCTGGCCCGATTGCCTCGCCGGGCCGGTATGACGCGGCAGGTAAAGGTCTACCCGGGTACCCTGGCCGGTCTGGCTGTGCAGGGTCACATGCCCATGAGACTGTTTGCAGAAACCGTACACCATCGATAGGCCAAGACCGATGCCTTGGCCTATCGCCTTGGTGCTGAAAAATGGCTCGAATGCATGTTCCAGTGTGCTTTGCGCCATGCCTTGGCCGTCATCGATGATACGCAGCCGCACGTAATCGCCATTGGCCAGGGCGCCGCTGGCGAACTGGCCAGAGGTCACGTGCAGGTTGCTTGCTTCGATGCGCAAAAGGCCGCCGCTGGGCATGGCCTCGCAGGCATTGGCCGTCAGGTTGTCCAGGGCTTCGTGCAGCTGCTCGTCATCAGCCTCCACGGCCCAGAGGCCTTTGGCCATGTGTACCTGAAGGGATACCGCCGGGTTAAGGCAGGCTTTCAGGCGTTTGGTCTGTAGCAGGGTATGCAGGTCTATGCGTTGGCTGTGCAGCGATTGCCGCGACGAGAAAGCCAGCAGGCGGTGGGTCAGGCGGGCGGCCCGTGATACGGCCTCGCGGCCCATGCGCAGCAGCCCGTCCAGACCGTCGCTACGGCCCTGTCGCAGGCGTCGGTCGATCAGTTCAAAGCTGCCGCCGATGCTGGTGAGCAGGTTGTTGAAGTCGTGGGCAACGCCGCCGGCCAGTTGGCCAATGGCTTCCATCTTGCGTGCCTGGTAGCGGGCGAACTCGTCGTGTTCGGGTTCGTTGTCTGGCGGCGAACGTCGGGTTTCCAGGCGTTGCTGCAGGCCGTGCAACTGGTCGCGTGTGAGGTACTGCCTGCGCCGATTGCGCAGGGCGGACTGGGTCATGTGCAACAGCTGGGCATTTTCAAAGGGGGCGACCAGCAATACCAGGTTGCCCACTGGATGGTTGCTAACGCCACTGGCCGACCAGGCGCCCTCGGTGACCAGTACGATAGGCAAATCCGACCAGCTCGGTTGCTGATCGATGAACGCCTGCAGCGATGCGCTTGGGCCTTGGCTGAACGCTTGTTCGGCGATGATCGCCAACCCTGCACCTTCGGCCAGGCGCGCCTGCAGGTTGGCCAGGTCGACCGCGCACAGGCTATCGATGCCGGCGGAGGCGAGTAGACGCGAGGTATCCGCCGCCAGCGTCGGGGGTGCCAGGATCAAGGCACGTTCGTCCAGCGCCAATGAATTGGCCAACACGACTCTCCTGTAGGGTGACCTGATATCCACTGGACCCTGGGCACAGACTCAGGGTTCAACAAAAGTCAGTCGTTACCTACAAACCCTGTTGCAGCACGGGGTCGTCAGGGTTTTGCCGCTCCAGCTCGGCCAGCAGCACCTGGACGTTCTGCAGCTGGCCGGACTCTTTCCAGTACTGAATCAGCAGCACCCGCGCCCGGCGGTTGGCAGGCTGGCGATTGAGCACGGTTTCCAGTTGCTTCTGTGCGGCGTCGAGTTGGCCCAGCTCGTGCAGCGTAACTGCCAGGGTATAGCGGTAGTCGGCGTTGTCCGGCTCCAGCTCGACGGCGCGGGACAGGGCCAGCAAGGCATATTCGCGCTGTTCGTGGCGGTTCAGCCAAAGCCCTAGCTCGTACTGCAGAAAGGACGAGTCGGGGCTTAGCGCCAAGGCTTGGCCCAGCACCTGGCGCGAGGCATCGTGATGCCCCTGGCGCTCGAGCAGGCGTACCTGAGTAGCCAGGGCGTCAAGGTTGCCGGGGGCGACCGCCAGCGCTCGTTGCAGGGCTGTGGCGGCCTGGGTGTAGTCGTTTTCATGCAGATAAAGGCGTGCCAGGTGCACTTGGGCATCGGCATCCTCGGGCTGTTGCTCCAGCGCTTGCTGGTATTGCTCGAGGGCTGCTTGCAGCGGGCCGAAATACAGGCCGATGGCGTCGGGGTCGAGGCCCAGCAGGGCATCCACGGCGGCAAAACGCACGCTTTGCTCGTCGTCGTCCAGCAGCGGGCCGAGCACCAGGCTACGCTGCGCCGCCGGTAACAGGCGGCGGATACCGGCAATGGCCGCTCGGCGCACCAGTGGGTCGGCATGCTCCAGGTCCTGGCGGGCGAGCTTCAATGCCAGTGGCGAGGGGTAGTTGGGCAACTCGGCGTACAGGGCCGCACGCCGGATGGCGGGCAAGTCGTTACGTTGCAATTGCTGATACAGCACCCGTGCCGCACCGGGCTGGCCTTCGTGGGCCTGGCGCAGGGCCTTGGCGTAGCTGTGTGCCGGCAGGGTCGGTGCGGCTGGCGGGGTGTCGCGCCACAGGTAGCCGAACAGGGCCGATACCAGGATCAACAACAGCAAGGCGATCAGGTAGCGGTTGCGTCTGGGCATCGGACGATCCGTGGCGGGGGAAGGGCAGAGCTTGGGCCAGGTGGGGGGTAAATGCAACCGAGCCCTTGTAGTTTGGCGGCAAAACGTCGCCAATGCTTATCCACGATAAAAAAGCCCCGCAGACCAGGGCCAGCGGGGCAAACGGTTGGGGGAGGAACCAACCAAAGGAGTCGTTGAGACGGGGGTGTATCAGTGTGCGCTGGCCACAGTCTCCGGTTGCCAGCCGCCGCCCAGGGCCTTGTAGATCGAGACAATGCCGCGGTACAGCTCGACTTCGCCCTGAGCCTGCGCATCTTCTGCGCTCAACCGCTCACGCTCGGCATCCAGCAGCACCAGGTAGTCGACCGTACCCTCGCGATAGCGAATCGAGGCCAGCTCTGCCGCCTTGCGGCTGGCGTCGCTCTGGCGCATCAACGACAGCAGCCGCTGCTGGGTCTTGTCGTAATCGCTGAAGGCATTGGCCGACTCTTCCAGAGCCAGCAATACCTGCTGCTCGTAATTGGCCAGCGCCCCTTCGGCATCGGCCTTGGCGCCGCGCAGGCGGGCCCGCACGCTGCCCAGGTCGAAGGCCGCCCAGGTAATGCTTGGGCCCAGTGCCCAGGCATTGGCGGCCGAGGAGCCTATCTGCGAGCCACGCGCGGCGGTAAAGCCCAGGAAGCCGCTGAGGCTGACGCGGGGGAACAGGTCTGCCGTGGCTACGCCTACGTTGGCGGTGGCGGCCGCCAGTTGGCGTTCGGCGCTGCGGATATCCGGGCGGCGGCGCAGCAGTTCGCCCGGATCGCCTACCGGCAACGCCTTGGCGATGGCCGGCAGGGCCTTGGGCGACAGGTCTACGCTGAGTGCCTCTGGGCGCTGGCCGAGCAGGGTGGCAATGCGATGACGCGCCCGAGCCTGTTCAGCCTGCAGTTGCGGCACAGTGGCCTCGACCCCGGCCAGGCGTGCATCGGCACGCACCACGTCCAGGTCGTTGCCCACACCGGCATCGCGCAGGGTTTCGGTAATGGTCCGCGATTCTTGCTGGGTCTTGAGGTTGGCCAGGGCGATCTTCTCGCGCAACTGGGCACCGCGTAGCTGCCCGTAGGCATCGACCAGCTCGGCGATCAGGCTCACCTGCAACTGCTGCAGGTCGGCGGCGGCCGCCGCTTCCTGGGCTTCGCTGGCCTCGATCTGGCGCTGGATGCGGCCGAACAGGTCAAGCTCCCAGGCCATGTCCAGGCCCAGGTCATAGCGCTCGCTGTTCACCCGCTGCGTGGTCTGGCCGGGGATCTGGCCCTTGCCAATGTCGCTGCTGGCGCGGCTGGTGACCACCGGGAACTGGTCGTTCTCGGCGTCTTCACGGATCGACCGCGCCGATTTCAAACGGGCGAAGGCCACGCGCAAATCACGGTTGCCGTCAAGCGAGGCCTGCACCAACTGGTTCAGCACCGGGTCATCGAACTGCTTCCACCACAGGCTTTCGAAGCGGCTACGGTCGTAGGCCTTGGCCTGCGCGTCGCTGTTCAGTTGCGCAGGTTCGGTGGCCGGGGCCTGGTAGTCCGGGCCTACCGCACAGGCCGCAAGGGCCAGTGCCAGCAGGCTTGGGGTCAGGGGTTTGAGCAGGTTCATGCATGGTTCTCCAGCACTTGAACGTGTTCGGCCTTGCGGGCCTGGCGACGCTCGACGAAACGGCGAATCAGGAAGAAGAACACCGGGGTCAGGAACAGGCCGAACACGGTCACGCCGATCATCCCCGAGAACACTGCCACACCCATGGCATGGCGCATTTCGGAACCTGCACCGGAGCTGAACACCAGTGGCACCACACCCATGATGAAGGCGATCGAGGTCATCAGGATCGGCCGCAGACGCAGGCGGCAGGCTTCCAGCACCGCAGCCAGCGGGTCGAGGCCTTTGGCCTGTTCATCCTTGGCGAACTCGACGATCAGGATCGCGTTCTTGCACGCCAGGCCCACCAGTACGATCAAACCGATCTGGGTGAAGATGTTGTTGTCGCCACCCGACACGATCACACCGGTAATGGCCGACAGCAGGGTCATCGGCACGATCAGGATCACCGCCAGTGGCAGGCTCCAGCTTTCGTACTGGGCAGCCAGTACCAGGAACGCCAGCAGTACGCACAGCGGGAACACCAGCAGTGCGGTATTGCCCGAGAGGATCTGCTGGTAGGTCAGGTCGGTCCACTCGAAGGTCATGCCGTTGGGCAGTTCCTCTTTCAGCAGTTTCTCGATCGCAGCTTCGGCTTGGCCAGAGCTGTAGCCCGGGGCGGCGGCACCGTTGATTTCTGCGGTAATGAAGCCGTTGTAGTGCATGACCCGGTCTGGCCCGGAGGTGTCGCTGACCTTGAGGAAGGTCGCCAGCGGGATCATCTCGCCCAGGTTGTTACGCACCTTCAACTGGCCGATCTGCTCGGCATCGAGGCGGAACTGCTGCTCGGCCTGGACGTTGACCTGGTAGGTGCGGCCAAAGCGGTTGAAGTCGTTGGTGTACAGCGAACCCAGGTAAACCTGCAGGGTGTCGAAGATGTCGGTGATCGCCACGCCATGGGTCTTGGCCTTTTCCCGGTCGATGGCGGCATCGACTTGCGGCACGTTGACCTGGTAGCTGGTGAACAGCCCTGCCAGCTCTGGCACGTTGTGGCTTTTGGCGATGATGTTCTGGGTTTCCTTGTACAGTGCTTCGTAACCCAGGTTGCCACGGTCTTCGATTTGCAGGCGGAAGCCACCAATGGTACCCAGGCCCTGTACCGGCGGCGGTGGGAAGATGGCGATGTAGGCATCCTGAATGTCGGCAAACTGTGCATTCAGTGCAGCCGCGATGGCTGCCGCCGACTGGCTCGGGTCCTTGCGTTCATCGAACGGCTTGAGCGGGGTGAACACGATGCCGCTGTTCGGGCTGTTGGTGAAACCGTTGATCGACAGGCCCGGGAAGGCTACCGAGTCGGCAACACCGGGTTGTTTCAGGGCAATTTCGCTCATGCGCTTGATCACCGCCTCGGTGCGGTCAAGGCTGGCGGCGTCAGGCAGTTGGGCGAAGGCCACCAGGTACTGCTTGTCCTGCGCCGGCACGAAGCCGGTCGGGGTGGAGGAGAAGCCCAGGTAGGTCAGGCCCATCAGGCCGGCGTACACGAACAGCGCGATGCCGCTGGAGCGGATGACCCGGCGTACGCCACCGACGTAGCGGTTCGAGGCGCGGTCGAAGAAGCGGTTGAACGGCGCGAACAGCCAGCTGCCCAGCAGTTTTTCCAGGACGCGCGAGAAACGGTCCTTGGGTGCGTGGTGGTCCTTGAGCAGCACGGCAGCCAGGGCCGGCGACAGGGTCAGCGAGTTGAAGGCCGAAATCACCGTGGAAATGGCAATGGTCAGGGCGAACTGCTTGTAGAACTGCCCGGTAAGGCCGGAAATGAACGCCGCTGGCACGAACACGGCGCACAGCACCAGCGCCGTGGCGATGATCGGCCCGGTCACTTCGCTCATGGCCTTTTGCGTGGCTTCCAGCGGTTTCAGCCCCAGCCCGATATTACGTTCGACGTTTTCCACCACGACGATGGCGTCGTCCACCACGATCCCGATGGCCAGCACCAGGCCGAATAACGACAAGGCGTTGAGCGAGAAGCCGAACAGGTGCATGACTGCAAAGGTACCGATCAACGACACCGGCACAGCCAGCAGCGGGATGATCGAGGCACGCCAGGTTTGCAGGAACAGGATCACTACCAGCACCACCAGCACCAGTGCTTCGAACAGGGTATGTACCACCGCTTCGATGGAACCGCGCACGAAGATGGTCGGGTCATAGACGATGCTGTAGTCCATCCCTTCCGGGAAGTCCTTCTTCAGCTCGGCCATTTTCGCCCGCACTTCGTCGGAGATCTCGATAGCGTTGGAGCCTGGGCGCTGGAAGATCGGGATGGCCACGGCCGGCTGGTTGTTCAGCAGCGAACGCAGGGCATACTGGCTGGAGCCGAGTTCGACTCGGGCGATGTCCTTCAGGCGGGTGATTTCGCCATTGGCACCGGCACGGATGATGATGTTTTCGAACTCTTCCTCGTTGACCAGACGGCCCTGGGTGTTGATCGACAGCTGGAAACTGGTGGAGCCGGGGGCGGGCGGTGCGCCCAGCTGGCCTGCTGCCACCTGGCGGTTCTGCTCGCGGATTGCAGCGACCACATCACTGGCGGTGAGGTTGCGCGAAGCGGTCTTGTTCGGGTCCAGCCACACGCGCAGCGAGTAGTCGCCCATGCCGAACAGTTGCACGTCGCCTACGCCGCCCAGGCGCGCCAGTTCGTCCTTGATGTTGAGGATGGCGTAGTTGGACAGGTAGAGCATGTCGTAGCGGTTGTCCGGCGAGGTCAGGTGCACGACCATGGTCAGGTCGGGCGAGGCCTTGTCGACGGTGATACCGATGCGGGTCACTTCCTCGGGCAGCTTGGGCTGGGTGCGGGTAACGCGGTTCTGCACCTGTACCTGGGCGTTGTCCAGGTCGGTGCCCAGGGCGAAGGTAATGGTCAGCGTCAGCTTGCCGTCAGCGGTGGACTGGGAGGACATGTACAGCATGTTCTCCACACCGGTAATGGCCTGCTCCAGCGGCGCGGCGACGGTTTCGCCGATGACCTTGGGGTTGGCACCGGGGAAGTTGGCGCGCACCACCACGGTGGGGGGCACCACTTCGGGGTATTCGCTGATCGGCAGCTGGAACAGCGAGATGGAGCCCGCGATCAGCAGCACCAGCGACAGCACCGCGGCGAAGATTGGCCGGGTAATGAAGAATTTCGAGAAGTTCATCGGTGTGGTCCCTTAACCGCGTGGCGCCTGGGCGCTGGCGACTTTCACGTTATTGCCCGCCACCTTCGGCGCCGGGTTGCTGGCCTCCAGGGCCTGGCGCTGCTGGGCGAGGGCGGCGAGGGTCTGTTCGCTGGCCATCTGGGTTTCTTCCGGCGTGACAGGTGAACCAGGGCGCACGCGTTGCAGGCCCTTGACCACGATGCGGTCATCCTTGCCCAGGCCGCTGCGCACGATGCGCAGGCCTTCCAGCTTCGGCCCCAGCTCCACGGCGCGGTAGGCAGCCTTGTTGTCCTTGTCCATGACCAGCACGAACTTCTTGCCAAGGTCGGTGCCCACGGCTTCGTCGTTGATCAGCACGGCGTCGTACTGGGCACTGCCCACCAGTTTCAGGCGCGCATACAGGCCCGGCGTGAACTGGCCGTCGCTGTTGTCGAACACCGCACGGCCACGGATGGTGCCGGTACGCGGGTTGACCTGGTTGTCGACGAAGTTCATCTGGCCCAGGTGCGGGTTGCCGCTTTCGTTGGTCAGGCCCAGGTACACCGGGGTGCTCTGGCCACGCTGGCCTTCGCGGGCCAGCTGGGTGTACTTGAGGTACACGCGCTCGTCGGCGTCGAAGTAGGCGTAGACCTTGTCGGTAGACACGACGCTGGTCAGCGGGGTGACATCGGCGCTGACGATGTTGCCGGCGGTGAACTCGGCGCGGCTGACACGGCCGCTGATAGGCGCGGTGACACGGGTGAAGCTGAGGTTAAGGCGTGCCAGGTCGAGCTGGGCCTGAATGGCATCGACCCCGGCACGGGCTTCGGCGGCAGCGCTGCTGCGCGATTCGGCCAGCTCGGCGGAGATGGCGTTGCTGTCACGCAGGCGTTCGCCACGGCGGGCTTCGTTGGCACTGCGAATGGCAGTGGCCTTGGCCTGTTGCAGCTGGGCTTCAAGGCGGCGGACTTCAGCCTGGAACGGGCGTGGGTCGATCTGGAACAGCAGGTCGCCTTTCTTGACCTGGGCGCCTTCGGTGAAGGCCACCTGATCGATCTGGCCGGAGACCCGTGGGCGTACTTCGACGGTTTCCGGGGCTTCCAAGCGGCCGGTGAACTCGTCCCATTCGTTGATCGGTTGCTCGATCACCTTGGCCACACTGACCTTCGGCGCGGCGGGAGCCTGCACGGCGTCGGGGGTTCGACCGCAAGCGCTGATCACCACCACTGCCAGGGCAGCGAGGGGGAAGCGTAAGGGTTTGAGTGATTGTTCCATGGAGAACTCCGCCAATGTATTAGTAGTGGGCGGAGTGTGAGTGTGTTGCGCGTGAGGCACGAATCGAACGGCGCGAAGGTTATTATCACGCTGAATGATATGTGTGGATCACACATCGACGTGGGCGATTGTAAAGATGTGAACATGAACGCACCACGTCATTGCGAACCCTTGGGCTTGGTGTCTCAGTGAATGCTTGAGGCCAATTCGAAGATCGGCATGTACATCAGGATCACGATCAGGCCGATGAGCAGGCCGATGAACGTCATCAGCAGCGGTTCGAACAGTTTGACGAACCATTCCACCCAGCGGCCGATTTCCTGGTCGTGGAAGTCGGCACAGCGCTCCAGCATCTCGCCCAGGTTGCCGGACTGCTCGCCGGCCCGTAGCAGGCGCAGCGACACCGGCGTAACCAAGTGCCCGGCCTCCAGCGCATCGGACAGCGGCAGCCCTTCACCTACCCGCTGGCTGGCCTGTACCAGGCCCTGGCCGGCGGCACTGCCGAGCAGGCCGCGCGCCATGCCCATGGCAGTGAGGATGGGAATGCCGCCTTGCAGCAGGATGCCCAACGAGCGATAGAAGCGCGCCAGCTCGTACATCATCAAACGTTGGTGCAGCGCTGGCAGCCGGCGCAACTGACAAGATGCCCAGCGTCGTACCCGAGGGTGGCGGCGCAGCAGCCACAGCGCCGTGACGCCACCTGCAGTGCCCAGCGCCAGTGGCAGTTGCTGCGCGTGCAGAAACAGACCGATCTGCATCAACACCCGTGACAGCCAAGGCAACTCGGTGCCCATGCCTTCGAACACCTGGCTGAAACGCGGTACCACATAGCCGAGCAGGAA
This sequence comes from Pseudomonas sp. URIL14HWK12:I5, assembly GCF_900176445.1. Taxonomy (NCBI): domain Bacteria; kingdom Pseudomonadati; phylum Pseudomonadota; class Gammaproteobacteria; order Pseudomonadales; family Pseudomonadaceae; genus Pseudomonas; species Pseudomonas sp. URIL14HWK12:I5. The sequence continues at coordinate 265,207 of NZ_FWXQ01000009.1, forward strand.
CAGCACCACGCCGCCACCTACCAGCAACAGCAGCAACGGGTACACCGATGCGCCCACCAGCTTCTGCCGCACCAGGTCCAGGCGCTGGCGATAGCTGATGTAGCGGGCAAGGGCGTCGCCCAGCGCACCGGTGCGTTCGCTGGACTGCACCAGCGCCACATACAGCGGCGGAAATACCCGGGATTGCTGACCAAGGGCCTGGGACAGCGAGCGCCCTTCGTACAGCTGACGCACCAGTTCGGCCAGCACCTTGCGCGTGGCGGCAGCGGGGGCCTTTTCTGCCAAGCTTTCCAGTGCGTCGATCAGCGGCAGGCCGGCATTGAGCAGGGTCGACAGCTCCTGGCTGAACAGCACCAGGTCGAACGCCGCCTCGCGGCGCCAGGCCATGCCGCGCAAGGCGCCGCCGTTGCTGCGCAGGCTGAGCACACGCAGGCCTTGGTCCTCGGCCTGGCGGCGGGCCTGGTCGGCGTCCTCGGCGTCGATCTGCAATTGCACCACACCCTGTCTGCCCAGGGCCTTGAGGCTGTAGCGCATGGCCGCTCTCCTTACTGCCAACTGGTAATTTCGGCGTTTTCCCCGTCACCACCGGGCTGGCCGTCCTTGCCCATCGACAGCAGGTCGTATTCACCGCCGTTCTCGCCGGGCTGCCGGTAGATATATGGCCGGCCCCATGGGTCTTGCGGCACGGCCTTCTGCAGATACGGGCCGGTCCAGCGAGCCTCGCCACTGGGGGCGACCACCAGGGCCTGCAAGCCTTGCTCACTGTTGGGGTAGTGGCCGACTTCCAGGCGGTACAGGTCCAGGGCCTTGCTCAGCCCCTCGATCTGCGCCCGTGCCACCTTGGCCTCGGAGCGGCCGAGCTGGCTGAAGTACTTGGGCGCGACGATGCCGGCCAACAGGCCGAGCACCACCAGTACCACCAGGAGTTCAAGCAGGGTGAAGCCACGTTGCGGGTTGGTTCTGCGCTGCATGGTGAAGCCCTCCACTGCATGGGAACACGCGTTGACAGGCACCATGCAACAGCCATGCACGTCTGCCTCGGGGCCTTGCGCCATGCGGCACAGGAAGCGGCACAGTGCTTGCGTCGTGGTCATCGACCTCGGGTTTTCCGGGGCATTTCCCCCACATCGGGGGCCACGACGAAGAGGCGACCGACATGCGTGGACTCATCCTCGGTTTGATCTGGCTGGCGGCAGGGGCTGCCCAGGCTGATGTGTACATCTCAATCGATGCCAAGGGTGGCTACGTACTGACCAACGTTCATCGGCCCGGACGCCACTATGAAAAGGTGATCAACGAACCGCTGGCCCAGGCTGGCCCGGCCAATGCGCAGATGATCACTGGGCGCCCCTATGCCGAGGTGGTTGCCACTGCGGCACGCATCCACAATGTTCCCCCGGCGTTGTTGCACGCGCTGATCAAGGCCGAGTCCGGCTATAACCCCAAGGCCCGTTCGCCGGCGGGTGCGGTGGGGTTGATGCAGCTGATGCCCGATACCGCTCGCGAGATGGGCGTGGAAGACCGCCTGGACCCGGAAGACAACGTGCAGGGTGGGGCACGCTACCTGAAGCGCATGCTGACTCTGTTTGATAACGACATCACCTTGGCCGTGGCGGCTTACAACGCGGGGCCGGATGCCGTGTTGCGGCGCGGAGCGGTGCCGCCATATGCCGAAACTCGCCGTTATGTACCTGCTGTGCTGCGCGAATACCGCAAATTGCAGGGGTTGGCAGACGATGGCGCTCTCTGAGGGGGTCGGGTACGGCTGCCGTTTCTGCAGTGACCGGCTGTACGAAGTGAAAAAAACGTTACCCTTCGGCGGATGCCATCAATTTAATACTATGGTTTCCCCAACTCTGGGCTATAACCTTCTGAAGGTGCCCAGATGTGGAGTCCGCCATGGACATCGCCCCTCGTTCCGAGACCATCGAAGTGCCTGTCGGTAACGAGTTGGCTGCCCCGCGCAAGCCATTCAACCTTTTGCGTTGGTATGCCTGGGTCAGCCTGGCCATCATCCTGTCGGTGGCTGCCGGGCTGGGGCTGATTTCCAGCCGTTTCATCATCGATGAGAGCGTGGAGCGCGATGCCTTGCTCACCGCGCAATTCATCACCTCCATCGCCGACGCCGAAGTACGCCACGTGTCGATCCCCAACGTGCGCACCATGGGCGAGCTGATCGACCCGCGTACCGACCGCAGCAACCTGCCAGATGTCGACCCGGATGCCCGACGCAAGGCGCGCGGTGAGTTTCTCGACCATATCGCCCACCTGCCCGACATGCTGCTGGCCAATATCTATGCGCCGGACCGTACGGTGATCTGGTCCAGCAACCCGGCGCTGGTCGGTAAGCTGATCAATGGCGACGACGACCTGGAGCGGGCCTTCGAGTACAAGATGCGGGTCTCGGCCAGCTACCATAACTTCGAACAGGCCCGCGCCGAGCAGAAATTCGTTACGCCGCCCGAGCAGCTGTTCATCGAAAACTACATTCCGCTGTTCGATGCCGATGGCGAGAACGTCACGGCAATGGTCGAAATCTATAAAGAGCCCCATGACCTGATCGTGCGCATCGAGCATGGCCTGATCCTGATCTGGCTGGCTATCACCGTGGGGGCCGCGCTGGTCTATATCGGCCTGTACGGCATCATGCACCGTGCCGCGCGGTTGCTGGCGGTGCAGCAGAAGCGGCTGATTAACAACGAGACCTACGTTGCACTGGGCGAGGTGTCGTCGGCGGTGGCCCACAGCCTGCGCAACCCGCTGGCGAGTATCCGCTCGAGTGCCGAACTGGCCCAGGCGTTCGACGACGGCCCGGCGCAACGTCAAGTCAACGATATCATCAGCCAGGTCGATCGCATGTCGCAGTGGATCCGCCAGATGCTGCAGTCACTGCGCCCGCTGAACGACGAGGCCGTGGCGGTGGACTTGCCACAGGCGTTGCAGGAAAGCTTGCAGACCTATGCCGTGCCGTTGGCACGCAGTGGGGTAAGCCTTGACCTGCAACCGTTACCGGCAGTGCAGGTATTGGGGCACCCGGCGTTACTGCGGCAGGTGTTCAGCAGCCTGGTTGCCAATGCCCTGGAGTCGATGGAGCAGGGCGGGCGTCTGCGTATCGAGGTGGTGCGCCAGAACCGTCGCTGCCTGACACTGCGCCTGTCCGACAATGGCAAGGGCATGAGCGAAGAGCAGCAGCGCATGGCCTTCCGGCCGTTTTTCACCACAAAACAGGGTGGGCTAGGAGTAGGCCTGGTGCTGGTGAAACGCATCATGGAGCGCTTCGGCGGTTCGGTTCGGCTCGGCAGCAGCGAGGGCCATGGTACGCGGGTATCTTTGACGTTCCGGTTGGTATCCTGCTTATAACAAACATTAATTAAAGTATTTAAGCTATTGATGGTTAACGATTTTATAGGGGTTGGGTGGCAATTACCCAAATGTGGGGGTTTTTCCTCAGTCTGTATTTAGAAAAGCTTTATAACGTACTGAATTATATTGGTTTGTTACTGGCTGGCTGAGTTCTTGCTACGTGATGTGCAGAGCGCAACACGCAACACGCAACACAAGGCAGCTATCAAGCTGCCCAGGCGGGGTGCTTTCAATTGGCTGTTGGCCTTGAGGCATTTCTGGACGGACGCCCTGTGCGGGAACCACGCGATGCAGATGCTGGAAAACGAAGTTCGCGACAAGCCCGGTGCGACCGCCAGCGGTCTGGCTGTGCCATTGCGTGAGTTCAACCTGCTGCGGTGGTTTTCGGTCATCAGCCTGTTGATCATCACCGCCGTGGCGGGCGGGTTGGGTTATGTGTCAACGCGGTTCGTGGTTCGCGACAGCGTGCAGCGCGATGCCATGCTTACCGCGCAGTTCATTCAGGCCATGGCCCAGGCCGAGGTACGCCATTCGCAGTTGCCGCCAGGCACCACCATGGGTGAGCTGCTTGACCCGCGTCTGGACCTGCAGCACTTGCAGGTCACCCCCACACTGGCCGAGTCGACCCGGGTCGAGTTCCTGGACCATGTCGAGCACTTGCCAGATACCTTGCTGGCCAACGTCTACGCCCGCGACCGCACCATCGTGTGGTCCACCAACGTCGAGCTGATCGGCAAGCGGATAGAAGCCGACGGCGACCTCGACCGTGCCTTCCGGTCGCGCAAGGCGGTGTCCGCCAGCTACCACAAGGCCGAGGAAGATCGCGAAGAACAGAAGTTTCAGCGTGAACCGCGCTACCTTTTCATCGAAAACTACATTCCGCTGTTCGACAGCCAGGGCGAGCAGGTATTGGCCATGGTGGAAATCTACAAAGAGCCACAGGACCTGGTGCGGCGTATCCAGCGGGGTTATGTGCTGATCTGGGCTTCGACCTTGGTGGGCGGGGCGCTCATCTATTTCGGGCTGTTCTGGATCGTGCGCCGGGCGGCGCAGATGCTGCATCTGCAACAGGACCGGCTGGTGGCCAGCGAAACCTACGTGGCGCTGGGCGAGATGTCGTCAGCGGTAGCCCACAGCTTGCGCAACCCGCTGGCCAACATCCGCTCGAGCGCCGAGCTGGCCCAGGAAACCGCCAACGTTGCCGCGCAGAAGAACATCACCGATATCATCAGCCAGGTCGACCGAATGTCGCGCTGGGTACGTGACCTGCTGGTGTCGTTGCGCCCGACCAGCGACGAACCTGAAGCCGTGGACCTGGTGGCCGCCATCGAAGACACCCACCTGGCCTTCGCCCAGCAGATCGAACGAAACGGCGTGCGCTTCCATTTCGAGGGGCCTGACGTGCAGTGGGTGGCCAGCCAGCCGTTGCAGCTGACGCAAATTCTCAACAGCCTGTTTTCCAACGCTCTGGAGGCCATGCCCTGCGGCGGTATGTTGAATGCCCATGTCAATGTGCAGGGTGGCCTGCGTGCCGAATTCGTGCTCACCGACACGGGCAAGGGCATGAGCCAACAGCAGGAAAGGATGGTGTTCAAACCGTTCTTCACGACCAAACAGGGGGGGCTCGGTATAGGCCTGGCCCTGGTCAAACGCATCATGGAACGTTTTGGCGGCTCGGTCAGCCTGAGCAGCCGCGAAGAGGAAGGAACCCGCGTCAGCCTTACATTCAATATCGCAGCGGGAGGGGACCATGGAGCACAGCATCCTGGTAGTCGAGGATGATGAAATTCTCGCCGACAACATTCGCACCTACCTCAGCCTCAAGGGCTACGAGGTCACCGTATGCCATAGCGCGGAGCTGGCGCTGGAGCAGATCAAACGGGCCCGGCCCGACGCGGTGCTGACTGATAACTCGCTGCCTGGCATGAGCGGGCACGACCTGCTGCGGACCTTGGTGGCACAGGTGCCGGACCTGAAAGTGATCATGATGACCGGCTACGGCAATGTCGAAGATGCCGTGCAGGCGATGAAGGAGGGCGCCTTCCATTACCTGAGCAAGCCCGTGGTGCTGGCCGAACTCAAGCTGACCCTGGACAAGGCCCTGGCTGCCGAGCGCATGGAGCGCACGCTGTCGTTCTACCAGGAGCGAGAGGCGCAGAAGTCCGGGTTGCAGGCGTTGATCGGCGAGTCGCCTACGATGCTGACCCTCAAGCACACCCTGCGCCAGGTGCTGGATGCCGAACGGCGGATGGCCAGTGACGACCTGCCACCGGTGCTGGTCGAAGGCGAAACCGGCACCGGCAAGGAACTGGTGGCCCGCGCCCTGCATTTCGATGGCACGCGCAGCAAGGGGCCGTTCATCGAGTTCAACTGCGCCTCGATCCCGGCCAACCTGCTGGAGGCCGAACTGTTCGGCCACGAGAAAGGTGCATTCACCGACGCCAAGGAGCGCCGGGTAGGCCTGGTGGAGGCGGCCGATGGCGGCACCTTGTTCCTCGACGAGATTGGCGAGATGGACCTGGTGCTGCAGGCCAAGCTGCTCAAGCTGCTGGAAGACCGCAGCATCCGCCGGATTGGTGCGGTGAAGGAGCGCAAGGTTGACCTGCGGGTGATCAGTGCCACCAACTGCAACCTGGAGCAGATGGTGCAGCAGGGCAAGTTCCGCCGCGACCTGTTCTTCCGCCTGCGCATCATTGCCCTGAAGGTGCCGCGCCTGTATGCCCGTGGGCAGGACATTCTGCTGTTGGCCCGGCATTTCCTGGCCCACCATGGTCGGCGTTATGGCAAGCCGAACCTGCGTTTTTCTGCCGAAGCCGAGAGCCTGATGCTGGGCTACAGCTGGCCAGGCAATGTGCGCGAACTTCGTAACATGCTGGAGCAGACCGTGCTGCTGGCACCGAACGAGGTGGTGCAGGCGCACCAGCTGAACCTGTGCATGACGTTGATCGACGAGCCATCGGCAGCTCAGCAGGCGCCCGTAATGTTCGAAATGCCACGGCACGAGCCGGAGCCGGGCACCAGCCTGCCCGACATGGAGCGCGACCTGGTGTGCAAGACCCTGGACCGTACCGACTGGAACGTGACCAAGTCGGCGCGGATGCTGGGGCTGTCGCGGGACATGCTGCGCTACCGGATCGAGAAACTGGGGCTGACCCGGCCAGACAAGCGTCAGTGGTAGGGCAGGCGTCTAGTGCTGACTATCGTCAGCTGCGCCACTTTGCCGGCGAATGCCCTCCTGGCCACTGCCATCCATTCCCGGCAGGTCACGGTTGTCATTCTGCTCTGCCGGCGGGCTGTCCGGGTCGTTACCCTTGATGCGCGGGTCGGTATCCCGCGGCATGGGCTTCTCGATCGGGTTGAGAGTGCTGTCCACGCCTGGCCTTGGCGCAGTACTGTGCGGGTCGTCAGGGTAGGTCGGGCCGGTGCCGGCGGCCAAGGCCAGCGGCGAACCAAGCAGGGTGATCAGCAGAATGCTTGTGCGGGTCATGGCAGACTCCATTGCGTTGGGTAGGGCTCATATTTTTCTTCGGCCCTACCCGACGCATCCAGGTGCCATTGCCCCGATCAACGGTTACACCATCAGCGACAACAACATGATGAAGATGATGCCGACTACCGAGAGAATGGTCTCCATCATGCTCCAGGTCTTGAAGGTTTCCGCAACGGTCATGTTGAAGTATTGCTTCACCAGCCAGAAGCCGGCGTCGTTCACATGCGACAGGATCAGCGAGCCGGCACCGGTGGCCAGTACCAACAGCTCACGGTTCACACCCGGCACCAGATCGATCACCGGAGCAACGATGCCCGCACCGGTAATGGTGGCGACCGTGGCGGAGCCGGTAGCGATGCGGATCACTGCCGCCACCAGCCAGGCCAGCATGATGGGTGAAATTTCCGCCTGCACGGCCATCTGCCCGATCACGTTGCCCACGCCAGTGTCCACCAGCATCTGCTTGAAGCCACCGCCAGCACCGACGATCAGCACGATGGCTGCAGTGGGGGCCAGGCTCTGGTCGAGCATCTTCATGATCTGCTGGCGGTTGAAGCCGCGAGCCGAACCAAAGGTGTAGAAAGCCAGCAGCAGGGCGGCGAGCAGGGCGGTGATCGGGTGGCCGATCAGGTCCATCCACTGGCGCACGATGTGCTCGGCCGGCAGCACCACGTCGGCGAAGGTTTTCAGCAGCATCAACGCGACTGGCAGCAGCACGGTGATGAGGGTGATGCTGAAACTTGGCAGGTTGCCCTGGTCGGACTCCTTGGCGATCTGGTCCATCAGTTCCTGCGACGGGTTGCCCGGGATGTAGCGGGAAATGAAGTTACCGAACAGCGGGCCAGCGATGATCGCGGTGGGCAGTGCGACGATCAGGCCATAGAAGATGGTCTTGCCGATGTCGGCGTGGAAAATGCCGATCGCCAGCAGCGGGCCCGGGTGAGGCGGGACCAGGCCGTGCACCACGGAAAGGCCGGCCAGCAGCGGAATGCCGATCTTCACCAGCGACACCCCGGAGCGGCGGGCGACGATGAACACCAGTGGAATCAGCAACACGAAGCCGATTTCGAAGAACAGCGGTATGCCCACCAGGAACGCGGCGAACATCATGGCCCAGTGCACGTTCTTCTTGCCGAAGGCGCGGATGAGGGTTTGCGCGATCTGGTCGGCGCCCCCGGAGTCGGCCATCAGCTTGCCGAGCATGGTGCCCAGGGCAAGGACGATGCCGACAAAGCCCAGCACGCCGCCAAAACCGTCCTGGAACGATTTCATGACTTTGGCCACCGGCATGCCGGAGGTCAGGCCCAGGAAGCCGGCCGCGAGGGTAAGGGCGACGAAGGGGTGCACTTTGAAGTGGGTGATCAGCAGGATCAGCCCGACGATGGTAACCAGCGCGTCGAGCAGCAGGAAGGTATCAGTAGCCAGTCCGAACATGGTTTTAAGGCCTCGGTCTTATCGTTGTTTTGGGCGTAGCTTTTTGGAACTTTTCCCGCGTTTGCGGGATGGGGTAGCGCTGTCTTTGGTGAGCCGGAAAACCGCCAGGGTCAGGCGGTTTGCGCCAGCCCCAGCTCACCGCAGGCCTTTAGCCAGCGGTCCACCGCTTCGGCCAGTGCTTCGACGGGTTGGGTCGCATCCAGTGGCAGGGTCAGTGGCTCGCCGCGTGGCGATTCCAGGGCAGCGAACTGGCTGTCGATCAGGCTGGCCGGCATGAAGTGACCGGGGCGGGCACGCACGCGTTTTTCCGCTTCGGCAGGTGACAGTTCAAGGAACACGAACACCAGCCCGGGCATGGCATCGCGCAGGGTGTCGCGGTAGCGGCGCTTGAGTGCCGAGCAGGTCAGGATCGGGCGCTCCCCAGCCTGGGTGGTGGCCTGCAACTCCTGACCAAGGCGTACCAGCCAGCCGGCGCGGTCGCCATCGTCCAGCGGGATGCCAGCGCTCATCTTGCGGATGTTTTCGGCAGGGTGGAAAGCGTCGCCTTCGATCAGGCGGCCGCCGCTTCTGGCAGCGATGGCGGCGCCGATGCAGCTTTTGCCGCAACCGGCCACGCCCATCACCACGATGGCGGACAGGGGAGAATTCATCAGTACCTCCTGCGGGGTGAGATAGCGCTGTCTCGTCAATGACGAACAACGACCTCCCCGGTGTTATTGGTCTTGTCCTTACGCAGTATGGACGCCTGGTGGCGAGCGCGTGATGGCTGCTACCAAAGATTACATTGCCTGCGTCCTGAGACAGCGCTACCTTAGTGGCCGTTCCCTCTCCTTGCAAGTAGTAAAATTACAACATCCATGTCCCGCACCGGCTCCCGTACTACAGGTCGTCCCACCCTGGCAGAAGTTGCCAGGCTTTCCGGGGTTTCCCCGATTACCGCTTCGCGCGCCTTGCGCGGAGTCAGCACGGTTGCGCCGGAGCTGGTGGAAAAGGTTTTCGCCGCAGCGGCAAACCTTGGCTATGTCGCCAACCCGGCGGCCCGGGCGCTGGCCTCGGCGCGTAGCCAGTCGGTGGTGGTGTTGATCCCGTCACTGTCCAACCAGCTGTTCATCGATACCCTGGAGGCCATCCACGAGGTCATGCGCCCGCGTGGGCTCGAGGTGTTGATCGGCAACTATCACTATGACCTTGCTGAAGAAGAGAACCTGATCCGCAACTACCTGGCCTATCAGCCCTGCGGCATGCTGCTGACCGGCTTCGAGCGCAGCGATGCGGCCCGCCAGATGCTGGCTGCCAGTGGTGTGCCTTGTGTGCACATGATGGAGCTCAATGGCGAGCCTGGGGCATTGTCGGTCGGGTTTTCGCAGCAGCAGGCCGGGCGTGCCGCTGCCCGGCACCTGATCGAGCGCGGGCGCAAGCGCCTGGCATTCATTGCCGCGCAGCTCGACCCACGGGTGATGCAGCGAGCCGAAGGTTTCCGCCAGGCGCTGGCCGAGGCCGGTTTGCAGGCGACCGAGCTGGAGGTACTGGCGCCGGAGCCGTCATCGATTGCACTGGGCAGTGCACTGTTCAGCCAACTGATGCAGCAGGCGCCGGATGTCGACGGCATTTTCTTCTGTAACGACGACCTTGCCCAAGGCGCGGTGCTGCAGGCCTTGCGCCAGGGGGTGGAGGTACCACGCCAGGTGGCGATGGTCGGGTTCAACGATTTGCCGGCCTCGGCGCACATGGTGCCCAGGCTGACATCGATTCGCACGCCCCGGGCTGCCGTGGGGCGTGGGGCGGCGCAGGCGCTGCTGGCGCTGCTCGATGGCAAGCGTGTGCCCAACGCACAGCAGGACTTGGGCTTTGAGTTGATGGTGCGGGAAAGCTCCTGAGTTTCACGCCTGGGCAGCAAGCGTGTCAGACGCTTGGTAATGAAAATGCACTAATTACAAAGTGATAGCACTGTGCTTGCATGCTAATGATGGCGATCTATGCTCATGAAACCGCGCATAAAGGAGCCCGGCGTCATGTTCGATTTCCACCGCAAGTCCGATTTGGTCGAGATCCAGCGCAGCCAACAGGCTTTGGCCACCGCGCAGGCCAAACTCGCCGCTATCAGCCGCTCCATGGCGATGATCGAGTTCGCTCCCGATGGCACCATTCTCGATGCCAACGAGCGTTTCTGCCAAGCCATGGGTTACAGCGTTGACGAGTTGCGTGGCAAGCACCACCGGTTGTTCTGCGATCCAGGCTACGCAAAAAGTGCCGAATACCAACAGCTGTGGCGTGAACTGGGGCAGGGCAAGGCTATCAGCGGTACCTTCGAGCGCCTCGACAAGGCCGGTCGCGAGGTATGGCTGGAGGCCAGCTACATGCCGGTGCTGGACGAGCAGCGTCAGGTCACCAGCGTGATCAAGGTGGCCGCCGACATCAGCCAGCGGGTGGTGCAGGAGCATGAAAGCGAAAACCTGCTCAAGGCCATCAGCCGCTCCATGGCGGTGATCGAATTCACCCCCCAGGGCAGGGTGATCAAAGCCAACCAGAATTTCCTCGACACCATGGGCTATCGCCTCGACGAGGTGGTTGGCCGGCATCATGGCCTGTTCTGCCTTGCGCATGAACGCGAGTCGGTCGAGTACCGCGAGTTCTGGGCGTCGCTTAACCGTGGCGAATACCATTCGCACCGTTTCGAGCGTATCGACAAGCAGGGCCGGATGGTCTATCTGGAAGCCTCCTACAACCCCATTTTCGACAGCAAGGGGCGCTTGAACAAGGTCGTGAAGTTCGCCAGTGACATTACCCGCCAGGTCTGCACCCAGCAGAATGCCGCCGATGCCGCCCATGCCAGTTCCATGCAGACCGACGCCTGCGCGCGCAAGGGGACAGAAGTGGTGCAGCAGACGGTGCAGGTAATCGAACAGATTTCCCAGGAGCTTAACGACGCTGCACGCAGCATCGATGCGGTCAGCAAGCAATCGGATGTAATCGGGCAGATCGTGCTGACCATTCGTGGCATCGCCGACCAGACCAACCTGCTGGCCCTGAATGCCGCGATCGAAGCCGCCCGTGCCGGCGAGCACGGGCGAGGCTTTGCGGTGGTGGCCGATGAGGTGCGTAACCTGGCGGCGCGCACCAGCAAGGCCACCCTGGAGATTGTCGATGTGGTGCGGCAAAACCACGACCTGTCCCTACTGGCGGTAGCCAGCATGCAGTCGAGCCTGAACCGCACCGGTCACGGCGTGGCGCTGGCCAACGAGGCCGGTACGGTGATCATGGAAATCCAGCAAGGCTCACGGCACGTGGTGGATGCCATCAGCCAGATCAGCTCGACGTTGCAATTGCATTGAGCGCATCGCGCATTTCGTCAAGCAGGGCTTGCAGGCTGGTTTGCAGCAGCGCGCGCTGCTCGACCGTCGGCAGCCCCTGTGCGTGGGCGAGCTCGATGGCTTCGCAGTCCTTGACCACGATGCGGACCCTGATCATCTTGGCGCCACCCTTGATGCGATGGGTCAGGGCCCGCACGGCTTCGTCGGCGGCGTCTGGTGCCAGGGCCCGTAAGGCGGCCAGGTCTTCGGCGACGCTTACCGACAGCTGTTCGAGCAAATGCCGCGTCAGCTGTTCGTCGTCCTGGGTCAGGTGGCGCAGTTCAGCCAGGTCGAACCCGCTATGGCGTGTTGTCGGTGTTTCTTGTTGCTGAGGGCGGACTAGGGGTAGATGGGCCTTTAGCGAACGCAGGCCAATGGGTTTGAACAGGCATTCGTCCATGCCGCTGGCCAGGCAGCGGGCGCGTTCCTCAGCCTGGGCATTGGCGGTCACGCCGAGAATCCTGCAAGCTGGCAGGCCGCGTTCACTCTCCAGGGTGCGAATGCGCCGGGTGAGTTCGTGGCCGTCCATGACCGGCATGCTGCAGTCGGTAATCACCAGGTCGAAGCGCGCGGCCTGCCAGCGCGCCAAGGCGATTTCGCCATTTTCCGCCAAGGTCACGCGGTGCCCCAGGGTATGCAGTTGCCGCTCCAGCAACAGCAGGTTGGCGGGGTAGTCGTCGACCACCAGAATGTTGAGCGGGCCGCTAGTGCTTTCATGTGCTGGCGGTGCCTGCTCGGCTTTTACCGGTGCCGCACAGGTGGGCAGTTGCAGGCAGACTTGCACCCGGGTGCCGACGCCTTCCACGCTCTGCAGGCTCAAGGCGCCGCCCATCAATTCGGCGAGGGTACGGCTGATGACCAACCCCAGGCCTGCACCTTGGCGGGCCCTTGGGCCATCGGCCTGGACAAATGCATTGAACAAGCGGGCCTGGTCGGCAGGGCTGATGCCAATACCGGTGTCGCGCACATTCAGCTCGATTGCCAGAATGCCCTGACCGGCAACCTTGGGCAGCAGCAGGCTCGCCTGCACTTCACCACGGTCGGTGAACTTGATGGCATTACTGACCAGGTTGGACAGAATTTGCTTGCATCGCACGGGGTCAGCCAGCACCCAGACTGGCTCTGCCGGCAGTTCGCTGTGCAGGTGCAGGCCTTTGGCCCGTGCATTGCCCTCGAATACCCGCAGTGTGGCGCGCACCAGCTCTACAAGGTCGGTGGGCACTGGCTGCAGGCTGAGGTGGCCGGATTCGATGCGGGAAATGTCGAGAATGTCGCCAATCAGCTCGAGCAGGCCAATTGCCGAGTCGTAAGCGGTCTGCAAGGTCTGGGTGTCGCAGCGGCCGCCACGGCTGTCCTCCAGTGCCAGTTCCAGCAGGCCGATCACGGCATTCATCGGGGTACGGATTTCGTGGCTCATGGTGGCCAGGAACGTGCTTTTGGTCTGGCTGGCCTGTTCGGCGTCGTCCTTGGCCTGGCGCAATTGCTCAAGCAGCCCGCGGCTCAGCGCCAACTGTGCCTGCAGCGCGTGCTGGGCCTCTGTACGCTGGTTGATCAGCTTGCGCAGGTAGCTGTTCCAGAATATGACCCCAGCCAGCAGCAGGGCCGACAGCACCAGCACCTGCAAGGCCAAGGTGCGGTAGTCGCGCCAGGGGCTGTCGCTGACCAAGGTGCTGGTACGCCAGCGGTTGATCAGTTGATCGAGCTCTTCGGGCGGAATGCTCAGCAGCGCCTTGTCGAGAATGGCCTGTAGCTGGGGCTGGTCGGCGGCGACGGCGAAGGCGGCAACGGCCGGTTCGTCGTCGAGCACGCTGGCGATGCGCAAGCGATCCTTGAACACATGACTGATGTAGTAGGCAGCATTGATATGGCTGCTAAGGGCAACGTCGGCGGTACCGTTGGCCACGGCCTCCATCTGGCCGAGCGGGTTGTCCACTTCGACTATCTTGGCCTGCGGGTAGCGCTGATGCAGTATGGCCCGTTGCGGTGAACCACGCACCAGGGCGATGCGCTTGCCGTTCATGGCCTTGGCTTGTGCGGGAGATTCGACGTCGCTGCGGGTGACGAGCACGCGTGGGCTGACCAGATAGGGGCGGGTGAATCGCAACTGCTTCAAACGGTCAGCACCATAGCCCAGCGCCCCGATCATTTGCGCCTCGCCTCGGGCCAGGCGGTCCACCATGGCCTGTGCTGAAGCACTGTCGACGGGTGTGAACTGCAGCCCCGTGCGCAGCGAGATCTGCTTGAGCAGGTCGAGGGTTATGCCACTGGGGCGATGCTGAGCGTCGTTGAAGGTCAAGGGGGCCAGCGAGGTATTGACCAGCACACGGATGGAGGGGTTGGCGGCGATCCAGGCCTCCTCTTCTGCGCTCAAGGCAGAGAGATGGCGCTGCAGCAGCAGGCTGGTGTTACCGCTGCTCCAGCGGCGCAGGATGTTCAGGCGTTCGCTTTCACTGATGCGCGCCAGCGCCTTGTCGACCAGACGGTGCATGCGTGGGTTGTCATCGGCCAGGGCAAAGGCAAAAGCCCCGGGGGCCACCTGGCAGAAGTGATCGATTTTGAGCGTGCCCTGGTAACTCCTGCCAATCAGAAAGTCGGTGCTGATGGCATCGCCCAGGTACGCATCCGCCTCGCCCAGTTCGACGGCCGCCAGCCCGGCTTGCGTCGAGCGGTACAGGCTCAGTTGCGCTTTGGGGTACAGCGTTCGAACGGCAGCGGCGGGTAGATAATGATCGACCATGGCCAGGCGCAGGCCGGCGAGGTCAGGTGTGCCCTTCAGGCTGTGCCCCTTGCGGGTGACGATGACCGGGAGGTCGTCAGCATAGGGGGTGCTGAGGCTAAGTTGAGCGTCAGCCGCCTCGAAGGCATTGGAGCTGCCCAGCAGGTCGATGCTGCCCTCACGCAAGGCGGTGATCGCTTCGTGGCGGCTGTCGTAGCGCCGTACCTCGACGGGAATGCCCAACTGCTCGGCGATAATCCCGGCGTAATCGGCGCTAAGGCCTTCGTATTCGTGCTGACTGACGTTGATTTCGAACGGTGGATAGTCGGGCCGAGAGCTGCCCAGCACCAGGTGCTGGCGTCGCTGCAGCCACTGCCGGTCTTCGCTGGACAACGACAGGGGGGCGGCGGCACTGGCCGATCGGGCTAGCAACTGACGGGGTTCGCTGCTGGCCAACAGATCGGCCGAAGCGAATAAGCCGGTAGCCAGAAAGATGCTCGCCAGCAGGCGCTTCATGGTGTGCAAACGCTCAGTAAACGCTGTTGCGTTTGGCCAGGTCGACCATTTCTACCAGTGATTCAGTCTTGAGTTTTTCCATGATGCGGCCCCGGTAGGTGCTGATGGTCTTGGCGCTGAGGTTCATGCAAGTGCCGATATTCTTGTTGTTCTCGCCGCGCGCCAGGCGCCGCAATACTTCCATCTCCCGGTTGGAGAGGCTGGCCAGGCGCACGGGCTCGCTTTCCAGCGAATTGCTGTTGACCGACATCTGCGGAAAGGTCGAATAACCTTTGATCAGGGCCTTGAGGGCAAACAGCAGCGCTTCGTGGTCTTCTTCCTTGGTGACGAAAGCGCCGATACCGGCATCCAGGCAGCGTCGCACGTACAGGTCGGTGGCCTGGCCGGTCAATACCATGATCTTCGGCTCCGGCTCCAGGCACTGCAGGCGCTTGATGACTTCCATGCCGTCCAGCCCAGGCAGGCCGATATCGAGAATGACGACGTCCGGGCGCAGTTCGCGGGCCACCTGCGCCACTTCACTGCCATTGCCGACTTCGCCGACGACATGGAAGCGCTCGCGTTCAAGCAATATGCGCAAGGAAACCCGAACGATAGGGTGGTCGTCGACGATCAGCACGGTTGTCATGGGGAAAACTCCTGTCGGGATGTGGTCCGCTTCCTGGATCACTCAGGAATACGTCTGCAAGTGGGTTAATCGGAAGCGCTGCAAGATACGACCAATCCCGAAGTTTGGTAATGCCGAGTATAGAAGTGTTGAAATCACCCGCACTTGTTGTTGAAAAATCCTACAAAAAGCAGGATAGACATCACCCTATCAAAGCGGTGATGCCGGTTTTCTCCGGTCGGTCAGACGCAGGCCGCATGCGGTTTGTTTACGCGCTGGGCTGAGGAGGGGTTGTTGGCCAACGCCTGGCCGACCCGCGTCGGGCGGGCCACCAGCTGGCCCGAGCAGTTCGGGCAACGGCCCAGCAAGCGGGTTTCGGCGCAGGTGCGGCAGAAGGTGCATTCGAAGGAGCAGATCAGCGCATCGGGGCTGTCGCCCGGCAGGTCGGTATCGCAGCACTCGCAGTTAGGGCGTAATTCCAGCATGGGCGTAACTCCTGTTCGCAGGCGGGAACCCGGAGTCTGCTACGCCTGTGGCAAGCCTGGCAATGCTCAGTCGGCAGAGCGATACAGATGGGCGTGCCCGGCACGGTACAAGGCCGACTCGGCGAATGGCGTATCCCCTAGCACATGGCCAACCAGGATCAGTGCCGTACGCCGGAAATCTTTGGCCGCCACGCGTTCGACGATATCGCCGAGGCTGCCACGCACCCAGTCCTGGTCAGGCCAGGTGGCCCGGTGCACCACCGCTACCGGGCAGTGCGCGCCGTAGTGCGGCAGCAGCTCTTCGACAATGCGCGAGAGGTGCTTGACCCCCAGGTGAATCGCCAGGGTGCTGCCATGGCGCGCCAGGTCTCCCAGTTGCTCGCCGGGCGGCATGGGCGAGCTGTCGCCATAGCGGGTGAGGATCACCGTTTGCGCCACCTGTGGCAGGGTCAGTTCGCAGCCGAGCAGTGCGGCGCTGGCTGCCGTGGCGGTGACCCCGGGGATGATCTGGTAATCGATGCCAAGCGCCTGCAAGTGGCGGATTTGCTCGCCGATGGCACCGTACAGACTGGGGTCGCCACTGTGTACACGGGCCACATCCTGACCCTCTTCGTGGGCGGTGCGCATGGCGTTGACAATCTGTTCCAGATGCAGTTCGGCGCTGTTGATCACGGTCTCGGCCTGATGGCCTTCGAGCACGGCGGCGGGTACCAATGAGCCGGCATAGATAATCACCGGGCACTGGCGAATCAGCCGTTGGCCCTTGACCGTGATCAGTTCCGGGTCGCCGGGACCGGCGCCAATGAAGTAGACCGTCATGGAAAGTCCTTGCAGGAAAGAGGGGGAAGCGCTCAGCCGGCCAGGGCGAGGGTCGCCGGGCCAAGCACCTGGCGGGCCAGCAGCAACCTGGCCTCGCCAAGGTGCTGGCTGGCCAGGGCCAGTGCCGCGCTCTCGGCCACACCCCAGCAGCCACTGTGGGCATGGGCGGCGGCGGAGCGATGGCTGAGCAGGGGTTCGTAAGGTTGCAGTTGCACGCTATGGTACAGCACCAAGGGCAAACCGAGGCGTTCGGCCAGTTGTAGCAAGCCAGGTTCGTCGGCCTTCAGACTAATGCTGGCGATACCGCGCAGGTCGGCCAATGTCAGGCCCTGGTTGTCCAGGGCCTGGTCCAGCAAGCGTTGCAGGGTATCCGCCGGGCAACCCCGGCGGCAGCCGAAGCCGGCGTAGAAGTGCGGCATCAGGCCCGGCTGGAACGGCGGAACAGCCAGGCGCTGAGCAAGCCCAAAGCCAGCCAGAAGGCGGCGTTGGTCAGCCAGGAGGCCACTTTGAACTGGGTTTCCAGTGCTTCGGGGGCCAGGCTTTCATGCACTTCGGGTTGTGGCGCGCCAATCACATGGGGGATTACCAGCAGCACGGCGCCCAGCGCTTTCAGCAGCCAGTGGCGAGCGAACACCAGCAAGGCCAGGCCCAGCGCGGTGGCGCTGGCTGTGCCGATCCACCAGGCCTGACGTTGCCCCAGGTCGGCGGCAGCCGTACCGGGCAGTTCGGGTGGCAGGCCCAAGGTCGGGGCAAGACAGAACACGGCGAAGCCGGCCAGCCCCCACCCTGCACCCGTGCTGGCGCGGGTCGGTTCACGCAGGCTGTACAGGGCGGCGAGGATCAGGGCGAAGCCGACCGCGACCACCAGGTTGCCGCCCGTAGTGGACAGCACACGCTGCCAGCCGTCTTCCGGCGACCAGGCTTCGGCGCTGTGCTCATGGGCGGGCACCTCGCTGCCATGCTCGTGGTGGGCGGCAGGGGCCGAGGACTCGTAGGTTTCCGCCTCAAGAATCAGCGGGGCGACCCACAAGCTTTGCAGCAAGGTCAGAAACAGGGCCGCAAGCAGCCCGCTGAAGCCCGCGGTACGGGCAATGCGCGTGATCATCAGGCGTACTCAGTGGCAGGGGAAGGCGGCGCTGTGGCGGGTGTCGTGGGCGGCGTTGTGCACGGCCTCGATGTGCGAGAAGCCGGCAAAGTGCACCAGGCACAGGCCCAGCAGGCTGGCGCCGACGGCGATGACGATGCGCTGGCTGAGGGTGACAGGCGTGGCAAGGCTGTGTTGCTTGGCGCTGGTGACGGGCATGACGCGTTCCTCTGCTTTTTGTGGGCAATGGGCAAGCGCGGCAGCCCCGAGCGTAGTCGCCCAGGGGAATGCAACAGCGCCCGCCCACCGCGGGGTGTTCATGAACGCCAGGCCGGTCTCCGGGCTTGCGAGGAGGAGCAGGGCTCCTGGAAAGCGTCACCTTCCCATGCCGCATTACAAGGGCACAGTGGTACAGACGCTTCGCTCGCTTACCGTTGCGGGGGCAGCACCGGAATTGTCCGGCCCTGTTGGAGGGCCTGCGACGCACCGGTTTCCCGTTTCACCCCCAAGGGGGCACCTGAACGTGAGGCATAAGGAGAGCATGGGGCGGGCTTGGCGTCAATGCCACCCTCAGTGGCCGTACCCTGAATCACGCGCTCTCGCGGGCAATCAACTCGCACGCCAACAGGTTCAGCCGCTGTACCTCACCGTCACACGCCAGCGCACCCAGGTGCTGCAGCACCCGCAGCGCCGCCACTTCGCCAATCTCCCGGGAGGGCGGGCGCAGGGTGGTGAGGCTGGGCAGCAGCATGTTGGCAAAGGGGTAGTCGCCGAAGCCGACAATGGCCATGTCTTCAGGCAGGCGCAAGCCGGCCCGCTGGCCGGCCAACAGGGCGCCGGCCGCCAGGTTGTCATTGGCGAAGATGATCGCCTCAGGCCGTGGATTACGGCGGATCAACGCTTCCATCGCCTGCTTGCCCGCCTCGAACGGCGCGCAGTCTGCCGAGGGCACGAATACCCAAGGCTCCAGCCCGGCTTCACCCAGTGCCTCGACATAGCCGTCGCGCCGCTCCAGCGCACTTAGGTCGCCGGCTGCACTGTTTTGCACGAACGCGATGCGCCGATGGCCTTTGTCCAGCAGGTATCGGCAGGCCTGTACACCCACTTGGTGATGAAGGAAGCCCACCTGCAGGGGCGCCCGCTCCGGGCGGTAATCCCAGATTTCCACCACAGGCACATCTGCGTCGGCCAGCATCTTTTCCGTGGCCGGGCTGTGGAAATGGCTGGTCACCACCAACGCCGCCGGTGACCAGCCAAGAAACGCCCGCACCGCGCTTTCTTCCTGCGCTTCGCTGAAGTAGCTGGACGCCAACAGCAACTGGTAACCATGCCGGCTGAGGGTATCGCTGAAGGCCTGGATGGTCTGGGCGAAGATCGGCCCGGAAATGTTCGGGATCACCATGCCCACGATGCGTCCGCGCGCCGAGGCCAACCCCCCGGCGACCAGATTAGGGACATAGCCCAGCGCTTGTACAGCAGCCTCGATACGTTCACGCAGCGGCGGTGAAACCTGGTCTGGCTGGTTGAAGTAGCGCGACACGCTGATGGCTGAAACCTCAGCAGCCCGCGCCACCTCGGCGAGGGTGACACGGCCTGCGCCGCGTCGCTTGCGGGGGGGATCCTTGGCCTGGCTCACCGGGCTGCCTCCTGTGGAAATGGCCCGATGGTAGCGCTAACGGATCAGCGATTGGCAAATAGCTTTATTGCATATAAATCTGACTTTTAAGTATTTGACGTGCTAAACGATGGCCACAGATACTTGCTCATGTTAGCGCTAACAAGCGCTGCTGTTGGCAAGCGCCTGCCACTCGCACGAGCGAGACCAGACAACCACAGCAACTTCGTGTCGGCCCCGTCAATGGGGGCCTGGTCTGGTTTCCCGAGGCAGTGAGCACCATGCAGAAAAACCGTACACCTTTTCCCGCTACGCAACGCCGGCCGTTGGCCGCAGCCATCCTGCTGGCCGTTTTCGGGCAGGGCGCCCAAGCAGCCGAGCCTGCTGAAACGGGGGCTGCGCAGGCCACTGCACTGGGTGCGGTTACCGTGACAGCCACACGCCGCGAAGCCACATTGCAGGAAGTGCCGGTGGCAGTGTCGGTGATTGATGGCGAGCAGTTGGAGCGAGACAACCGCAACAACGTGGCCAGCATCGTCCAGCAGGTGCCTACCCTCAATTACCGCGCCGGGGCCTCGAACAAGGACACCTCGTTGTTCATTCGTGGTGTGGGCACCATTTCCACCTCGCCGGGCGTAGAACCTACCGTGGCCACGGTGGTCGATGGCGTGGTATTCGGCCGCCCGGGCCAGTCGACCTTAGACCTGCTCGACCTGGAACGTATCGAGGTACTGCGCGGGCCGCAGGGCACACTGTTTGGCAAAAATGCCTCGGCCGGCGTGCTGAATGTGGTCAGCAAGGCCATCCCTGAACAGACCCAAGGTTATGTAGATTATTCGCACTTTGGTGGAGGCGACGAAAACCGCCTGCGTTTCGGTATTGGCGGGCGCCTGAGCGAGCAGTTCAAAGGGTCGTTAAGCACCCTGTGGGGCGACTATGACGGCAATGTCGAGAACGTTGCCAATGGTCACGACGTCAATGGCTACGAGCGCAAAGGCGCCCGCGGCAAGCTGGAGTTCGAGCCCAACGAAGACCTGCGCCTGACCCTGATCGCCGACTACATGAAAGGCGAAGACACCTTGCCCAGCGGTGTGATCACCAGCGCCAGCGCCGCCTTCGCCAACCAGTTGCGTCCGGTGACGCCAAGCGCCCACAACCGCGACATCAACAGCGACTTCAAGACCCACGTCGAGGACGAGAACCAGGGGCTGTCGGCGCAACTGGACTGGCAGTTGGGCGACTACACCCTGACGTCGATCAGCGCCTGGCGCGGCTGGGACAACACCCAGTACCAGGACGGAGACCGCCGCGCCTTGCTGCCACTGACCGCGTCCCACGACAAAGGCACGGTGGACTATGACCAGTACAGCCAGGAGTTTCGTCTGACCTCGCCCAAAGGGCAGTTCAACGAATATGTGCTGGGAGCCTTCTACATGCATGGCACGTCCAGAGAGACCTACCAGCGCCTGTCGGTCAACGGCGGTGTTGCCAACAGTGGCCGTGCCGACTATTCCACCACCAACGACAGTGTCGCGCTGTTCGGCGAGAACACGTTCAATTTCACGGACGACTTGCGTGCCATTTTCGGCCTGCGTTGGACCCACGACGACCTCGAATACGACCACCGCCGCGTCTCCACCTCGGCCACTTCTGTAACCGGCATTCAGCCCTCTACCGCCAGCTCGGGGTCGGTGGATGAGGACGGCTGGAGTGGGAGGACCGGCTTGCAATACGACTTCAGCGACAACCTGACCGGTTACGTCACCTATTCGCGCGGCTATAAAGGCCCGGCTTACAACGTGTTCTTCAACATGCAGCCGCGCGACACCGAAGCGCTCAAACCCGAGACCTCCGATGCCTATGAAATCGGTTTGAAAAGCACGGCGCTGGACAATCGCTTGACCGCCAACCTGGCCGTATTCCACACCGACTACGACAACTATCAGGCCAACTTCTACGACACCGTGGCCAACCAGGTGGTGACCCGTCTGGTCAACGCGGGCAAGGTCAAGACCCAGGGTGTGGAGCTGGATGCCAGCTTCCAGGCCACCTCGCGCCTGAAGCTGTCGACCGCGGTGGCTTACACCAAGGCTCGCGTCGATCACTTCAACTGCCCGGCGGGTGCGGCGGCCAGCTGCAACATCGATGGCGGCCGCTTGCCGTTCACGCCGGACTGGAAGACCTACCTGCGCGCCGATTACGTGATCCCGCTGGACAACGGCCTGGATGTGGAACTGAGCAGCGATTACAGCTGGCAGGACGCGGTGCAGTTCAGCCTCGATCAGAACCCGGACACCGTGCAGGGCGCCTACGGCATCTGGAACGCCAGCATCGCCCTGGCCGACTACAACGACGGCTGGCGCGTGGCGCTGCTGGGCAAGAACCTGGGCGACAAGTCGTATGCGCAGATGCTGGCCAGTGGCGGTGACTACATCTACCGCTCGGTACCACGCGATGACGGGCGCTACTTCGGCGTGCAGCTGCGCAAGGATTTCTGAATCTGTGGCTTTTCGGACCAAGGAGAACACTATGCCCCGCCAAATGAACCTGGGTGCCTTTCTCATGGCCACCGGTCACCATGTGGCCGCCTGGCGCCACCCGGACGTACCCGCCGACCCGCTGGATTTCGCCACCTACAAGCGCACCGCACACATCGCCGAAGCCGCGTGCTTCGATGCCTTGTTCGTCGCCGACAGCGTGGCTGCGCCCGGTGACGCACTCGCCAGCCACAGCGCCCGCTCGGTGTACTTCGAGCCACTGACGCTGCTGTCGGCACTCAGTGCTGTTACCGATCGCATCGGCCTGATCGCCACTGCCACCACCAGCTACAACGAGCCGTACCATGTGGCACGCAAGTTCGCTTCCCTGGACCACCTGTCCGCAGGCCGTGCTGGTTGGAACATGGTCACCTCCGACGCTGCCGCCGAGGCCGGTAACTTCGGCCGCCAGGCGCATATTCCACATGCCGAACGCTATGCCCGTGCCCGGGAATTCCAGCAAGTGGTGCAAGGCCTGTGGGACAGCTGGGCCGATGACGCGTTCGTGCGTGACAAGGCCAGTGGCCTGTTCCACGACCCGCAAGCCGTGCGGGCCATCGACCATGTCGGCGAACACTTTCGTGTCAAAGGCCCGCTCAATGTCGCCCGCTCGCCACAGGGGCGACCGGTGCTGGTGCAGGCCGGCTCGTCCGAAACCGGCCGCGAACTGGCGGCCCAAAGCGCCGAAGTGGTGTTCACCGCCCAGCCCAGCCTGGCACGCGCACAGGCCTTTTACGCCGACCTCAAGGGCCGCCTGGCCCGCCATGGGCGGGATGAGCAATCGCTGAAGATCATGCCCGGCGTGTTCGTGGTAGTGGGGCAAAGCCAGGCGCAGGCCGAGGACAAGTACGAACAGTTCCAGACGCTGGTCGACCCGCGTGTCGGGGTTGGCCTGCTTGGGCGCATGCTCGGCAACTTCGACCTTTCCGGCTACCCGCTGGATGGCCCGTTGCCCGAGTTGCCGCCGACCGAAGACGGCCAGCGCAGCCGCCAGCAGTTGCTCACCGAACTGGCCGGCAACGAGCAGCTGACCCTGGCCCAACTGGGGCGGCGCATTGCCGGTGGGCGAGGGCACTACAGCTTGGTCGGTACCCCCGTGCAGATTGCCGATGAGCTGCAAGCCTGGTTCGAAGGCAGCGCCGCCGATGGCTTCAACGTGCTCGTGCCGCACCTGCCACTGGGCCTGGAAGACTTCGCCCGCCATGTAGTGCCCGAGTTGCAGCAGCGTGGACTGTTCCGCCGCCAGTATCAGGGCCACACCCTGCGCGAACACCTGGGCTTGCAGCGCCCAGCCAACCCTTACTTTGCCGAACGAGGCCAACCATGAGCTACACCGCCAACCCCGAGCGCTATGCGCGCATGCCTTACCGACGTGTAGGCCGCAGCGGCCTGGTGCTGCCGGCCCTGTCCCTGGGCTTGTGGCACAACTTTGGCGATGCCACGCCCATCACCACGCAGCGTGCCTTGTTGCACACTGCCTTCGATGCCGGCATCAACCATTTCGACCTGGCCAACAACTATGGCCCGCCCTATGGCAGCGCCGAGACCAACTTCGGCCGGCTGCTGCGTGAAGACCTGCGCAGCTACCGCGACGAGCTGATCATTTCTAGCAAGGCTGGCTGGGACATGTGGCCGGGGCCATACGGGCAGGGCGGCAGCTCGCGCAAATACCTGATTTCCAGCCTGGACCAGAGCCTGGCAAGGCTGGGGCTGGATTACGTCGACATCTTCTATTCGCACCGCTTCGATGCCGACACCCCGCTGGAAGAAACGGCCATCGCGCTGGCCGACATCGTGCGCCAGGGCAAGGCGCTGTACATCGGCATCTCGTCCTATTCCGCCGGCAAAACCGCAGAAATTGCGGCATTGCTCGATGAGCTGAAGGTGCCGCTGCTGATCCACCAACCGTCGTACAACCTGTTCAACCGCTGGATCGAGCGCGACCTGCTCGATACCACGGATGCCTTGGGTGCCGGGGTGATCGTATTCACAGCGCTGGCGCAGGGCTTGCTCAGCGACAAATACCTGAATGGCATCCCGGCCGACGCCCGGGTGAACCGCGCGGGCGGGGGTTCTTTGCTACCCCAGCACTTGTCGGAAGCCAACATCGCCCGTGCACGCGCCCTGAACGACATCGCCCGTCAGCGTGGCCAGAGCCTGGCCCAACTGGCCTTGGCCTGGACACTGCGTGACCCACGGGTGACCTCTGCCTTGATCGGTGCCAGCCGGCCCGAGCAGATCATCGAGAACGTTGCAGCGCTCGACAACCTGGTGTTCAGCGCCGAAGAGTTGGCTGCCATCGACCAGTACGCCGTGGAAGGCGGGATCAACCTGTGGGAAAAACCCTCGACCGACTGGAAGGAGTGACCGATGCGCGTGCTACGCCTTGCCATGCTGTTGTGGGTGGCCTTGGCCGGTGCGGCCCAGGCTGCAGACCCGGCTACCTTGCGCATTGGCTACCAGAAGGGCTCGATCAGCCTGGTGCTGGCCAAGCAGCATCGTCTGCTGGAGCAGCGATTTGCCAATACCCGCGTTGAGTGGATCGAGTTCCCGGCCGGCCCTCAGATGCTGGAGGCGTTGAACATCGGCAGCCTCGATATCGGCTCGACCGGTGATATCCCGCCGATCTTCGCCCAGGCTGCCGGTGCCGACCTGTTGTACATCGGTGCCGAGCCGGCCAAGCCCCAGGCCGAGGTGATTCTGGTGCCGAAGGACAGCCCGATCAGCGCAGTGGGCGAGCTCAAGGGTAAGCGCATTGCCCTGCAGAAGGGGTCCAGCGCGCACAACCTGCTGCTGCGTGCCTTGGCCAAGGCGGGGCTTGGAATTCGCGATGTTCAGCCGGTGTACCTGGCACCCGCCGATGCCCGGGCGGCGTTCGAGCGGGGCAGTGTGGATGCCTGGGCGATCTGGGACCCGTTCTACTCGGCCATCGACCTGGAGGGTAAGGCGCGGCTGTTGGCCGACGGCCAAGGGTTGGGGCTGATCGGGCCGTTCATGCTGGGCTCACGGACCTATGTCCAAGCCCATGGCGCCTTTGTCGGCCAGTTGCTCGATGAAATCAGCCGGGCCGAGGCGCTGACCCGCAGCGATGAGGCTGGGAGCATCCGCTTGCTGGCGCAGTTCATGGGCTTGCCGGAGGCGGTGGTGCAGCGCAGTTTCAGCCACCGGCCGGCATCACCGGTGCTGCCGGTGAGTGATGAAATCGTGTCAGCGCAGCAGCGCACGGCGGCGTTGTTTTTTGACAACAAGATCCTGCCAAAACGGGTCGACATTGCCGGAGCGGTATGGCGGCGGGAATGAGATAGCTGCGAGACACTGGGGGCTGCAAAGCAGCCCCCAGTCCGTTCACCCTTGGGCAAACGCCGTCAGCTTCTCGCCATCCAGCCGGTAGCGCACCCACTCATCCTGCGCCTCGGCACCGAGCTTCTCGTAGAAGCCGATCGCCGGCTCGTTCCAGTCCAGAACGCTCCATTCCAGGCGGCCACACTTGTTTGCCACCGCTTCGCGGGCAATATGTCGTAGCAGTTGCCGCCCGGCACCGTCGCCTCGCTGTTCGGGGGTAACGTACAGGTCTTCCAGGTAAATGCCGTTGCGCCCGAGCCAGGTCGAGTAGCTGTAGAAGTACACGGCAAAGCCGACTGCCCGGCCATCGCGCTCGCACATCAGGCTGTGTACCGTGCTGCCCTCGCCAAACAGGCTGTGCTCGATGTCGGCAAGGGTGGCGACTACCTCGTGGCGGGCGCGTTCGTAGTCGGCCAGCTCGGTGATAAACGCGAGGATCTGCCCGGCATCGGAACGAACGGCAGGGCGAATGGTGAGGCTCATGGTGACGGCTTCCTTGATCCAGGTTTGCGGTACAGTGATGTGTATTCACAAAATTTAATGCAACTGTACAGGTCGCAGGGAAGGGCGACTCCGCTAGTGTGACAGCACCTATAACGAAAGTGGAATGCCCGCCATGCTTGCCTCTGCCGATCTGCTGACCGCCTTCGTGCTGTTTGCCTTCGTGTCTTCCATCACCCCTGGCCCCAACAACACCATGCTGCTGGCCTCGGGGGTGAATTTTGGTGTGCGCCGCTCAATACCTCACGCCCTGGGCATAAGCGTCGGCTTCATGGTGATGGTGCTGGCCGTAGGCCTGGGCCTGGGTGAAGTGTTCAAGGCCTGGCCGCCGCTTTACACCGTGCTGCGCTACACCGGCGCCGTCTACCTGCTTTACCTCGCCTGGAAGATCGCCACCTCCGGGCCGGTCGGCACGGCCTCGTCCAGCACCCGAAAACCGCTGGGTTTCTGGGGGGCAGCGGCGTTCCAGTGGGTCAACCCCAAGGCTTGGGTAATGGCAGTGGGGGCGATCACCACCTACACACCCGCGCAAGGTTATGTGACGAACGTGATTGTGATCGCGGCCTTGTTCGCCTTGGTCAACCTGCCCAGCGTCGGCGTGTGGGTGATGTTTGGCAGCGCCTTGCGCAATCTGTTGCAGAACCCCCGCTGGCTGATGCTGTTCAATGTCCTGATGGCCTTGTTGCTGGTGATTTCACTGTACCCGCTGCTATTTGTAGAATCAGCGTTTTCCTAGCCCCGCGAGTACAGCAAACCGATGCAGTTGATTCCCTGGTCCCACGAATGCGCCGAAGGTTTCACCCTGCGTGGCTGGCGAACCCCGGCCAGTGGCAAGCCGCTGCTGCATTTCTTGCACGGCAACGGTTTCTGTTGCCTGGCCTACCAGCCATTGCTGATGGGCCTGGGCGAGCATTTTGACCTGTGGCTTTGCGACGTTCAGGGGCATGGTGACAGCGATCACGGCGGTGTGTTTCGGGGGTGGAACCGTACAGCCGAGCTGGCAGTGGAAGCTTTTCAGGCCGGGCGTGGCGAGTATGGCGATGTTCCCCGGTTTGCCGTGGGCCACAGTTTTGGTGGCGTGCTCACCGGGCTGATCCTGGCCAGTGAGCCACACCTGTTTGCCCGTGCGGTGCTGCTTGACCCGGTACTGTTCAGCCGGCGCATGATCGGTGTGATGGGGGCGGCTGCTCTGGTTGGCCTGCACCAACGCCATGCCCTGGCGCGCAAGGCTGCCGGCCGCCGCAGCCACTGGCCCGATCGCGAGGCAGCTCTGGCATCGCTGAAAGGGCGGGGCATTTTCAAGGGCTGGGCCGATGCGGCGCTGCAGGCCTATGTCGAACATGCCATCGGTGATTGCGGTGATGCCGTGGTACTCAAGTGCCGACCCAGCCGGGAAGTGGAAATTTTCAGTTCATTCCCCAAGCGCATGTGGGCAAACCTGGCCGCAATCACTACGCCGACGCGGGTGTTGTATGGCGAGCATACTTACCCCTTCGTGCCGCACTCAGTGAACCGTCTGGCGGGGCTCAACCGCACCGTGACTGCACAGCAAGTTGCGGGTGGTCATTGTTTCATGCAGGAAGACCCGGCTGCGGCGGTCCAGCAGGTGCTCGCCTTCTTGCAGGGCTAACTGTTCCATGTATGGAACGATGCATGCCAATTCCGCTGGCTACCGCCAGATTGCCATCATTGATAAGGTTAACTCAGCCAAGAGAGGAGCCTTCTCATGAAACAGATCCTGGGTATCCACCGCAGCCCGCACGCCCATTGGGTGGGTGACGGCTTCCCGGTGCGCAGCCTGTTCACCTACGACAACCTGGCCAGCCGAATCAGTCCATTCCTGCTGCTGGACTACGCCGGGCCCCATGACTTCACCCCCACCAACGCACGGCGTGGCGTTGGCCAGCACCCGCACCGCGGCTTCGAGACGGTCACCATCGTCTACCAAGGGGAGCTGGAGCACCGTGACTCCACGGGCGCTGGCGGCCTGATCGGCCCTGGCGACGTGCAGTGGATGACCGCAGCCAACGGCATCATTCATGAAGAGTTCCATTCCCCGGCCTTTGCCCGCAGTGGCGGTACGCTGGAGATGGTGCAGCTGTGGGTCAACCTGCCGGCGCGAGACAAGCGTGCAGCGGCCGGGTATCAGACGTTGCTGGCGCAGGACATCCCTGAAGTCACGCTGGACGGCGAGGGCGGTAGCTTGAGGGTAATTGCCGGTAGCTACCGTGGGCATACCGGCCCTGCGCGGACGTTTACCCGCTTGGATGTATGGGACCTGCGGCTGAACGCCGGTGTGGCCCTGCAACTGCCGCTGGCCGCCGGGCGCAACGCGGCGCTGGTGGTGTTGCGCGGTAGCGTGCAGGTCAACGGTGAACGCGATGCCGGGCCATCGAGCCTGGTGCTGCTGGACCGAGGTGGCGAGGATGTAACTGTCGAAGCGCTGGAAGGTGCCAGTGTGCTGTTGCTCAGTGGCGAGCCTATCGATGAGCCGATCGTCGGTTATGGCCCGTTCGTGATGAACAGCCAGGCGGAAATTGCCGAGTCGTTCGACGACTTCCATGCCGGGCGGTTTGGGCAGATGCAGGACGAACGTGGTGGTGCGGCCCACTGAGCGATAGCCCGCCCTCATGAACGCTGCCAATACCACCCGTCGCCAAGTGTGCGATTGCGACCGAACACACGGCCCCTGCTGGCAATCATCCACTAAGGTGCTAAAGGATTCCCAGCATCATCATTGCCCGGGCGCATGGAGGCCTGCCCGGGCATGCGCAATATCAATTGGCGCCTCGCCGCACAAGGGCGTAAATCCACACAACAGGCCATCCCACAGAGAGGGTCGTACCATGTCGTTGATTGGAGTTTCGATGCTAGAGATGCGGCAGTTGATCGAGCAGGCCTGCTTGCCTGATCGCTGTGAAGTCAGCTGCCTGGATGGCACCAACCTGACCATCCGCCTGGGTCAGGGTCAGAGTCTCGACGAGGGCGTGACCCTGAGTGGGGTCCCGCTGCAAAGCCTCAACAGCTGCCGTGACCTGGTCCACCTGGTGGGGCAGCTGCACGCGCTGCGTGACAGCCACCCGGTGCCACTCAAGGCCATTGCCTGAGTGAGCCGATGTATACCCGGCCGGCTTGAGCTGGCCGGGTGTACTTGCGTTATCCGGCTTACTGCAGTTCCAGCAACAGGTTCAAACCACCATCCCCGCACTTGCCTTGGTCACGTACGACACCGTGATAACTGCGCCCGTCCCAAATGAACGCCACGCTGTGGGCCCGGTCGACCTTGTCGGGCAGTGGCGGACAAATGTGCAAACGCAACGCTGGCCGGCCCTGCAGGTTGAGGGCGGCGAGTTGGCACTGGCACTCCACGCTTTGCGCCACCGGGCCAAACAGGGTGTCGCGCACGTAATCGAGTTGCAGCGAGGCATTGGGTGCACGACCGGGCATTTTCATGAGCGTGCGGCCGGTGAGTCGTGCGGGGGCATCGGGCAAGGCAAGTACGGCATGGCTGGCTCCTGAGTGTGAGAACGCGGCTTATCCTTTGAAGCTTGCCAAACCAAGATGTTCAACGTGTTTCATGCACGTTCATCGTGTTTGTGTCAGCCACCGGCCTTGCGCAAGGTGAGGTTGATCCGCCGCTCGCCCATGCGCGGATGGACGCCGGGCTTGATGGGCTGCACGCCGTGAAAGCGCAAGCGGTCTTCGCCGCCCCAGATCAACACATCGCCATGGCTCAGGGGTACGCGCTGGGTCTTGTCGGCGCGCTGCAGGCCCCCAAGCAGGAACACGGCCGGTAACCCCAGCGAAAACGACACGATCGGCTGGCTGAAGTCCTGCTCGTTACGGTCCTGGTGCAGGCTCAGGCGGGTGCCGGGCAGATAATGGTTGACCAGGCAGGCGTCGGGGACAAAACCCTCGAAACCCGCCATTGCCGCAGCGCGGGCGGCCAGGCTCAGTATCACAGGGGGCAAGGCGGGCCAGGGCTTGCCGCTGAGCGGGTCGGTGGCACTGTAGCGATAGCCGTGTTCATCACTCACCCAGCCCAGTGCGCCGCAATTGGTCAAGGCCACGGCCATGTGCAGGCCTCCCGGTGTGCGCATGTGCCGGAACGGCGCGGCGCGCAGTACCGGGCGCAAAGCGTCCAGCAGGGGTTCGATTTCGCCCAGCGCGAAGCCGGGCAGCAGCACGGTGTGGCTGGCCAGGCGTTGTGGCTGAGGGCCGAACAGGTCGAGGTCGGACTGGATCATGGCACTGCACATGTTCAAGGGTTACGGCATTGTATCCCGGCATGTGCAATCGAGAAAAAGGAACCGCGGCACCAGGGAGAGGAGCACCGCGGTTCAAGGGGGGAGTCGTTTACTTCTGGGTCACGGTGGCCAGGTTCGCGCTGCCCAGCTGGGTGATGGTGGCGGTTTGGGCGATACCGCTCTGGTCGACGTACGCCTTGTTGCCCTGGCCTCCCTGGGTCACGTAGGCGACGTTGATGCTGTCAGTCTGCTTGATGGTGGCTTCGTTGCCGCTACCGTACAGCTGGTTGGTGTAGCTCTGGTTGCTGTACCCGGACTGGTCCAGCGTGATGGTGTTGCCAGTACCCTGGCTGTTGCCGTAGGCGTAGTTGTCGGTACCGCGCTGGTCGGCGATCAGGATGTTGTCCGTACCGTTCTGCTCGAAATACAGCTCGTTGTTGCTGTCGGCCTGCTTGGTCTGCATCTGGTTGCCTTTACCTGTCTGGGTCAGCGTGGCCAGCTGGTCAGATCCGTTCTGGGTCAGGTTGACGCCGTTGCCGTTACCGTTCTGGTTGATGGTGGCGTTCTGATTGGTGCCGAACTGGCCGCCCATCTTGGCGCCTTTCCAGTTGCTGGCGGTGATACTGTTGCCATTGCCTTTGGTATTGATGGTCAGGTTGAGGTTTTCACCATTCTGATAGGTGAAATGCAGGTTGTTGTTGCCCGTCTGGGTGATGGTGGTGGTCGAGTTGTTGGTCTCGAACTGGTCCGACCAACTGGCGTTGGCGTTGCCTTGCTGCGACAGGCTGACCTTGTTGTTCATGCCAAAGCTCTGGTCGATATAGCCTTCGTTGGACTGGCCGGTCTGGACCACGGAAGCCTGGCTGCCAATCTGGGTGTCCTGCCACACTTCAACCGAGTTGCCGCCACCGTACTGGCCAATGCCAATGGTGCCACCGGTGCCTTCGCGCTGGTCGCCGTAAGCCCAGTTGTCGTGGCCATCCTGGTAGACCTGGATGTCGCCGTCGACATGGTTCAGGTGCTCGGCGGCGGCATAGTTGTCCTGGCCGGTCTGGTTGACGGTACTGCGGTTGTTGCTGCCTCCGAAGGTCTGTTCGATGAAAGCTTCGTTGCGCTGGCCGGATTGCCAGGTGGTGGCTTTGCTGCCTTCCTGGCTGTCCTGCCACACGGTGGATTTGTTACCGACACCTTGTTGGGTTTGCAGCGATTCGTTGTTCAGCCCCACCGACTGGCTGGCGAAAGCATCGTTGTAGCTGCCTGCGGCTTGCTGTTTGATCTGGCTGCCATTTTCGAACAACTGCTCGGCATAGCCCGCGTTGTACTGGCCGGTGGCACTCTGCTGGATATCGCTGGTACTTTCGGTTTGCACGGCCAGGTGATTGTGGCCCTTGCCGGTCTGGTTCTGGGTGGCCGAAGCGAAGGACGCCTGGGTCTGGCTGACTTCGGCGATGTTTTCCTTGCCGTCCTGGGTCTGGGACGAGGTGCTGTCAGCAGCCATGGCCTGACCAGCGAGGGCCAGGACGATAGCGGCACTTAACGGAGCGAGCTTGTACATGGTGGTGCCTCCAGGTCTATCGGTATTGGGTGATCTGCACATGCTGGCCATTGCCGGTCTGGGTCACGGAGCTGTTGAGGCCCGAGCCGGACTGCACGATGCTGGCGCTGTTGTCGTTGCCGATCTGCTCGATGGCTGCACTGTTGCCGCTGCCGCTCTGGCGGATCGATGCGCTGTTGCCATTTCCCTGTTGGCTGATGCTGGCCATCAGGTCACTGCCTTCCTGCAAGATGTACGCTTCCTGCGCACCGCCGGCCTGGACGATGCGGCCCAGCAGGGCCTGGCCGTTCTGGTCGAGGGCGGCGCGGTTGCCCGCCCCTTGCTGCTCGATCACCGCAGCCTGACCGGCACCGACCGGTAGCAGGCGGATGATCACCGGGTCGCCGAGGTCGTTGCCGGGCGCAAGGTCGGCATTGTCCATCAGGTCGTCGGCCCAGCTGGCCTGGCCCACGAGGGCCAGGCTGAGCAGCAGTGGATACAGGCGTTTCATGGCGTTTCCCCGCCTTTACTGCACAACCACGTTGACGGTGCGGGTAGTACCCGGGCTGGTGGTGATGGTCGCCGTCGGCGCGGCGGTCGGGATTATCGTGGTGCTGTTGCTGACGGCCAGGCGCCAGCGGCCGGTAACCGGCACTGTGGCGGTACCCAGCGTCTGCACCCCGGTGGTAGTGGTGACCCGGACCGTGACAACGTTGCCCGTGGTAACCGATGAGGTACCGCTGATATCCCAGTTGTAACGGTTGTTGGAGCGTGCCGTGACGGTAGCTGCCGTGACCGTGAAGGTTTCGGCGGCTGGCCTTGGCGACACGTTGACGGTGACCGTGCCCGGGGTGGACAGCGCCCCCAGCGAGTCACGTGCCTGATAGGTGAAGGTGGTGGTGAAGGCTGCGGTTACCGTGGCCGGTGGGGTGTAGGTCACCGTGGTGCCATCGGTGCTGACGGTGCCTCGGCCTGCCGCCGGTTGGGTGACGGCCGCAACAGCCAACGGCACGTTGCCTTCCGGATCGGTGTCGTTGGCCAGCACGTTGATGGTCAAAGGCACGCTCAGGGTGGCGACGGTTTCCGGGTTGGCGGTTGGAGCCTGGTTGGGTGCAACGTTGATGGTGACTGTTGCCGGTTCCGACTTCAGGCCCTTGGCGTCCACCGCCCGGTAGCTGAAGGTGGCCACCAGTGGTTGCGTAGCCCCGGCTGGCGGGGTGTAGGTGACCGAGGTGGTACCGTTGAGCACCACGCCGCCAAGGCCGGTGCCTGGTTGGGTGAGGTCACTGATGGTCAACGGCACGTTACCGTCCGGGTCACTGTCGTTTTGCAGCAGGTTGAGGGTGATTGGCACACCGACACTGGTGCTACCGACATCGGCCTGGGCCAGCGGTGGCTGGTTGGCCGCCTCGACCGGTGCGTTGCCGACCACGATCACCGGTTCCACATCGCTGCCCCCGTGGGCAGACTTGACCGTAACGGTGGCTGGCGGTTGTGCCACGTCGTTGACCGTGATGCTTTGCAGCGTGCCCGCTTTCGACATGCGGCCGTAGCCTTGGGCGAGCATGTCGGGGATGACGACCTCATCACTGGACATGGCCTCGATCAGCAGGCGTTTGTTGGCCCAGTCATAGCGTGCAGTGCTGACCTTGACCACATCGGTCAACTTGCTCGACAGCGCGGTCGGCTGGGTGCCGCCAGCACTGTTGCTGGCGGTGACCACCACCACCGCAGGCGGTACGTCTTGGCTAAGTTGCTGGCTGAAGAACAGGCCGTTGTTGTCCGCCGTCAGGTTGAACTGGCACGGCGAAGGGGGCGTGCCGATCAGGGCCAGGCCATTGCGCATGCACAGGCTGGCCTCTCTCGGGGCCTTGGCGAACACTTCTACACGGGTGCCGCCACCGGTGCGCGAGTAGGTGGCTCGCTCCAGCGTGACCGGCGTTTGCGCGCGTTGGTCCAGCACTTTGCCCGATACGGTGAACAGTGCGGTCTCGATGCGCCCGGGCGGGCCGTCGATGCGGATGAAGTTGGTGTTGAACGGGCTGCCGACCACGGCTTCCGGGCGATTCGGGTCGCCGATAAAGGTTTCCGTGGCACCGGTGTCCGGGTTGACCTCGGTGTAAGGCCCACCAACCCCGCGCAACCATGGCCCGAGTGCACCGTTGAGTGCCCCGGTGAAGTTGCCCGGTGCGCCGATGCCGATGTCGCGGGTGATGTTGATCGCCCGCCGGCCTGGCGTGGTGACGTTGACCGTTTCCACACCGTAGGGGTGGGTAATGGTGTAGGTACCGGCGCGCGGCACCGAGACGCGGATACGAATGCGGGCGAAGCTCTGCTGGTCGCCGTCTACCGGGTTTTCGGCGGCAAAGGCTGCTTCCAGGCCGGCAACGTAGGCATCCAGTTCATAGCCGCTGTTGCCGACTGCCGGGATGGTGGCCTCGGCCAGGAACCAGAACATCTCTGGCGGCCAGTTGTCGGGGAATACCAACGGCAATGCATCGTCGTAGATGCCGGGCTCTGGCAGCAGCGTGCACATGTAGGATGGCGCGGCGGGGGTGCCGGGTACCCGGGTGCTGGTGGCGCGTGACTGGCACAGCTCCAGGGACTGGTTGAGGCTGTCCTTGTACCACATGGGGTAGCCGCCCGTGGCGAAGGTGTAAGGCCCTGGGTCGACTTCAGACAGCGCAGCAAAGGCGGCGCTGGTAACGGTGAGGGAAAAACCGGCGGCGAACAGCGCACGGCGCGACCAAGTGTTCATGCGGCCTCCTTGAAGGCTGAGCCTTTGTCTGTTCATGGCACCAGCACCACGTCTTCGGTGTCGCTACCGCCATTGGCACTGGTGACCTGCACCTTGGCCGGCGGGATGGGCGAGAGGGTCATGCTCAACGTTTTCACGGCGCCGGTGCCGCCAAGGTTGCCGATCAACGTGCCGTTGCCGGTGTGTGCGGTAAGCACTGGCGGGGTCGTTTCGTCGCTGGTACTGGCCACCAGGGTCAGTTCGCCCGTGGACAGGCGGTATTGGGCCTGGGTAATGGTCACCAGGTCGGTCAATGGCACGTTGCGGGTGGTCAGGCTGCTGGTCGGGATCGCCACGCTGTTGTCGGCGGTCAGCGTCAGGATGCTGCCTGCCGCCGGGTTGAGGGCCGACTGCGCATACCAGGCGCCGGTGCCGTTGGCCTCAGTGAGGTTCAGGCTGGGTGTTTGACTGGTCAGGGTGACACTGGCCGGTGGCGGCGGGGCCATCACGAAGATGTCTTGTTGGGCGCGCAGGTTGCCGTCTTCGGTGTGCCGCGAATAGGTACTGCGCTGTGGCATCAGCGGGGTTGGCAGGGCGACGGTCGAGAGCTTGCCGGATATCGAGAACAGCTCGGTACGCAGGTCGATGCCACCGGGGCCTTCGATGCGTACGAAGTTGGTGTTGAATGGGCTACCGGTTACCCGTTCATCCAGGTTCGGGTCACCGATGAAGCGCTCGCTGCCTTCGGTGTAGGGGCCGTTGACACTGCGCAGGAAAGGCCCGACATCGCCCTTGAGCGCGCCGGTGAAGTCGCCTGCGCCGGCAATGCCGATGTCGCGGGTCATGTTGATCGCCCGGCGCCCGGCGGCGGGCACGTCGAACACTTCGACGCCGTAGGGGTGGGTGACCACGTAGGTGCCAGCGGTAGGCACATCGACCCGGATGCGCACCCGGGCGAAGCTGACCTGGTCACCCTCGACCGGCTCTTCGGCGGCGAATGCCGCTTCGATCGCGGTACCGTAGCTGAGGTCGATGCCACGGGCGGCGTCGACGATGGCGGCGTCTGCAGTGAACCAGAACGCTTCGTCAGGGAAGTTGGTGGGGAAGACAATAGGTTGCGTATCGTCGAATACGCCCGGCGTGGGCAGCAGCGTACACATGTACGCCGGTGCGCCGGGTGCGCCGGCAACCCTGGAGCTGACCGCCTTGGTCAGGCACAGGTCGAGGGTACGACCGTGGCTGTCCTGGTACCAGGCAGGGAAGCCGCCGTTGGCGGGGACGTAGGCGCCTGGATCGACAGCGTTCAGGGCAGCCTGCGCCGGGAGCTGGAGCATGCCGGCGAAAATCGCCACTGCCAGCGGGTGGGGTATCGGTCGGTGCATGAGTCTATTCCTCCTGCAAACGGGCCCATGGACTTGGGGCGTCTGGGAGGAGATCGGCAAGAGCTGTGCCAAAAGCTGGAAAGTGCCTTGAAGGCCTTGCGGCACAAGGGATCCAGTTTTTAAACGGGGCATTCCACACGCTGTCGACGGTGGGCAGCCTTCCCCCAGGATTGGGGATTGGGGGGAGGCCTTTGCGACTCGACAGGCGGGTGCAGTCCCAACTTTGCTACAGTGCATCGGCCTTCCACCTCCCCACGCCGAGCGATGCAATGCAACCCCTCGATCACTTGTCCCTGAACCTGTTCATCGTCGTTTGCGAAGAGGGCACCATCGCTCGCGCCGGCGAGCGCGCTTTCATGGCGCCGTCCGCCGTCAGCAAACGCATTTCGGACATCGAAGCGCGGTTTGGCACCGCCTTGCTCAAACGCAGCAAACGCGGCGTAGAGCCTACCCCGGCGGGGCTGGCCCTGCTGCGACATGCCCGGGACATGACCCGCGCCATGGAGCGACTGGACAGCGAACTTAGCGAATACGCCGAAGGGGCACGAGGCCATGTGCGGGTACTGGCGAACGTGTCGTCGATCATGGAGTTCCTGCCTGAGGAACTCTCGGCGTTCATGCTGGAAAACCCGCTGATCCAGGCCGATATCGAAGAGCGCTTCAGCCCGGACGTGGTGCGCGGTGTGGCGGAAGGCAATGCGGACCTGGGGGTTTGCCGCAA
This sequence comes from Pseudomonas sp. URIL14HWK12:I5, assembly GCF_900176445.1. Classification (NCBI taxonomy): domain Bacteria; kingdom Pseudomonadati; phylum Pseudomonadota; class Gammaproteobacteria; order Pseudomonadales; family Pseudomonadaceae; genus Pseudomonas; species Pseudomonas sp. URIL14HWK12:I5. Next base: position 301,687 of record NZ_FWXQ01000009.1, read on the forward strand.
GTCCATGGCGGTGGGCGACCTGGAGTTCGTGCCTTACCGACAGGACCACCTGGCGGTAGTGGTGGGCGCCGAACACCCCTTGGCCGGCCGCAGCCAGGTTGCCTTCGAAGAGACGCTGGCTTATGAACACCTGGGCCTGTCGGCATTCGCCACCTTGAACAGCTTCATGCGCAACAGTGCAGAACAGGCCGGCCGGGAGCTGCGCTTTCGTTCGTATGTGTCCTCGTTCGACGCTGCGTATCGCCTGGTGCAGTTCGGTCTGGGCCTGGCGGTGTTCCCGCAGGAGGCCGTGGCCCGCTATGCAGCGCTGTTCGACCTAAGGGTGATTCCGCTGACCGACGACTGGGCGCTGGGCGAGTTCGTCATCTGCATGCGCGACAGGCACACGCTGTCGCTGTCTGCGCGGCGCCTGCTCGACCACCTGTTACTGCGCGCACCGGCCTGGCAATCGGCAGGCTGATCCATCGTGGCTGACGATGGATCAGCCCGTGAAACACGTCTTTTCTGCTTGCCATGCAGCTCTTAGTCTGGCGCAACGCTTCAGACAGAGAGACCGTGATGACAACAATAACAATCAACGAAGTCGGCATGCGCGATGGCTTGCAGAGCCTGCAGACAATCATGCCGACGGCCGCCAAGCGCCGCTGGATCGACGCCGCCTACGCCGCTGGCGTGCGCCACATGGAAGTCGCCTCGTTTGTGCCGGCGCGCTTGCTGCCACAAATGGCCGATGCCCGCGAAGTGGTGGCCCATGCCCTCACATACCCGGGCTTGCACGTCACCGTGCTGGCCCCGAACCTGCGTGGTGCCCGGGACGCATTCGAGTCCGGCGCCCACCGCATCGTTGCCCCGGTATCGGTCAGCATGGCGCACAGCCTGGCCAACGTGCGGCGCACACCCAGGGAAATGGTCGAGGAGCTGGGGCGCATGTGCCAACTGCGTACCGAAATGGGCCTGCACGAGGTGCAGGTCATGGCGGGCATGTCGGTTGCCTTTGGCTGCACCCGCCAGGGTGAAGTGCCGCTGGCCGACCTCTGCGCACTGACCCGCCACGTGATCGAAGCCGGTTGTGACCTGGTCTCGTTAGGCGACACCACGGGCTACGCCAACCCGGGCCAGGTGGCGAAGGTGCTGCAGGCTGTGCGTGCGCTTGCCGGTGACCGTCTAAAGGCCGCGCATTTCCATGATACCCGTGGCCTGGCCCTGGCCAACAGCCTGGTTGCGGTGCAACAGGGCATCCGCGAGCTGGACGCTTCGCTGGCTGGCCTGGGGGGGTGCCCGTTTGCCCCTGGCGCGTCTGGTAATACCGTCACCGAAGACCTGGTGTTCATGCTGCAGAGCATGGGCTACGACACGGATATCGACCTGCCTGCGCTGATCGAGTCGCGCCGGGTACTGAGTGAGGCGCTGCCGGACGAGCCACTTTACGGTTGCATTGCCCGCGCCGGATTGCCGCTCAACTTCGCCAATGCAGCCCACCACGCCTGACCCGCACGCACGAGGAATATCACGATGTCCAGACTTCCCTTGGACGGCATTCGTGTCGTCGAGATTTCGCACATGGTCATGGGCCCGACCTGCGGCATGATCCTCGGTGACCTTGGCGCCGAAGTGATCAAGATCGAACCGGTGCGTGGCGATGGCACACGCCGGCTGCTGGGCGCAGGGGCGGGTTTTTTCCGAACGTTCAACCGCAACAAGCAATGCATCGCCGTCGACGTCGAAACGCCTGAGGGCCGTGAGGCCGTGCTGCAACTGATCGACACTGCTGACGTGTTCATCGAGAACTTCAAGCCCGGGCGCATGCGCAAGCTGGGCCTGGACTACGCCGCGCTTCGCCAGCGTAACCCTCGGCTGATCTACGCCTCGCACAAGGGCTTCCTCAGCGGGCCCTATGACAACCGCCTGGCGCTGGACGAGGTGGTGCAGATGATGGCCGGCCTGGCCTACATGACCGGGCCGGTAGGCCGCCCGCTGCGCGCGGGCAGCTCGGTGAACGACATCATGGGCGGCATGTTCGGTGCCATTGGTGTGCTGGCCGCGCTCAACGAGCGCCACACCAGCGGCACCGGCCGCGAGGTACAAAGCGCCCTGTACGAGAACTGCGTGCTGCTGGCCGCCCAGCACATGCAGCAGTACGTGGTCACTGGCGAGGCAGCGGCGCCGATGCCCAACCGTATCAGCGCCTGGGCCATCTACGACGTGTTCACCTTCGCCGGTGGCGAGCAGATGTTTGTCGCCGCCACCGGTGAAGGGCAGTGGCATGCGCTGTGCCAGTTACTGGGGCAGACGGCCTTGCTGGATGACCCGACACTCGCCAGCAATAACGACCGTGTGTTGCAACGGCCGCGCTTGCTCGCGCACCTGGCCGAGGTATTCGCACCGCTGAACGCCGGGCAATTGGCATTGCAGCTGGAAGCCAATGGCATTCCCTTCGCCCCCATCCGCCGCCCGGAAGAATTGTTCGATGACCCGCACCTGCAACAGAGCGGCGGCATGGCCGACTTGCAACTGGAAGACGGCAGCCACACGCCGATGCCATTGCTGCCGCTGTCGCTGGACGGCCAGCGCCTGCAGCCGCGCCGAGCTATTGCGCGGATTGGCGAGCACACCCGCCAGGTGATGCGCGACCTGGGCTATAGCGATGCACACATTGCCGAGCTGTGCGCGGCGGGTGTGCTGAAAACCGACGACGCGGCGTGAGGGGGGCTTGAGATGGCGATCTATCAATACGACACCCTTGCGCCCAGCCTGCACCCGGAAACATTCGTTGCCGAGGATGCCAGCGTGATCGGGGACGTTACCCTCGAACAAGGTGTCAGCGTGTGGCCACAGGCCGTGCTGCGCGGAGACAACGAACCCATCCGGATTGGCCGGTACAGCAATGTACAGGAAGGCGCGGTGCTGCATGCCGATCCAGGCTTTGCGCTGACCGTGGGGCAGGGCGTCACCATCGGCCACCAGGCCATGCTGCATGGCTGCACCATTGGTGACGGGGCGCTGATTGGCATCCAGGCGGTAGTGCTCAACGGCGCGGTCATCGGCAATAACTGCCTGGTCGGTGCTGGCGCAATCGTCACCGAGGGCAAGGTGTTTCCGGACAACTCGTTGATCCTGGGGGCGCCGGCCAAGGTGGTGCGCGAACTGACACCGGACGCTATCGCCGCCATGCGGCGCAACGCCACCGAATACGTTGGCAAAGGCCAGGCCTTCAAGGAAAAGCTGATCCGCATCCGCTGAAAACCCTGCAAGTGGCGCCCGCCGAGGCGCTGCTGCTCTCCAATAATTACAAGAATGGAGATCCACCATGGTTGCCATGACCGGCGAACTGGCGCGTGAGCGCACCGATAGCCACATCAACGAACTGCTGCTATACCGCCGTGTGGCCTGGCGCATCATGCCGCTGGCCATCATCTGCTTCCTGTTCTCGTACTTCGACCGTATCAACATCAGTTTCGCCAAAGCCCAGATGCAGCAGGAACTGGGCTTGAGCGATGCCGCCTATGGCCTGGCCGCAAGCATGTTCTTCGTCGGCTATGTATTGTTCGAGGTGCCCAGCAGCCTGGGCCTGAAACGCTACGGTGCGCCGGCCTGGATCTGCCGGATCATGGTGTCGTGGGGCCTCGCCACGGCTGCATTGGTGTTTGCCTATACCCAGTACACCCTGTACTTCCTGCGTTTTCTCATCGGGGTGATGGAGGCCGGTTTCGGTCCGGCGATCCTGTTCTACCTGGCGTGCTGGTTCCCCCGCAAACACCTGGCAAAGATGAATGGTTTGTGGTTCCTTGCCGTGCCGCTGGCCGGCGCGGTGGGTGGCCCGGCAGCAGGCTTTTTGCTGGGGACAATGGACGGCGTGCTGGGCCTGGCCGGTTGGCACTGGCTGTTCCTGATGTCCGGCCTGCCTTGCGTGGTGCTGGGCCTGCTGGTGCTGAGGAAGCTGGACCGCGACATCGACGCGGCGAAATGGTTGAGCCGTGAAGAGAAAGACGTGCTGAAGGAAAACCTGGCCCAGGACAAACGCACCGAAAAACCCATCCTCGGCTCGCTCTGGCGGGTACTGCTGACCCGTGAAGTCGCGATCATGGCGTTCATCTACTACGTGGTCAAAACCGCGTCCTATGGCCTTAACTTCTGGATGCCACACCTGATCAAGTCATCGGGCGTGCAGGACATGCTCTGGGTCGGCGTGCTGTCGGCGTTACCCTATGCGGTGGCCTGTATCGGCATGGTGCTACTGACCCGGCGCTCCGACCGTACCGGTGAACGCAAGCGCTACCTGGTGTATTGCCTGCTTGCAGCGGCCATCGGCTATCTGCTGGCGTGCCTGTTTTCCGACTCGTCAATGGCGATGATGGCCGCACTGGTGCTGGCTACCGCAGGCACCTTTATCGCCATCCCGATCTTCTGGACCATTCCCCAGTCGACCTTCTCGGGGCTTGCGATCGCCACAGGCACCGCTGCGATCAACTCGGTGGGGCAACTGAGCGGTATCGTCGCACCGGTGATGGTGGGCAAGATCAATGACCTTACCGGCAGCACCTACATGGGCATGCTGTCGATCGCCCCGCTGATCCTGATCGCCTGCCTGGTGGTGATGCGCTACGTGCGCAACCCCAAAAGCTGATTGGCGCTGAGTCTTCGAACAACAAGAACAAGGCACACCCATGATCATCCGTTTCCGGCGAGCATCGCTGATGCTCGCGGCGCTTTGCTGCGCCTGCCAAACCGCCCAGGCTGCCTTCGTCGATGACGGCAGCGGTAGCCTGGAACTGCGCAATTTCTATTTCGACCGCGACTTTCACGGTGACAGCGCCACGCAATCCCGGCGCGGGGAATGGGCCCAAGGGTTTCTGCTGCGCTTGCAGTCTGGCTACACCGACGGCGTGGTCGGCTTCGGCGTGGATGCGGCGGGCATGCTTGGGTTCAAGCTGGACTCCTCGCCCGACCGCAGTGGCACCGGCCTGCTGCCACGGGGCAGCGACAAACGAGCGGCGGATGACTACGCCAAGGCCGTGGCTACCTTCAAGGCCAGGCTGGCGCAGAGCGAACTGAAAGTCGGCGGCCTGAGCCCGCAATTGCCGCTGCTGGCGTCCAACAACAGCCGGCTGTTCCCCCAGTGGTTCAACGGTGCGCAGCTGGTGAGCAAGGATCTGGACCGGTTTACCTTTACCTTGCTGCAAGTCGATGCCACCAAGTTGCGCGACTCCACTGACTACGAAGACCTGACGGCCATGGCGCAGCAAGGGGCCTATTCGGCAACAGTCACCAGTGACCGGCTTTACTACGTTGGTGCGGACTACCAACCCCTGAACAACCTGACTTTCAGCCTGCACACCAGTAAGCTGGAGGACCTGTTCCGCCGTGATTTTGCCGGGTTCAAGTTTAAGACCCGCCTGGGGCCGGGGGATGTCTTCACCGAGTGGCGCTGGTTCAATGCTCGCCAGCAAGGCCGGGCATTGTTGGGTGAAGTCGACAACCAGACCCTCAGCACCAACGTCGGCTACAGCATTCAGGGCCACACGTTCAGTGGTGGTTATCAGAAGGTGAGCGGTGACACGGCGTACGCCTATGTGGGCGGTACCGATACCTACCTGTTCAGTGAACAGCAGGTCAGCACCTTTGCCTTGGCCAACGAGCGTGCGTGGATGCTGCGCTACGACTACAACTTCGCCGCCTTGGGTATCCCGGGGCTTACGTTCAATGTGCGTTATGTGAAGGGCGACCAGGTGGAGCCGCAGCGTATAGCCAGCGTGAAGGGCAGAGCCCTGGCGACAGACGATGGAGAAGGGCGGGAGTGGGAGCGCACCACGGATATCACCTACGTGGTGCAGTCGGGGCCACTCAGGCATGTGTCGCTGCGCTGGCGAAATGCGAGCATGCGCTCGAACTTTGCCGATGCAGCGGATGAGAACCGGGTGATTGTGGGGTACACGGTCGAATTTTGAACATCATGGGGCCGGTGCACCCTTCGACTTCGACGTCCGCGGTTTGCGTGGTTTTTTCTCCGGACGCTTGCCAGGCTTGAGCTGCCAGCGATCGGCGTTGGCGAGCAGGCGTTCTTGAATGGCCGGCGGGTAGTCGCTGAGGGTCGTCACCGGTGGGACGGGTTTGCCAGGCATACCCGCCTCGCGGATGACCTTTGGCCAACGTGGTCGCCAGCACAGCAGCAGGCTGAGCCAATGGCCGGTACCTACGATGACGAAGGCGGGCCAGATCATGAGCAGGACGACTTTGAACAGCCAACTGCTTTTGCGGAAGAAGCGACCAAGGCCTTCGAACTGGGCGCTGAAGGCCTGGATGGGTGAGGGCAGTTGGGTGCTCAGGCGAGGGCGGGGGACGGCGTGCGGGCCTTCTTCCATGTAGCGGCGAATGAACTCCCACTCGTCGCGGAGTTCACTGCCGCCTTGGCCTTGTTTGCCGATCTGGGCTATTTCCATGTGCGGGAGACCGGTACGGCTCGGGTGCCAAATTAGGGCAAGTCGTAT
>NZ_FWXQ01000021.1:0-3008 GCF_900176445.1 Pseudomonas sp. URIL14HWK12:I5
AGGGGTTTTGTCTTTGTGGCCCGAAAAAGCCAAGCTCTCACGCAAGTCTCGGCTTTACCCAGATCCCTGTAGGAGCGGCTTTAGCCGCGAACACCGGCAACGCCGGTGCCATCCACCGCGTGGCCTGCTCCGCGGCAAAAGCTGAACCCCACGGGGATCGCTACACAAGGCCGCACTTACAGGCCCTTTTCCTATGCAAGCCAACAGCCCATGGCTATCATGCCTGCCTTATTCCAAGTCGAGACTGGCATGCTGAAGTTGTTGAATCTCCTCAAGGATGGCCGGTTCCATTCCGGTGAAGCCCTGGGGGCAGCCCTCGGGGTGAGTCGCAGTGCCGTTTGGAAGCAGCTGCAGCATCTGGAGAGTGAACTGAACCTCACCATTCACAAGGTTCGTGGGCGCGGCTATCAGCTGGCGGCACCGCTCGCCTTGCTCGAAGCACACGCAATCGCCGGTTATGCCGAAGGCGAGCAGTGGCCGGTGTTCATCCACGAATCGATTGATTCGACCAATGCGGAAGGTTTGCGGCTTGCCGGCCAAGGGCAGGCTGCTCCGTTTATCGTGCTGGCCGAGCGGCAGAGTGCCGGCCGCGGCCGGCGTGGCCGTCAATGGGTCAGCCCATTCGCCGAGAACCTCTATTACAGCCTTGTATTGCGGGTGGAAGGCGGCATGCGTCAGCTCGAAGGTTTGAGCCTGGTGGTGGGACTGGCCGTAATGCGTACCCTGCAGGCGTTTGGCGTAAAAGAGGTAGGGCTCAAATGGCCCAACGATGTGCTGGTTCGCGGGCAGAAGATTACCGGCATTCTCCTGGAGCTGGTGGGCGACCCTGCTGATGTCTGTCATGTAGTACTGGGTATCGGTATCAATGTGAACATGCAGGCAAATGACCAGGTCGACCAACAGTGGACTTCAATGCGGCGTGAGGTGGGTGCGACAATTGATCGCAATCACTTGGTGGCATCGCTCAGTCAGCAACTGCAGCATGAATTGGCACGCCATCGCCGCTACGGATTCGCAGCATTCCTGGAAGAATGGGAGCAGGCGCACCTTTGGCAGGGGCGCAATGTCTCGCTGGTTGCTGGCAGCACGCATATTGATGGTGTGGTTCTCGGCGTCGACGGGCAGGGTGGTTTGCGCCTTGAGGTGGACGGAGTGGAAAAGAGCTTCAGTGGTGGTGAGCTCAGTTTGAGGTTGCGTGATGATTCTTGAGCTCGATTGCGGTAACAGCTTCATCAAGTGGCGGGTAATCCATGCTGCTGATGCAGTCATTGAAGGTGGCGGGATCGTCGATTCCGATCAGGCGTTGCTCGCTGAAGTGGCTGCGTTGGCTTCGGTGCGTCTTACGGGCTGTCGCATTGTCAGTGTGCGCAGCGAGGAAGAAACCGATGCGCTGTGTTCATTGATTGCCCAGGCGTTTACCGTTCAGGCGCGTGTTGCGCATCCGGCACGGGAAATGGCCGGCGTGCGCAATGGCTATGACGATTATCAGCGTCTGGGTATGGATCGTTGGCTGGCTGCGCTGGGTGCATTTCACTTGGCAAAGGGCGCGTGCCTGGTCATTGACTTGGGCACTGCTGCAAAAGCGGACTTCGTTGCAGCGGATGGTGAGCATCTGGGTGGTTACATTTGCCCGGGCATGCCTTTGATGCGTAGCCAGCTGCGCACCCATACCCGGCGTATACGCTATGACGATGCCTCCGCCGAGCGCGCATTGACCAGTCTGTCTCCCGGGCGCTCAACCGTCGAAGCGGTCGAGCGCGGTTGTGTGTTGATGCTCCAGGGTTTTGCGCGCACCCAGCTTGATCAGGCGCGTGTGCTGTGGGGGGACACGTTCACGGTATTTCTCACTGGGGGTGATGCGCCACTGGTAAGGGAGGCTGTGCCCCAGGCGCGTGTTGTGCCAGACCTGGTTTTCGTTGGCCTGGCCATGGCCTGCCCATTGGATTGAGGTGCCTATGCGTTGGTTGTTTCTGCTGTTACTGGTGCTCAACGTCTTCTATTACGTGTGGCATCAGCAGGAAGCCCCGCTGAAGGTCAAGGAAGTCGCCCCGCTGTCTCTGTACAAGGGGAATCAGCAAGAGATCCGTCTACTGCGTGAAACAGGCGTGTCGGCGCCGCCCAAGCGTCGTGATGAATGCCTGGTAGTGGGTGGGGTAATGGGGCAGGGGCAGCTGGATGCGCTGCGTCAGCGCCTCTTGAGCCTAGATATTGCGACCTTGCCAGTGGTGGGGCAGCTGCCGGGGGCAGATGGGCGCTGGCTCAAGGTTGCACCGGAAAGCGAGCGTTTGCTGGACCAAACGGTACTCTCAGCTCTTTCCAATGATTTCAAAGACTTAAAACATAAAATTATTTTCTGCCAGGGTATTGCAACTGGCGAATAGCTTGATAGAATGGCGCCCGCTTCACAGGGAACACCACTCAGGTGGTAGAACTGGAAGCGGTGTCAAAGCAGCTAAGTTTCAGATTTGATTGAAAAAATTTGAAAAAACGCTTGACACTAGGACGGCAGACAAATAGAATGCCGGCCACATCTGGAGGGATTCCCGAGCGGTCAAAGGGGACGGACTGTAAATCCGTTGCGAGAGCTTCGAAGGTTCGAATCCTTCTCCCTCCACCAGTTTTAGCGAGAGCCGCAAGCTCCGCGGGTATAGTTTAGTGGTAGAACCTCAGCCTTCCAAGCTGATGATGCGGGTTCGATTCCCGCTACCCGCTCCAAGTTTGCCGGATTTTGCGCAAAGTGTTTCGCTCTTGTAGCTCAGTTGGTAGAGCACACCCTTGGTAAGGGTGAGGTCAGCGGTTCAAATCCGCTCAAGAGCTCCATATAAACAAGGCAGATATGAAAATATCTGCCTTTGTTTTATCAGCGCAAGACTATTTCTTCTGCGGAGGATTGTATCGATGGCTAAGGAAAAGTTTGATCGTTCCCTTCCCCACGTTAACGTCGGCACTATCGGCCACGTTGACCACGGTAAGACCACTCTGACCGCAGCTCTGACTCGCGTCTGCTC